>JANQPM010000038.1 GCA_028289465.1 Lysobacterales bacterium | reverse complement strand
GAGCGCCCCAAGTTTCTTAGTCCGGGGCCTCCCAGCCCGCCTTCTTTCCTTCGGAAAACCGCCGAACTGTCCAGCCTGGGCTATGGCATGAGTCTATGGATTCCATGATCTTGCGTAGGAGCGCCTTTACGCGAATAGCTGTCGTTAACCTTCAGGGTGCTAGCACGCTGACCATCGCATCTAAAGACGCTCCTACGAGCGTGGGGATTTTCAGATGCGGCTTCCCGGCAGCAGGCTACTGCCGCGCGATATTGTTCTCGAAGATTTCGATGTCCGCCTGGGCTCTGAGCTGGTCCAGCAAGCCGGAATTTTCGACGGTGCCGCTGGCGTTTGCGACAATTCGTTGAAACTGCGCATTCTGGATCGATGCCGCATCCAGTTCACCATCCTTTACGGTCTGCATAGTCACTACCGCATAGTCCTCACCCACGGGCACGACCCGCGCCGTTTCGACGGCATTGACCGGTAGCTTGAAGATCTGCTCGAGTAGTTCCTGGCCGTGCTGGAAATCGCGCCGGGTCGCTCCCTGCGCTTCGGTCACTGCCAGTTCCAGCGGCCCGGCCAGCGCTGCCAGGTCTTCACCGCCCGCCAGCGCCGCAGCCACACCTTCGGCTTCGGCCTTGGCCGCCTCTGTCGCGGCCTTCAGGCGCAATTCCTCGCGAATCTGATCGCTAACCGCCTCCAGAGCCTGTTGCGCGCTGGGCAGGTGCTCACTGACGCGCAGGACCAGCAGATGATTCGAGCCCAGGTCCACCGGCTCGCTATTCGCGCCTTCCAGCAGCACCAGATCGGAAAAAGCGGCATCGATCACGCCCCGGTCGGCGGCAATGCCTTCGCCGCCGCCGCGACCAAAAGGCCCGGCTGTCTTGATTTCCAGCCCCAGCGTATCGCTGGCCGGCGCCAAACTACCCTGGTCTTCATAAATCAGATCGACCAACCGGTCGGCCTGCTCCAGGTACAGCCGGTCGGCCTCTTCTTCCTGGAATTCCTGCTCCAGTTGCGGCCACGCTTCTTCGAAAGACATGCCTTCGGACGGTTCGATGTCGCGCAATTGGATCACATGGAAACCGAAACCGCTGCGTACCGGGTCGGAAATATCATTTTTGCCCAGCGCATACAGTGCGTCTTCGAACGATTTGACCATCACACCGGGCTCAACCCAGCCCAGATCGCCGCCGTTCGCTGCCGAACCCGGGTCGTCGGAATGCTCACTTGCCAATTGGGCGAAATCCTGCCCGGCCCTGGCTTGTTTCGATAGCTCCTCGGCCCGCTGGCGAGCGGTCTCTACTGCAGCCTCGTCAGCATCGCTGGCCAGATTCAGCAGGATATGCGAGGCCAGACGGCGCTCCGGATTCACGAAACGCGCTTTCTGCTCCTCGTAGCGCGCCCGCAGAATGTCTTCTGTCGGCTCAATGCCGGCAGTAAAATTCTGCACGGACAGCTCGATATACTCGATGCTGACCTGCTCCTCGCTCATGTACTGACCGGCATGGTCTTCGTAGTAGGACTGTATGTCGGCATCGTCCACCTCCACACCGTCGGTAAATTTGGCCGATGGAATCACCAGTGCACTGAAATCGCGGGTCTGGTTTTGCAGCCGGGCATACGTCTCGATTTCATGCTGGGTTGCAATCGCACTGGACAGTACCGCCTCGGGCAACTGGCTGTTGACCACGTCCTGGGCAAGCTGCCGCTGATAGGAGGCCGGCGACAGACCCTGGTTGGTCAGCAGGTTCAGATATACCTCTTGATTGAAGCGCCCGTCCAACTGAAAGGCCGCGGTATTGGCGATCAGCGACTGCAGTTCCTCTTCGGATACCGCGAGGCCGTTTTTCTGGCCGACCTGTTGCAAAATCTCGGTATTAATCAGCGCATCCAGATGCTGGCGCCGCATAATCGGCTGATCAAAAAAGGTAACGTCGAAGTTCGCGCCGAAGCGGGCCCGCTGTCGGGCCAGAAACTGCTGAAAGCTGCTCTGGTATTCGGCAATGGAGATCACCTCGTCATTGATCCGGGCCACGTTGTTTTCCGGGTTGCTGACGAAGTAATTGTTGATCCCGACAAACGCGAACGGAATGACCAGTATGATCAGGATAATAAAGGCCAGCAATCCGCTCAGCCGGTCGCGTATGGTTTGAAGCATTAGCTAAGACCTGTCAATGTCGTTCAAAATAAACCCCTTCGGCCCGAAGGCTATCCGCCGGCGGGCCGGCATGCGCCACCCCGCCGTGCGCCACCTTAGTATACCCACCTCAGTATACGCTGGGCGGCAGATACAGCATGCCAATATACAAAGGGCGCCGTTACGGCGCCCTCTAGCATTTGGCGGAGTGGACGGGACTCGAACCCGCGACCCCCGGCGTGACAGGCCGGTATTCTAACCAACTGAACTACCACTCCTGATTCTGGTGGGTGCTGACGGGCTCGAACCGCCGACCCTCGCCTTGTAAGGGCGATGCTCTCCCAACTGAGCTAAGCACCCGATCAGAAAGGGGCGCTAGTTTACGGCATCCTTAAGGGCTTTACCAGCCTTAAATGCGGGGTTCTTAGAGGCCTTGATTTTGATGGTTTCGCCCGTACGCGGATTGCGTCCGGTACGCGCTGCACGCTTCTTCACAGAGAAGGTACCGAAGCCCACCAGAGACACCGTATCACCCTTCTTCAGTGCCTTGGTGATGCTACCGACAAAACCGTCCAAAGCACGGCCGGCATCCGCTTTGCTCAGACCCGCTGCATCCGCCATTGCTTCGATTAATTCAGATTTATTCATTCTTACACTCCGATTGTGTTCATATACTTATATGAGCTCTTAACATTACCGCACCGATTGGAAACGATCAGGGCATGCACCACTTATCGCACGATACTCCGAATCAGGCCGGGATCGCTTGAAAGCCTTACAGCCCAAGGGCTGTAAGGCCGAAGTCAGTCATGTTATACCACTGGCAGACAGCGGCGCAACTCGCTTTCAAGCGTTTTCATCATTCTCATTGGAGATAGCAGACGCAAGCGCTTCAAGTGTAACGAAAAGCCCTATTTCGCCAGTCGTTCAACGAAATAATTCGTAACTAATGTGGCCTCACTTCGGCCGTGTTTTCTTCTGTCGCCGGGCTCGCTGCAGGCACTTGCTGCTCGCGTGGCTGGGGCATCTCAACCAGGGCCAGTTCGAGCACCTGATCTATCCATTCCACCGGCTGAATTTCAATTTTCCGCAGGATATTTTTCGGTATGTCAGCCAGGTCTTTTTCGTTGTCTTTCGGAATAACGACCTGGCGAATGCCGCCACGGTGCGCCGCGAGCAGCTTTTCTTTCAAACCGCCGATCGGCAGCACCTTGCCGCGCAGGGTGATTTCCCCTGTCATTGCAACGTCCGACCGCACCGGAATCTGGGTCAGCGCAGAAACCACCGCGGTACACATCGCAATGCCGGCGCTGGGGCCGTCCTTCGGCGTCGCCCCTTCGGGAACATGCACATGCGCGTCGTGCTTGGCGTAGAAGTCGCTGTCGATACCCAGGCCCTGGGATCGGCTGCGAACGACCGTCATCGCGGCCTGAATCGATTCCTGCATCACATCGCCCAGCCGCCCGGTATGCAACAGACGGCCCTTGCCCGGCACCAGTGTTGCCTCCACCTGAAGCAACTCACCGCCGACCTCGGTCCAGGCCAGTCCGGTGACCTGCCCGACCTCGTTGCGCGTCTCCGCAACGCCGTAGCGGTACTGTCTGACACCGAGGAACTTGGCCAGATTGCGGGTGCCGATAGCGATTTTCCTGGTCTTGTCGTTCAGCGCCAGCCGTTTTACCGACTTTCTGCAAAGCTTCGCGATTTCGCGTTCCAGGCTGCGCACGCCGGATTCCCGCGTGTAGTAGCGAATGATGTCCAGCAGCGCAGTTTCGCTGATCTGCAATTCTTCTTCCGTCAGGCCGTGCTGAGCCCGCTGTTTCGGCAGCAGATAACGCACACCGATTTTCAGTTTCTCGTCCTCGGTATAACCCGGAATACGGATGATCTCCATACGATCGAGCAAGGCCGGCGGTATATTGAGCGAATTGGCAGTCGCGATAAACATCACTTCGCTGAGGTCGAAATCCACCTCAAGGTAGTGATCGTTAAAGCTGTTGTTCTGCTCCGGATCGAGGACTTCAAGCAGCGCCGAAGACGGGTCGCCGCGAAAATCCATCGACATTTTGTCCAGCTCATCAAGCATGAACAGCGGATTGCGGGTTCCGACCTTGGCCATATTCTGCAGCACCCGGCCCGGCATGGAGCCGATATAGGTTCTGCGGTGGCCGCGTATCTCGGCCTCGTCGCGCACACCGCCCAGCGACATGCGGGCAAACTTGCGGCCAGTGGCCCGGGCGATGGATCTCCCCAGCGAGGTCTTGCCAACACCGGGCGGACCGACCAGACACAGTATCGGCCCCTTCAGTTTCTTCACTCGCTGCTGCACGGCCAGGTATTCGAGGATACGCTCTTTAACCTTGTCCAGCCCGTAGTGATCGGCTTCTAGAATATCGGCCGCTTCCGTGATATTGCGCCGAATGCGCGAACGCTTCTTCCACGGCACGTTCAGCATCCAGTCGACGTAGTTGCGGACCACGGTGGCCTCAGCAGACATCGGCGACATCATCTTCAGCTTGTTCAGCTCCGAGTTCGCTTTTTCCTTGGCTTCCTTGCTCATGCCGGCTTCTTCTATCCGCCGGGCAATGTCCTCCAGGTCGTTCGGGGAATCATCCAGATCGCCCAGTTCTTTCTGAATGGCCTTCATTTGTTCATTCAGGTAGTACTCGCGCTGGCTTTTCTCCATCTGGGTTTTGACCCGCCCGCGAATACGCTTCTCCAGTTGCAGCACGTCGATTTCGGCCTCGATCAGAGCCATCAGCCGTTCCATTCGCTGATGCGCGCTGCCGATCTCCAGCAGTGCCTGTTTTTCTTCGATCTTGATCGCCATATGCGCGGCCACGGTGTCGGCCAGACGGCTCGCATCGTCGATACCGGCGAGCGTGGTCAGCAGCTCGGGCGGAATCTTGCGGTTCAGCTTGACGTATTGCTCGAACAAGGAAATCAGCGAGCGCATCACGACTTCCATCTCGCGCTCATCCGCATCGTCGTCCAGGCTTAACGGCTCCCAGCGGGCGGCATAGTAGCCTTCGCTGTCGCCGATATCGGTAACCCGGACCCGCAGATCGCCTTCCACCAGCACCTTGGTCGTGCCGTCCGGCAGCTTCAGAAGCTGCAGTACATTGGCCAGGGTACCAACCTCAAACAGGTCCTCATCGCTGGGGTCGTCGATTTCGGGGCTTTTCTGGGTGATCAGCAAAATCCGTTTGTCGACGTTCATGGCCTGTTCCAGGGCCATAATGGAGCGCTCGCGGCCGACAAACAACGGGATGACCATATACGGGTATACCACCACATCCCGCAGCGATAAAACCGGGGTCGGTGCTGCGCTGCGCGACAAGATACTGGCGTTCGGATCCTGAGTAGCCATGGATTCCTCTATTTAATAATTATAGTGGGGCCCAACCGGCACCGCTTTCAACATACTATGTTGACGGCGATTGAGTGTGCAAGTGCGGTTGGCGTTGACGACCGACATGATATTGGCGTTTGAACGGCAGATTTCAAGGGCTGCCGGGGCGACCGGCAGACACGCTCGGCGGGTTTACTCGGCAGCAGCTTTCGGGGTCTGACTGCCGTCGTAAATCAGATACGGCTCGGCATCGCCTTCGATCACGGCTTCGTCAATGACCACTTTGCTGACCCCGTCCAGCGACGGAATATCGTACATGCTGTCCAGCAGGACGTTTTCCATAATGGTCCGCAGCCCGCGCGCGCCGGTTTTGCGTGCCATTGCCTTACGGGCGATGGCAATCAGCGCATCATCGCGAACTTCCAGTTCGCACTGTTCCATTTCGAACAGTTTCTTGTACTGCTTGATGACGGCGTTTTTCGGTTCGGTCAAAATCTGCACCAATGCATTCTCGTCCAGTTCCTCCAGCGTTGCGACCACCGGCAGACGACCGACGAATTCGGGAATCAGTCCATATTTGACCAGATCTTCCGGCTGCACGTCTTTTAACAGCGCGGTAATATTGTTTTGCGCCTCGGTCGTGCGCAGCTCCGCCGAAAATCCGATGCCGGTCGACTGGGAGCGCTGCTGAATCACTTTTTCCAGGCCGGCGAACGCACCGCCGCAGACAAACAGGATATTGGCGGTATTGACCTGCAGGAATTCCTGCTGCGGGTGCTTGCGCCCGCCTTGCGGCGGTACGGACGCAATGGTGCCTTCGATCAACTTCAACAGGGCCTGCTGCACGCCTTCGCCCGAGACATCGCGAGTGATCGACGGATTTTCGGCCTTGCGCGATACCTTGTCGATTTCGTCGATATAGACAATACCGGTTTGCGCCTTTTCGACATCGTAATCGCACTTCTGCAGCAATTTCTGAATGATGTTCTCAACGTCCTCACCGACATACCCGGCTTCGGTCAGCGTTGTCGCGTCGGCAATGGTAAACGGCACATTCAGCATGCGTGCCAGCGTCTCGGCCAGCAGCGTCTTGCCCGAACCGGTCGGACCGATCAGCAAAATATTGCTTTTGGCCAGTTCCACTTCGTCCTTTTCCTGGTCCGATTCCAACCGCTTGTAGTGGTTGTAAACGGCAACCGACAGGACTTTCTTGGCCAGTTCCTGGCCAATGACGAATTGGTTCAGAAAATCGTGGATTTCACGCGGCTTGGGCAGATTCTTGCGTTCGGCAACCTTGCTCTCTTCCAACTCCTCGCGAATGATGTCGTTGCAGAGTTCGACGCATTCATCGCAGATATAAACGCTGGGGCCGGCAATCAGTTTGCGGACTTCATGCTGGCTCTTACCGCAGAAAGAGCAATAGAGAATCTTGCCCTCGGAATTGTTGGTCTCGTTCTCGCTCATCTTGTCATGCAGGCACCGGTCGACACATGCTACCGCGATTTTGGGCCTCAGTCACCATTTCTATCGGCCAAAACCCGGTCGACCAAACCGTATTTCAGCGCGTCGTCAGCGCTTAGGAAATGATCGCGATCAGTATCGCGGGAAATGGTTTCCGCATCCTGCCCGGTATGTTTGGCCAGAATCTGGTTCAGCCGGTCGCGAAGACCGAGGATTTCGCGGGCATGAATGTCGATATCGGAAGCCTGCCCCTGGAACCCGCCTAGCGGCTGGTGAATCATCACCCGGGAATGCGGCAGGCAGTAACGTTTGCCGGCGGTGCCGGCAGTCAGCAGCAGCGCCCCCATGCTTGCGGCCTGACCAATACACATCGTGCTGACATCCGGCTTGATGAACTGCATCGTGTCATAAATAGCCAGTCCGGCAGTCACAATGCCACCCGGGCTGTTGATGTAGATACTGATGTCCTTTTCGGGGTTGTCAGACTCCAGAAACAGTAACTGCGCGACAATCAGATTCGCCGTATGGTCATCGATCTGGCCGACGATAAAAATGACCCGCTCTTTCAGCAGGCGTGAATAGATGTCATAGGACCGCTCCCCGCGGGCGGTCTGTTCGACCACGATCGGAACCAGATTTAGTGCCTTGGTATCGCTCATAATTTTCGCACCTGAACGGCTGATTACTGTTGTTGCGCAGCCCGCGCTATCACTTCTTTAAACGACATCGGCGTTGCCTGGCTGGTGGCCTTTTCAAGCACCCAGTCGACCACCTGTTCTTCCAGTACGGAATTTTCCACTGTCTGCAACAGATTGGGATTGCTGTAGTAGAGCTCAACGACCTGCTGCGGTTCTTCAAAGGTACTGGCGATGGTTTCCACCGACTGTTTCACCCGGTCGCGATCCAGACTGACGTTCTGCTGCTTTGCAATTTCGCCGATCAGCATACCTGCGGCTACCCGCCGCCGGGCGGCGTCCCGGAACAAATCGACATCCTGTTCCTCCGGATTCTCAACCCCGGCCTGCTTCTGCCGCTGCACCGACCGCTGCTGCAGTTGCTTGGCTTCTTCGTCGATCAACGATTCCGGCACCTGAAGGTCCGCATGCTGCTGTAGCAACTGATTGGTCACCTCCAGTTTCAGCATCGAAATCATCGCCGTCGACAGCTCGCGCTCCAAATTTGCCCGAACCTCGGCGCGCAAGTCGTCCAGGTCGCCGCTTTCGATCCCGAAAGCCTTCGCGAATTCACCATCGACCTCGGGCAGGCTGGCCGATTCGACCGATAGTACCTCGGCACTGACCTGGGCCGATTTCCCGGCCACAAACTCGCCGCGGAACGCATCCGGAAAATCAACCTTGAAGCTTTTCTCATCGCCGGCCAGCACTCCTTCCAGTGCGCCCTCAAAACCGGCAAACATCGCATCCGAACCCAGCACAATCGCAACCCGCTCTTTACCGACCTGCGGGTACTGGCCGCCTTCAAATTCGGCCACATACTCCACTTGAACCCGGTCACCGACGGCCGCCTCGGACTGTGCCGGGCTCCACGTGGCCCGTTGTCGCCGCAGCGTTTGCAGCATGTCGTCGATGTCCTCACCGGTCACCGAAGCCTCCGGTCTTTGAATCTGCAACGATGAAACATCTACATCGCCGATCTCCGGCAGCACTTCCAGGGTCGCGGTATATTGCAGATCGCCCTTCCTCAGCGAATCCTGATCGGCATCCACCTTGGGCATACCGGCCAGCCGCAGCGATTCCTGCTCAATGGCCTGGCGCAAGCTTTGCTGCATGACCTGTCCGACGATCTCTTCCCTGATCTGGCGACCGTAACGCTGTTCCATGACCTTGATTGGAATCCGCCCTGGTCGAAAGCCCTTGATCCGAACCTGTTTACTGAGCTGCTGCAGCCGTGCCGATACCTGGCTGTCGATGTCCGCTGCCGGTACATGAACTGTCAGCTTGCGTTCCAGCGCACTGGTGTTTTCAACAGAAACTTGCATTACTTCAATACCTTATATCACCCAACGCGAAAACCAGAGTGCAGAATCTGGTGCGAAAGGGGAGACTCGAACTCCCACGGGAAATTCCCACCAGGACCTAAACCTGGCGCGTCTACCAATTCCGCCACTTTCGCTTGTCATGTTTCCGGCAGACCAAAAGCCACCGGAAACCTTCTGAAAAGTGGTGGGCCATCAGGGACTCGAACCCCGAACCAACTGATTAAGAGTCAGCTGCTCTACCAATTGAGCTAATGGCCCGACTCCTAAAAAGCGTCAAACGCGACGCCCTTGCAGTGGCTTCAACGCACTTTTCATATCGGCCAAGACGCGATGAAACCGCTGCTCTTCGAACACTGCGTCGAACGCGTTTTCCATGCTAATGACCAGGTCGCCGTTTCATCACCGGCGAAACGGACTACTCGATCATTCTTTAGTTTGGGGTGGACGAGGGGATTTGAACCCCCGACCGCTGGAGCCACAATCCAGTGCTCTACCAACTGAGCTACGTCCACCATCGCTTTCATGCTCCTCACCTGCCGGATATGGCGCGCCCGGCAGGACTCGAACCTGCAACCCTCGGCTTAGAAGGCCGATGCTCTATCCGGTTGAGCTACAGGCGCCTAGCCTTTCGCTTGCCTTGACCAGATCGTCATCGGTTTTCATTGTGGCAAAGAAAACGCTTAATCCGGTCCATCCAACTGGTCGGGGTGGAGGGATTCGAACCCCCGACCCACTGCTCCCAAAGCAGTTGCGCTACCAGGCTGCGCTACACCCCGAAATCATCATTTCACATGACGAACTCCGAACCCGCAAATGTTACGTGGGATGCGCTCCAGCGTCAATCAAAGCCGGGCTCAAACACGTGAAGAGATTCGACAGAAACAGGCCATGTAAAAAGGCTGCCACCGGGACAGCCTTTGTTATTGGCGCGCCCGGAAGGATTCGAACCTCCGACCTTCTGGTTCGTAGCCAGACACTCTATCCAACTGAGCTACGGGCGCTATAAATTTTTGGGCATCCTTCCTCTATCCGGAAGGATGGATTCAGGTCATCCTGACCTTCACCCTGCGGGCGCCGCTTCGCGGTGGACGCCAAATACCGCTTTCCGCTTGTACGGAAGGCGGCAAATTATCCCGGCGGCTCAGGCGCTTGTCAACCGCTATTGGCCAGTTTGGCGACCCGGTTGAACCGGTAGTCTGGGGTGGATAATTCTACGCCACAGCGGCGGCAGCAAAACCACATAGACCAATGCCGCGTATCCGGCAGGCAACTGCGGCGCATCGGACAAGCTGTCCAGTGCGGTAAAATCCTTGCCGGCGTGAATATGATGATCCGAATGGCGTTGCAGATTCAGCAACAGCATATTGCTCAACCAATAGTCGCTGTTCCATGAATGGTCGGCCGCCACCGGTGCCCAGCGGCCGTTCGCCATGCGCCGGCGTACCAGGCCGTAGTGTTCGATATAGTTGATCATCTCCAGCAAGGTAACGGCGAACACAGACTGCAGCAGAAAAACCAGCAGGCCGGGTAAACCCCAGACTGCAAACAGGCTCGCCGCAAACACAAGGCTCAGCAGACTCAGCCACAACACCTCGTGATGCAACACTGCCGCCACCGGTCCTCGTCCGCGGTTGCGCTGCTGCTGAATCCGCCACGCATGCCGAGTATTGCCGAGAATCGCGCGCGGCAGAAAACGGTAAAACGACTCCCCCTTTCGGGCTGTCGACGGATCTTCAGGCGTTGCCACCCAGATGTGATGCCAGCGGACGTGCTCAATCTTAAACGTGCCATAGCACACTGTAGCCAGTAGGCCACCGCCGATTATCCGCTGCCATTTCCGCCGCCGATGAACCAACTCGTGGCTGATATTGATCGTCAGGATACCGCTGATGTCACCGATCGGAACCGCCCAGATCAATGCGGCCAGCAGCGGGTTGGGTGCCAGGGCAACGATTTGTGCTATCACCCATAACGACCCGACGATATGTAACAGCGCGGCTGCGATCGGCAGCAGCGTCATCGTGATGTCGGTGGCGGCCTGATCGTGCGGACCGGTATAACGACCGGTCAGTTTGTCGGCCAGTGGCAGCACGCCGAACAACAGCAGCAATGGAATTAATGCCGCCCACAAACCGATTGAATAATGCTGGCCGACAACCCAGGCCATTGGAGTCAACCCCGGCAGCGCCAGTATCAACCAGAAGCCCGATTGTCGTGCCCTTGTTACGATATTTCTCATCATTCGTTTGTTCGACCTACTACCTATTAGTATAGGATGACTACTCGAACTCCGTTCGCCGGGAATACGCTTTGTGCCCGTTTGATTTAACAGAAAATAGGTGAAGCGCAGGGATGCGCGGAATGCATTGCTGGCCAGGGATAGCCAAGCAATGCCAGCCGAAGGCTCAAGAGCATAACGACAGCGCACTGGTTTCTGAAATAACCACTACGCGGATTTGGCGGAAAAGCGAGGGATTGCTCCGCGCGCTTCGCGTGCTCGCGGTCTCCGCAGGCTCTCGCCTGCTCCGGCCCGAACCGATGCCGCTGTGCGGCATTCGGGTTCTCATCCCTGGAGGCTATTGGGAACCCCGCTGCGCGGGGTTGGTGGCGGAGAGGGAGGGATTCGAACCCTCGGTACGGCTCAACACCGTACACTCGCTTTCCAGGCGAGCCCGTTCAACCACTCCGGCACCTCTCCTTACCTGGACTTCAATCTGTCTTGTCTAACGCCGCATTGCGCCGGCGGGAGGGATTGCTCCGCGCAGCTTCCGCTGTGCTCGCGGTCTCCGCAGGCTCTCGCCTGCTCCGGCCCGAACCCTCGGTACGGCTCAACACCGTACACTCGCTTTCCAGGCGAGCCCGTTCAACCACTCCGGCATCTCTCCGTGAAACTCACGTTACTATACACGGCAAGTATGCCGGCGACAGATTCTGTCACCCCGTTTCGAGGGCGCGCTATTGTAGGCAATCACCCAGTATGAATCAACGCTCAACGAAGCCATGTGCGGGAAGCGGCGAATAGACGCCGCAGGCTCGGTGCCGTCATGCAGTGCTCTTCTTGCTAGCGGATCAGCAAATGCATGACACCGGGCGATCCTCGCCTTAAACTAGCGGTTCTGCCGGCAATGCATTAAGCGATTTATCGACCATGAGCAATCCACTGCAATCACTGCGTTCGCTCCCGTTTTGGAAATGGCTGATCCTGGTCGCGGTTGTCGCGCTGCTGGCGTTTGCCGCAGGCCGCTGTTCGGTACCGCAGGAGACCACTATGGTTCAGACCGATGATCTCAAGCGTGTGCTAAACGCAGCCAACAAGGCACGCAGCGATTTCGGACTGAACCGCACGCTGGTTATTTTCGATTTGGACAACACCTTGCTGGCCATGGAACAGGATCTGGGTTCCGACCAGTGGTACGACTGGCAAAAGAACTTGCAGGCGAGCGACCCCTGTGATGAAAACCTGGTCGCCGACCGGCTGGCGGTTCAAGGTGCGCTCTACTGGGCCAGTGCGATGCGGCTGACGCAACCCGACGCAGCCGACATTGTCAAAGCAATTCAAGACCTGGGCGTTGAGGTGATTGCGATCACCTCCAGAGGCCCGGATTTCCGGCTCTCCACATTCCGGGAGCTGCGCCGTAACAGCATCGATTTCGATGACAGCGACCTGCAAACCGATACACCGTTTGAAGGCCCGTTTCAGCCACAGGATGCCGACCGTCCTGTTTTATATGAAGACGGAGTGCTGTTCGTTGCCGGCCAGCACAAAGGCGAAATGCTGATGGCACTGTTGAAAAAGCTCGACCTGAATGCCCCCCGCGGCATTGTCGTTGCAGACGACAAAGTCGATAATCTCGAAGCCTATCGCGAGACCGCACTGGACAAAGGCATCAGCCTGCGTGCGTTCCACTACACCGGCGAAGAAGACACCATAGAGCACTTCAGCGGCGAGCACGCCGAAGCGCAGTGGGAACGCCTGTGGCAAAGCCTGGTCACCATTCAGGAAGAGTTCGGCACCGACCATTTTGATATTCCCGGGGTCAATCGACCGGAAAACTGCCTGCTGCCCGAACCCGAATCGTCGGACTAATGCCTAGTGTGAAGCCGCTATCTGAAAATAGCGCGCTGTAGGAGCGCCTTTAAGCGCGAAGACCGGCGAATCGTTTATCAAAATGCAAATCCGCACCTAAAGGTGTTTCTACAACTGCTTGAGCCAAACGCGAACGAGAAACACCGCCGATTCCAGCCGGTTGGTTCGCGCAGCGAATCAGAGGCTGGAATCTTTAACTGATGAAGTAGCCCAAGCCGGACAGTCCGGCGGTTTCCGAAGGAAAGAAGCCGGGCTGGGAGGCCCCAGACTAAGAAGCTTGGGGCGTGCGGTTGCGGTTTTCGCCATCACGCGCTTAACAGCAAAATCAGAAGGCTTCTTCGCTCAAGCGAAACCGCAGTGCAGGTGACTTGATGCAGGTGACTTGGCCGGCGGTTTTGCCAACGGCAAAGAAGCCGGCCAGCAGGCACCGCTAAGCGCGTCTGGTTTTGCCTGCACTCGAAAGAAGTGGGCGCAAGGCACCTCAAACTCAGCGGTGTTCCCAATCGGACTGATCGCCGCTGCTGGGCGACAGCCCCAGTTCTTCTCCATCGATCGCCACCCCGAGGCCCAGAACCATTCGATTGGCGTAAGCGAAATAACTAATTACCTGATTCAGTTCGAGGATCGCACCGTCATCATAGCCTGCTGTGCGCAGCGCCTGCAGGTCGTCTTCGGTAACTCCCACCGGCTCCCGGGTCAGCTTCCGGGCGTACTCGAATACAGCCTGCTCCTCGGGTCTGAATCCATCTACCGGCAATTCCCGGTCCAATGAAGCGCTGAGCGTCGCGAACCGCTCCGGATCGGCAATCAAGCGCGCCAGTCCGGCGCTGTGGTGCCGATCGCAATACTCGCAGCCGTTCAAACGGCTGACATACACGCCCACCGCTTCCAGCAGCCATTTCGGCAGCCGGTTGGCGTTGTGATGCAGGACGCTTTTATAAAGGGCCATATGCCCTTCCAGGGTATGCGGCCGCAGCGAATGGGCCAGCAGAATATTGTCGATATGGCCGTTGTTACCGGCAATCCGCCGATACAGGGCCGACAGCCGCTCGCTGGCGTCGCCCGGGGAAATCGATTCAATCCACATCGCTGGCATAGGTCCTTGATAAACGCTCCGGTATGATACCGGCTTAAGACCAAAGGAACAGCCGCGATGCGCGTTACCGCTTTCTTATTGGCCGGTGCCTTTCTTCTGATGGCCTGCCGGCCGGCAGACGACCGGACAGTCGTCCGGGTCGCCACTTTCAATATCGCAATGGGCATGAGCTCGGCGGGCGCAATGGGCCGCGCACTGCAAAGCGGTGAACACAACGGGCTGCAACAGCTCGCCGCGATCCTGCGCACTGTGAGACCCGATCTGCTGCTGTTGAACGAATTCGACTATCAGCCCGACATCGACGCCGCGAAATTGCTTAATGAGCATTATCTGAAAGCCGACGGTATCGGCGGCGAGCCTATTGAATATGCCTATTCCTATCGCGCCCCGGTCAATACCGGTTTGCAAAGCGGGCTGGATATCGACGCAAATGGCCGGATTGGCGACCCCGGCGATGCCTGGGGTTTCGGTCAGTTTCCGGGTCAATACGGCATGTTGGTTTTATCGCGCTACCCCATAGACGCCGCGGCGGCGCGCAGCCTGCAGCGCTTTCGCTGGAAAGATATGCCCGGTGCCCGGCGGCCGGTGCTGCCCGACAGCGGGCAACCGTGGCATACCGACGCGATTTTCAACCAGTTGCGCCTGTCGTCGAAAAGTCACTGGGATATTCCGGTCGTAATCGGTAACCGGCGCCTGCACTGGCTGGCTTTCCACCCGACGCCGCCGGTGTTCGACGGCCCGGAGGACCGTAACGGCCTTAGAAACCACGATGAGATCCGGTTGATGGCCGACTACATCACGCAGGCCGACAGCGGCTATATCACGGACGATCAGGGTCAAACCGGTGGTTTGAAGGCTGAGGATATCTTCGTCATCGCGGGCGACCTGAATGCCGACCCGCATGACGGCGACAGCGTCGACGAAGCCGTTCGACAATTGCTTGATCACCCGACTGTGAACCATCAGTGCATTCCGCACAGCCGCGGCGCCGTGGAAGCCGCATCAACCCAGGCCGGCGCGAACCTTCAACACCGGGGCGGCCATGCGGCCGATACTTC
The DNA here is from genome assembly GCA_028289465.1 of Lysobacterales bacterium. Taxonomy (GTDB): domain Bacteria; phylum Pseudomonadota; class Gammaproteobacteria; order Xanthomonadales; family SZUA-36; genus JANQPM01. Next base: position 1,778 of record JANQPM010000038.1, on the reverse strand, counting down.
GGATTTCAACGATCAACAAGTGGGCAATTTGCGGCTGGACTACCTGCTGCCCTCAGCGCTGATCGACGTGCTCGACTGCGGGGTTTTCTGGCCGGCGGTCGGCGAACGCGGCGCGGACTGGGTCACGCTGTCGGACCATCGTCTGGTCTGGATGGATATTCGATTGCCGTAAGGCGGTAGCGCCGTATTGCGCATGGCCGCGATAGCCGTCGCCAGCGAAGATCGGGTACGTTTACCTGCACCCAAGGTCCTCAGATAGCCGTAGGAGCGCCTTTAGGCGCGACGACCGGGTTTCCACGACCGTTAAATCAAAAACCTTCGCGCCTAAAGGCGCTCCTACACCGCAGTATTTTCCGATCACGGTATTGCCGGGCAAAACGAGCATGCTTCACAGAGTCGGCTTTCTCGAATGACCTACGGCTTTTTGCGTTTTAACTCTATTGCCATAAAACGTTGAGTTTCGGGGTATAGTGTACGAAACCGAAACCCCGAATGAGCCGCCAATGAAAAAGCTGTTGATAGTCATGCTGCTGCTACCGCTGTCCAACCAGGCGCAGCAGGCACCGTTTGAACCGTCCCAGACCGCCCGATACCGGGTGACTTTCGAAGCCGATTGGAGCGCAGCCACCCATCCGACCGACTTTCCGTCGAACGCGCATTTCTCTGGTCTGATCGGGGCAACGCATCACCGCGACACAGTTATCTGGCGCAGCGGCGAGCTGGCCAGCCCGGGGATCGAACAGATGGCCGAGACCGGCGGCAAGACCATGCTGCTCGACGAAATTACCCCACTGATCGGCGCCGGCGATGCCGAACATCTGCTGTCCGGCGGCGGCATCGGCACATCGCCTGGCAGCGTGAACCTGGAATTCGAGATCAGCCGCGACCACCCGCTGGTCAGCCTGGTCTCGATGATTGCGCCCAGCCCGGACTGGTTTGTCGGCGTGGACAGTCTGAGCCTGCGTGCCGGCGGTCAGTGGCTGGAACGCCTGTCGGTCGATTTACTGCCCTATGACTCGGGCACCGACAGCGGAGCGGGCTTTCAGTCACCGGACAGCGATACCGTTCCGCCAGAAGCGATTCATCCGATCACCGTTGCGCCGCTGGACAGCGGCGTGCCGCTCGGACGCTTTGTTTTCGAGCGGCTCGATACCGCCGGCAACCTGCCACTATCCGGCCACCAAAGCGGGCTTTATCATGACCCTGAACGGTCGGGCGAAGGGATCAATGTGCTGATCGCGACACTCGGCGAGCGCCGTTTTATTTTCGTCACCTGGTTCACCTACCACGATGGCAACCCGCTGTGGCTGGTTGGCAATATCGACTTCCAGAACGGCGACGACCAGGTTCAGATTCCGCTCTTTCGGACTTCCGGCACCGGCTTTGGCGAGTTTTTCAATGCCGACGATGTCGAACTGACCCCATGGGGCACGATCAGCATTGCGTTTCCGTCCTGCGGTCATCTGGCCGGCAGCTACCAAAGCGACGATACGGCCTTCGGCAGCGGTACGCTGATGCTGGAGCAGTTGGTCGGCATTTCCGGCCTGGCTTGTGAGTAACGCTGGGTTGCGAATAACGCCGGACTGTGAATAACACCCGGATTGCGCGACCTCGATGGAGCCACAGGCGACCCGCCGACCCCGGTTGGGTGAGCGAGCAGCGCGAGCGGCACCAGAGGAGTCGTGCGTTAGTTGTACGCTGTAGCCCCGGCTGGACAGTCTGGCGGTTTTCCGAAGGAAAGAAGCTAGACTGGGAAGCCGTTAGGGCGTGCGGTTGCG
>JANQPM010000006.1 GCA_028289465.1 Lysobacterales bacterium | reverse complement strand
AACCCGAGCTGCGCCTGCAGCCGCACGATCAGCGGATCAACGAAGTCGGCTGGGACCGCAACTCAGTTGCATCGCTGGTCAGAACCCTGGGCAACGGTCTATGGCTGGGCGAGTATTTCGACGGCGAGCAGCGGATGGACATCATTATGCGGGCCGATGGCTGGTCCACGCCCGAACAGCTCGCCAACGTGCCGATCGTAACGCCCACCGGCGCGGTGATGCCGCTGGGCGAACTGGTCAGCGTTTCCCGCACCACCGGGCCCGGCCAGATTCGCCGCGTCAACGGACGGCGAACCGTGACCCTGGCGGTCAGCCCGCCGGAAAACGTGTCGCTGGAAACCGCGGTCAGCCAGATTCAGAGCGACATCGAACCCGCGCTGAAAGCCGCATTGCCGGCCGACGGCACCATTCAGTACGGCGGCAGCGCCGACAGCCTGAAAGATGCCATTGCGACGATGAGCAAGAACTTCATCATGGCATTGGTGATTCTATTCGTGCTGATGGCCGGGCTGTTCCGCTCGCTGAAAGACAGCGCCATCGTGGTACTGACGATACCGCTGGCGACCATTGGCGGCGTCGTCGCGATCCGTGTGCTGAATCTTTTCACCTTCCAGCCGATGGACCTGCTGACCATGATCGGCTTCATTATTCTGCTCGGCCTGGTGGTCAATAACGCGATCTTGCTGGTCGACCAGACGCGCCGGGCGGAACGCAAGGGACTGGAGCGGAACCGGGCCGTAGAGCAGGCGCTGAGCATTCGCCTGCGACCGATTTTCATGTCCACGCTGACCAGCATTTTCGGCATGCTGCCGCTGCTGCTGCTGCCGGGCGAAGGCAGTGTGATTTACCGTGGCCTGGCGGCCGCTATCGTCGGTGGCATGACGTTTAGCCTATTGTTTACTTTGTTGTTACTGCCTAGCCTGTTGCGTCTGGGTAAGGCCAGACCTGTGGAAAGCCCGCAGGAGCAGCCGGTGCAGGCATCACTGGAATCCGTCGCATGAGGGGCGCAAGCATGACATCCAATCGCAACCCAATTTCCATCCGCCGATTCGTGCTGGCAGGCCTCGCGCTCTCGTTTGCCTGGTCCGGCATGGTCACCGCCCAGCAAAAGGGTGCCGATGGTCCGCCGCCGGTCCCGGTGGAAACCTCGACCGCGCTCAGCGATCAGTTCGCCGCATCGCTGGATGTGCCCGGAACGGTGATTAGCCGCTACGACGCACGCATCGCAAGTGAAATCTCCGGCCGGATTACCTGGGTCGCCGAGGTCGGTGCCATCATCGAAAAGGGCGAACCCATTGCGGCCATTAATGACCAGGATTTCCAGCTTCAGCTGCGCGACGCCCAGGCTCGTCTGCGCAGTCTGGAAGCCCAGCGCAACTACCAGCAGAACCAGCTCGACCGGTTAAAGCGTCTGGCGCAGAACAACAATGCATCGGTCACGCAAATCGATGAAGCGCAGTCGCAACTGGACATCACCGTGCAGAACATCGCCCAGGCCGCGGTCGCCAAGGATCAGGCAATGCGCCAGATTCACCTGACCAAGGTACTGGCGCCGTTCTCCGGCCAGGTGGTCGACCGTTTGATTCAGATCGGCGAATTCGTCAATGTCGGTTCGCCGGTAGCCCGTCTGGTAGACACGCAGCACAAGGAAATCCGCGCCCAGGCACCGCTGGCTGTCGCACCGTATATTCGTGCCGGTATGACGGTAAATGTAACCATGGGCGGCCATCAGGCGTTATCAGAAGTAACCACGGTGATTCCGGTCGGCGATGACCGTTCGCGAATGTTCGAGGTACGGCTGGCAGCCGATGAAGATCGCTGGATTGTCGGCTCCGCCGTCCGTGTCGCATTGCCGAACAGCGATCCGCGTGAACTGGTTGCGATCCCGCGCGATGCGCTGGTCATGCGCGGCGGCGATGTCTACGTCTACAAAGTGGTGGACGACAGTACCGCGCAACGGATCGACGTTCAGACCGGCATCGGCATCGGTGACCTGGTAGAGGTTATCGGCGATGTCTTTCACGGCGACCAGTTAATCACCCGGGGTGCAGAACGCCTGCAGCCGGGACAAAGCGTCACAGTGACGCCACGGGAGGACTCCAATAGCTGATTTTTTTGAATATCGAATCGGAGTTCGCGCTTTCTCCCTGATCATCGTCTGACCAGCAACTCCGATTCGGTTGTCGGATCCGCTCTGGTGAGGTTACCCCTCTACTTTGCCAAAGCGGATCCTTTTTTTTGCCGGTCTGAAACCCGCCGTCAACCTGCCTGCCTTCTTCCGCAGGTATCATGTTTCACCCTACCGATGCATCAAAAAGGGAACCGGATAGACGGTAACGGTGTATAGCTGGTAATGATGAGCGATTCGTACCTGTGATGGCCGACGGCGGCGCGCCAAATGAAGCAGCGCTGGTCGAGCGTGCCCGCTCCGGTGATATGCCGGCCTGGAAACAACTGGTGGAAACACATCAGGAACTGGTCTTTCGCACCGCTTTGCTGCTGACCGGCAGTGCCGAGGACGCCGAAGATATCGCGCAGGATACCTTCTTGCGCGCGTATCGCCGCCTGAACCGGTTTCACTCCGATCAGCCGCTCAGACCCTGGCTGCTGACGATAGCCGGACGGCTGGCGAAAAACCGGCGCCGCGGACTCGGCCGGTATTTTCGCTTTCTCGGCCGCTGGGCGGCGCATTCGGCGGAAACGCATAGCAGCCGGGCCGACGATATGGAGAGCGTTTTCGGCGCGCTGATCGATCAACTGAGCACGGCTGGCAGGCAGGTGATCTACCTGCGTTATTTCCTTGACCTCAGCGAGGCCGAGATTGCCGAAATACTCGGTATCCCGAATGGCACCGTAAAGTCGCGCGCGGCCAGAGCGCTGGCAAAGCTCGAGGCAGTGGTCCGTGCACAGCACCCCGACCTGATTGCGGAGCGCGTCAATGACTGACCGATACCGACATATCGAAACCCGGCTGCGCCGTGCGGCAGACGCATTTGACTACCCGGCGACACCGGATATTGCGGGTGCGGTCATGCGAAGCATCTCGGCACCAGCCGGCAACCGTCTGCGTATCGCTTTCGCCTCTGCGCTGGCCGCCGCGATCTTGTCTCTGGCCATTCCTCCGGTACGCTCGGCTATGCTGCAGTGGATAGAAATCGGCGTGGTCAGAATCACCGCCTGGTTCGGGGCGGAGACTCCCGAGCGCAGCAAGCACACCATCTGGTCGGACCAGATGCTGCTGAAGGCCGGCGAACTGACCACGCTGGAACAGGCGCAACGAGCCGTCCGCTACCGCATTCAACTGCCGTCAACCGGTATCGGCCCGCCGACCGAGGTCTACCTGCAGCGCCAACCCGGAGGCGATAGCGTGGTACTGCTCTGGCGGAACGCCGGCGGCGAACCGCAAATGGTGCTGCACCATATCGGCGGACGGCCCGGCATCTGGAAAGGCGTGCGTCAAATCGACCAGGTGCAGGTGAACGGCCGGCCGGCCGTCTGGGCCGAAGGTCCGCACTTTATTCGCCTTAGGGACGGACGGGACCGCGCCTGGTCCATCATTGAAGATCATGTGCTGATCTGGACGGCCCAAGACGACCTGACCTTCCGTCTGGAAAGCCGGCTGTCAAAAGCGGCCGCGATACAGACTGCTGAATCCCTGCAAGCCTTTACCGGCAAGGAGAAAACCCAATGACCGCCAAACGTATCGTCCTCGCGGCATTCGCGATTCTGTTTTCAATCGGCTGTCTGACCGCCAGCGCCGGCGGTTGGTCGGTCGCCACTATCGACCGGCTGCCGGACACCGTAGCGGTTAACCAGCCGGTCAGCGTTGGTTTTACCGTTCTGGCGCATGGCAGAACGCCGGTCAAGGACGAGAAAATCAGCGCTTATGCAGTAAACCGAAAAACCGGCACCACCGTGGAATTTACCGGCCGGCAGCTCAAGGCCGGCAGCTTCGAGGTAGAGCTGAATTTCCCGGAAGCCGGGCGCTGGCGCTGGGTAATTTCCTGCTACGGATCGCATCCGATGCCGGATATTCGAGTGGAGGCGGATACCGCGAGCGAATTGCGGACGCATTCGGCCGCGACTCGTGGCGAGCGCCTGTTCATTGCCAAAGGCTGTGTCCGCTGCCACCAAAATGACCGATTAGACTACCGCGGTCGGCCGGCAGGGATAGACGGGCCGGACCTGACCCGCTACCGTGCGGACCGGGATTTTATCTCCCGTTGGCTGAAAGACCCGGCTGCGACACGCAACAACGCATTGATGCCCGATCTGGACTTAAGCGAGCAGGAGATCGACGCGCTGGTGGCCTATCTGAACAGCGGGCCTGTTGATAGCCCGGACTGAATCAGCGCCTGCAATCACTCTGTCGGAGCGCCTTTAGGCGCGATAAGAATAAACCTACCCACCGGTTTTCGCGCCTAAAGGCGCTCCTACAGCACGGGTGACACCGGCTTGTCGGCAGCCTGGCGCACCGATCTGCCTGTCAATGGGTCTGGTCGTACCAAAACAGCAGGCCCTGTGTATTCAGCATCACATCGGGCCCCAGCAGTTGTTCGAATCGTATTGTGTTTAGCCGGCAGCCATGTCGGTCCAGTGCCTGCTTCAGCCAGTCGGTAAAGGCCTCTGCCAGACGAGCCTCGCGATTCGAATGCGGTGCTGCCGTTTCGGTCATTGCAACCAGGTCGTCCACACCGCGATGCAACTCCTGCGCCAGACGGCTGCAGTCGCCGACCTGGCCATAATGGGTCAGATTCATCGCGACCGGGTTTCGCTCCATCAACCGGTCGATGGATTCATGCAGCGCTGCCGGATCAAACTGAATCGGCGTGGTGGTCGGAAAAATAAACGTCCGCCCGTGGTGATCCAGTTCCCGATAAGACAAACCGAAGGTATCGCCGGTAAACCAGGTCTGGCTCTGCTCGTCCCAGATACACGCATGGTGTCTGGCATGTCCGGGCGTATCGGCAAATACCAGCCGGCGGTCGCCGATAGCCGTATCGCCGCCCTCTTCCATCAGCTGAATTCTGGATTCCGTTACCGGCATCAGCGTGCCGTAGGTGCGGTCGAACAGATCGTCGCCATAAACGCGCCTGGCGCTTTGTTCCAGCCGGGTCGGATCCGCCATATGCCGGACGCCGCGCGGATGCACCCAGAGTTCGGCCTGCGGCAGCGCCTGCATCAACTGCCCGGCCCCGCCGGCGTGGTCCAGGTGGACATGGGTAAGCAATACGTGGCTGACCTGGTGCAAATCCCAGCCGCGCATCGCCAGTACCTGCAAAATCCGCGGTACGGAAAACGCCGTGCCGCACTCGATCACCGCCACCGTATCTTCCGCCTCCAGCAAATAGCAACAGGCCATTCGGTCGCGCAACAAGCCGCTGTCGATCGCAACGATACCGTGAGTAAATTGACTGGCCGTAATCGTCATGCTGTCCAATCCTGATCGGCAGCGGCACGAATTGCCCGCTACCAAATGACTAAGGGCTGTCGCCGTTGCCGGTCAGCGCGCGGCAGTCGGCCACCGGTGCGCAGCGAAATACGTTTTGATGCTCATGCTTGCCATCGGCGCCGACGCCGTGCGCGTAGCGTTGAATCCAGTTCTCGCGCTGCGCCTTCGGATTATGCGGCTGATTGCCTACCGCTTGATTACGACGCTGGTAGGCCTGCTGACGCTGGGACAGCCACGCTTGAAATTCGGCTTTGAGTTCAGGATCACGATCCAGTTCATGCACTTCGATTTCACTGTGCTCCAGCAGCGCCAGCGGGTACGGATAAATGCGGCAGATCGGCTCGCCGGCGGCAAACCGAACCGCCTGATTGGCGGTGGTGATGCGCCAGTTCATTGTGAATGGAAACGGTACCCAGTCAGTGCGCACAAAACCGTCCAGCGGTGCGATATGGGCGCGGTCGTGGTTACCCGGTCCGGTCACCACCAGACCGTAATCAGGTGGCGTACGAAACAGGAACGGAATATCCCAGGTCACCGTACCCATACCGAAATGGCTGCGCGGTCCCAGCCCTTGTTGTTGATGGCGGTAAATGGTCACGCCGGCGGCGGCGCTCAGCCCGTTCCACACCATCTCGCAATCCACGCCATTCAGCAGCTCCCAACCCATGGTGTTGGCTGCCGTCAACGGTATGCAGCGATAGGCGTAGCGCTCGGGCGAGTGGTCCATCCACTGGCGCGGCGACTTGCAGGGCCGGATCAACCCCTGTAAATCCTGCGGTGCACCGGGCAGCGCATAGGCTTTAATCGGAATACGGTCTTGTGTTGTCTGCATGCGAACGCCACCCACCTGAACGGAAGCCGATGTTAGCTTATCCGCTAGCGCAACATCAATGCGCTCGAAGGCGTTCCCCTGTCCTTTAGCCTCGAGCGCATTACTGCACCATCACATCGAACGCAATAATGATGCGGGGTTCGCTACTGGTGACCGGGTGCACCCAGTGGACGTGGTATGGCGGAAACAAGATCAACTTACCTTCCTGCGGCTGAACACGCCGGCACGGGCTGTAGCCGTGGTGGGTGGATATGCTGACCGGATTGAGAAAATCTATACAGCCTTTCGGCTCCGGCTCCTGCGGCACCTGTACGTAATAGACGCCACTGATGATATTGCCGTGCGAAGCATGGTTATGCGGTCGCTGCCAGTCTCCGTCGCGCAAGATGTTGGCCCAGCCATACGGGTATGGCGAAATATCGGCCGCGGCCTGCTCAAATACGTGCTCCAGGTATTCCCGAATCGCCGGCATCAGCATCGCGGTCCGGAACCGGGTCAGCGCTTCGTTTTTACGGTGAAACAAATTCGACCCGTGGGTGGTCTGGTAGCCGCCTTCGGTGGCGATATGATCCAGCTTTGCCGCATTGTTTTCGGTATGCCGGAACTGTTCCTCCATGCCGAGTATCAGCTGCGCCAGCGCATCGTTCAGGTCTGATACGCCGGTAAAATCCCGCTGCATCACCGTGACCGGGAAATGCACTTCGAATGCCGTGTCGGCAATGCCGGGTTCCTGCATCGATCCTGTCCTTCGAATAACCGCTGAGAACAAACTGGCCACAGCTTACGGGCAATCACAGGCACTGACAAATACCCGGCACGACCGGGACCGGCGCGAATGCCGGCAATGCGGACTCGAAGACAAGTTGAACCCTGTGGACAATGCAGCTATCCAACTCAGAACCAGCCGATATCTAGGCGCTGAAACCGGCCTGCTTTTCTGTGTTAGGGTTGCGCCTCGGCAGGTATTTTGAAGAACGGCAGGCGATATCGGTATTCGCCCGACCGGACAGCAGCGGACACAGACCAAGCTTGAGAAACGGCAGCAACATTGAACCCGGAAACCGTCGGCGTGCAGGCCTGCGTTATGCGGCCGCGCTGCTGGTGGTCCTGTGGTCCCCCTGGCTGGTCGGCGACGAAGTAGAAGTACGGATCACCGGTCTCGATGCCGGCATCGAGCCGCATGTACGGGCCGTTATCAGCATTGCCCGTTATCAGGGCGTCGACAGCCTGTCTGCGTTTCGTATTCGAAAGCTGGCCCGCCAGGCGGCCGAAGAGCTGTCGGCCGGTTTGCGGTCATTCGGCTATTTTAACGCTGACACCGTGACCGATCTGCGGCAAACCGGAGATCAGAAATGGCAGCTTGAGCTGAACGTCAATGTCGGCCCGCCGATGACTGTCAGCGAAGCCGACATCCGCATCACCGGGCCCGGACAGCACGACCCCGTCCTGCAACAATGGCTGCGCGACTGGCCGCTGCCGAGCGGCGTACGACTGGACCAGCGCCGGTATACCGAAGCCAAGCAGGCGCTGTTGAATCTGTTGCCGGAACGCGGCTTCTTCGATGCACATCTGAGCCGGCACCGGCTGCTGGTCGATACCACGGACAACCGCGCACGCATTGAGCTGCATTTGCAATCCGGCCCGCAGGCGGTATTCGGTGAGGTCCGCTTTCACCAGCAGGTTATTGCCGAGGCACTGCTGCCGCGCTATCTGCCCTTCCAGCCCGGCGACGGCTACCGCGTGGCTGCAATTGACGATCTGCGCGAGAACCTGTCGCTCAGCGGCTACTGGGCTCGAATCGACATCGAGGAAACCCGGGATTCGGATTCCCATCCGACCACGGTAGACCTGAACGTGCGCCTGGAGCCGCGCAAACCCAATCTGTATCAAACTTCCATCGGCCTCGGCAGCGACACCGGCGTTCGTGCCCAGTTCGGCTGGAAGCGGTATTTACTATCGCCACGCGGCGACAGTCTGAACTTCGGTTTTGGCATTCAACAGCAGGACAAGGAATTCGAGTTTCTGACCGAATATCAGCGCCCGTGGGGTGTCGAGTCCGGCCGCTTTTTGTTCGCCCAGGCACTGCTGCGGCGACAGACCGACAGCTTTAATTTCAACCGCGCGCTGGAGCGCGAACCGGTGTTCCCGGGCTTTGACGGCGCCCGCCTGCTGGGCGAATTCCGCGCCGGCACTATCCACCGGCGCGAGTTGCCGTGGCTGCCCCAGCCGATCAGCGAACACCTGTTCGTCAGCGTCCTCAGCGAGGATTTTTCGACAGACCCGGTGTTGGAGGACGATACGGTCCGGCAGCGTCTGCTGGCAGCCAACCGCGGCCTGGCATCGGCCCTGGACGACGACATTCAGTCCGTGGCGGTCGGCGCAAGCTGGGACTGGATCCATGTGCAGGGCACCGGCTTCGACGTCCGCGGCACGCATATCGCCAGCCAGCTTCTACTGGCCAGCGACAGGCTTGCATCGGACATCAGCTTTCAGCAGATATACCTGGATGGTCGCAGTAGCTGGCGTCTGGCTGACCGCTGGAAACTGATCGTACGCAGCGAAATCGGCTACACCAATGCCCCGGTGAACCGCTTTAATGTACAGCTGGACGGCCGGAAACTCGATCTCTCCATCACCCGGCTGCCCGAGCAATACCGCTTCAAGGCCGGTGGCGACCGTTCAGTGCGCGGCTACGGCTTTGAACAGCTCAGCGATAACCGCAATGGCTCCAATCACCTGTTCACCGCGTCGACCGAACTGGAGTTCCGCATCGGCAATAGCTGGTCCGCGGCACTGTTTTTCGATGCCGGCAACGCATTCAACGACTTTTCCGACGCGGATTTAAAACGCGGCGTCGGTCTCGGTGCGCGCTGGTACACCGCGGTCGGGCCGATCCGGCTGGATCTGGCCAAGGCCCTGGACGAACCGGGTAAGCCCTTGCGACTGCATTTCACACTCGGCAGCCCGCTGCTGTGAACAGGCCATGAACCGGGTGGCCATCATCAAGCGCAGCGCCATTGGATTCGGGCTGTTCGTCGGCTTGCTGCTGCTGGGCGTACTACTGTTTAGCTGGTGGCTTTTCCACAGCGAGGCCGGTGCCGGCTGGCTGCTGAACCGGGCGCAGGCGACGCTGCCGGGTCTGCAGGTCGGTGAAAGGCAGGGCCGCCTGGCCGATGATCTGCGCCTGCAGAACGTCGTCTGGCAACAACCCGGGACGCGCGTACAGCTAAAAACAGCGAATCTCAAACTCGATTTGGACTGGCTGCCGCTAAGCCTGAACATTCGGTCACTGAGCGCCGATCAGCTTGTCGTACACCTGGAACCGGCCGCAGCGCCGGCGGCAGCGGAACAGACCGGGCTGCCGAATCTGGCTTCGCCAATACCGATCAAGCTGAAGCAGCTCACCGTTACCGACATTACCGTTCATAACGGTTCGTCCCGCCAGCGAATCGAGCAGATACAGGCTGCCGCTGTCTGGTCGGACGATCTGACCGTGAACCGACTACAGGTTCGGCACCCGACAGCCACGCTGAGTTTGTCCGGCAGCGCCAGCCTGGAGCCGCCTTATCGACACGAACTCAGCAGCCAGGGCGTTCTGAACCCCGACAACCCCTGGCTGGCCCTGACCGAGCCGCTGGCCGTCGAATGGCAAAGCGATGGCTCACTGAATGAACTGCAGACCATTATTGCGCTCTCCGGTGCAATAGACGCACAGATCAGCGGCCAAGGGCACGAGCTCGCTCAGCGCGCGCAGTGGCAATTCGACCTCAGCAGTCCTGAGGTTTTCTGGCCGTTGAACGATCCGGCACAACGCAATACCGTCCATTCCCTGTCCGTGCAACTCAGCGGCGAAGGGCGACGCTATACCTTCGAATTGGCCGGCGATATCGCCGGTGCCGACCTCCCGGTCGGGCACTTGCAGGCCGACGGCCGCGGCGATGCCAACGGATTAACTATCGAGCAACTGCGCTTTAACGGCGATGAGCTGGAGACCATGGCCGGCGGCTCCATCGGCTTTGGTGGTAACGGTGGCGGCACGCTGCAACTCGGCCGCTTTAACCCGTCGCGCTGGCTGCCGGATTGGCCGGCTGACCAGTTAGTCGCCGGATCGTTGCGCTGGGAACAGAACGGTGGTCGCTTTGGCCTGCCGGAATTCCACTTGTCATTGCCCGGTGGCAAGACCAGCATCAGCGGCTCGCTGCAGCAGGATTCAGCGGGGCTGTCCATTGCGATCGACTGGCAGGGCCTGCAATGGCCATTGTCCCCCGATGCGCTGACCGAAAACCGTGTCAGCAGCCCCCAGGGGCGAATCGAGATTACCGGCACGCTGGACGACTACCGCGTGCAGGGCCGGCTGACGCTGGACGCCGTCGATCAACCCAGCGCCGCGGTAATGCTTACCGGCCACGGCAACCAGCAGCAATTTGATCTGCAAGAACTGCGTGGCAGTTGGCCGGACGGGCAACTGGCGGCCGGCGGCACGGTGCATTGGCCAACCGAAACCGGCCCGCTGGAATGGTCCGTGCATATCGACGGCCAACAGATCAATCCCGGCTTCATTCACCCGGCGTATCCCGGCAAGCTGGATTTCAATCTCATCGGCGAGAGCCATCCGTCCGGGCTCCAGCTCAGGATCGACCATCTGAGCGGGCAACTGCGGGACCGGCCGGTCAGCGGCACGGGCGCGGTGAATCTGATCGATGGCATCTGGCACATCGAAGGCCTGAGGCTGGCCGCCGGCGACGCCTATCTGGAAGCACAAGGACAAATCGGCGAGGACCGGCAATTGACCTGGAAAGCCGAAATCAGCGCGTTACAGGAGCTGCTGCCGGGCACACGCGGCAGCATACAGGCTGACGGCGCTGTCGGCCGGAAAAACCAGGCGCTGAACTTCTCGATCAATGGCAACGCTGAAAACCTGCTGCTGGCGGACTTCCGGGTCGATGCGCTGCAAATCGACGCCGACGGGCTCCTCGCGGACAAGCCCGAATTGAACGCGGTCATCGACGGCACCGGCGGGTACTGGCGGGAACGGTCCTGGGGCGCGCTGAATTTGAGCATCGACGGGGCTGGCGATCAATTCAAGCTGAGCGGGCACCTGCAAGCACCGATAGCGGTTCTCGATATGGCCCTGAAAGGCAGGCTTCAGAACTGGCAGAATCCCGATCAACGTCGCTGGACCGGAGAAATCGACGATTTTACGCTGCAACTGGCAGACCAGCCGGTGATTCGGCTGCAACGGCCGGCCGCGCTGCGGCTTGGCATGCAGGCTATCGAACTGGACGCCTTTTGCCTGACTCAAACCAACGCGCCGCAAACCGACACGGCACAGACCGGCGGCATGGCCTTGTGCACCGATTTTCAACGCGACGCCGCTCATACCGCGCTGGCCGCCGATCTCAAGGCCCTGCCGCTGCAGATTCTGGCGCAACTGGGCGCGATGGACGCCCGCATGGACCAGTTACTATCGGGTGAATTGCGCTGGCAGCAGCCGGCGAATGCCGCGCCGACGGCCAGCGGAGCATTCGAGCTCACGCCGGGCCAGTGGCAGACCGATGGCAGCCAGCCAGTGCCGACCGGGCCCGGCCGGTTCAGTTTTCAGTTGCAAGACGGGCATTTGCTGGCCGGTGAGGCCTCGATCACGGTCGGCGATAACAATCCGATCGACGGTAGCTGGACTGTCAGCGATATCAGCCGCGGCCTGGACAGTACCGTCAGCGGCGATCTGCAGCTGGAACTGCTGGACGCCAAGGTGCTGCGGCGCCTGGTTCCGGAAATCGACCAGGCCAGCGGCAGCCTGCTGCTGACCAGCCACTTTTCGGGCACGCTGGCCAAACCGGTGATCGAAGGCGAACTGAAGCTTGTCGATATGGCACTGTTCTACGCGCCGTTGGGCCTGAATCTACGTGAAATCAACATAGACAGCCGGCTGGCTGCCGATCAGCGCATAGAACTGGGCGGCAGCCTGAAGGGCGGCGACGGTCTGGCCAGCCTGTCCGGCAGCGCACAACTGGCCAACTATCGACCGCGCAGCGCCGCGCTGGAAGTTCGTGGAGAACACATACAGATTGCCGACACGCCGAACCTCAAGCTCAGGGCCAGCCCGGATTTCCAACTCGACTGGCGCGACGGCACTATCGGCATCGACGGCGGCATTCATATTCCGTTCGCACGACTTCAGCCGCCGGCAGCCGAGGCGGCGGCCGTCCCGCCGTCCGAAGATATGGTGGTGATCGGTGAAGACCGGCAGGGGTCTGATGAAAAAACGGCCGGTCGTACGAAAATCAACGGGCAGTTGCAGGTCAGCCTGGGCGACGACGTACGCTTTGCAGCGGCCGGGGCCGAAACCGCGATCGGCGGCCAGCTCGATCTGTCCTGGGCCGAGGCGGCGATGCTACCGATTGCCAACGGTATGCTCAACGTATCCGGTCATTACCAGGCCTATGGGCAGAATCTGGAAATCAAGGATGGGCGAATTCGCTTTGCCAATGTGCCGGCGGATAATCCGGCGCTGTCCATCGAGGCCGTGCGGCAGATTTTCGGCGACCCGACGGTCAACGTCGCCGGTGTACGGATCGGCGGCAACGCCAGCCAGCCGAAAATCACGCTGTTCACCGACCCGGCGACATCGGAAGAAAAAGCGCTCGCTTATGTGCTGACCGGCAGCGATTTTGACCACGGTAACGGCGTTGGTGCACTGAATCTGGGCTTCTATCTGCTGCCGCAGCTATTCGTCAGCTATGGCATCGGCCTGTTTGACAACGGTAATGTGATCAGCGCGCGTTACGATCTGACGCGCCGCTGGGGCTTGAAAGCGCAGAGCGGCGAGCGCGACACCGGGGTCGATTTGCTGTATTCCATTGAGCGTTAGACCGTAGATCGCCAGTTCGACGACGAACGCACGCTAATAGGTATGCGGTGAAGCGTTTCCAGAAGGTACGAAATCAAATGAACATTCCGGCTGATCTGTTGCCCAATTTCAGACTGGCAGTCAATGCCGGGGTATCAAAACAAGCTGCGCTTAAGCAGCATTCGGCACAGCACCACGCGCCCAGGGAGAGATTGATGAAATTAAAGTCACTATTTATCGCATTGACGGTTACCGCCGCGATGCTGCTGTCGGCCTGCGCCGAGCAGAACGCGGAAGAACGACTCGCTTCCACCCCGACGCAGCAAGCCTGGCGCCTGATTGATGACGGCGCGTTGTTAATCGACGTCCGCAGCCAGCAGGAATTCGCTCAGGGCCATCTGAAAAAGGCGGTCAATGTGCCGCACACCCAGATCGAAAAACTGGTGAAGGCCGTCGGCAAGGACAAAGACCGCAAAGTGGTCGTGTACTGCAAAAGCGGACGCCGCGCCGAGGAAGCCAAGGCAGCGCTCAAAAAGCATGGCTATACCCATATCTACAACGGCATGGGTTACGAAAGTCTGCTCGCCGAGAAAAAAGCCGAAAGCTGACCGGCCTTCCAGCCAGCCGCCGGCTTAACACCGGAATCTCTTACAGCCTGTTATATCCATTCTCGAATAGAGGGCCGGGTAGCGGATTCCTGTCGCCTGCATTACTCCGCCCGACTCGCAGGTATGCTGTTGAAAACATGATCTTTACATTCTCGCGGCTCTAAAATGTTCTTTTTCGTGCTCGGCGAATAGAACAGCGCACGACGTATTTCGTATACTTGACGCCAAATCGTTTATCAGGACATTTCAGAATGAGACGCCTATTGGTCACTGCACTGTTCGCATTGGCAGCGCTCGGTATTGGCGCTTCGGCCACAGCTCAGGACGTGTTTCGCACACCGAACTGGCATTCAGACTTTGCTGCAGCAGCCCTGCAAAATACCGGCTGGGAAGCCGAAGCCCGGGCCTTGACCCGCCTGGCGCTAAATGCAAGCGCCGATACCGTCATTCAACGCGTCGAACGACTGCGCCAGCGGACCGACTGGCCGGCACCGGCCAGGGAGGCCGCGATCTACGAATTTGCGCAATCGCTGCGCCAGCACCCGTCGCCACAGCGTATGCAGCCGGTATTAGCGCATTTGCAGAGCTATACCAGCGAAGTGCTGGTACCGATGTCAGACAACCGGCAGGTCGGCGTGCCGCTGTTCAACATCGCCACGGCGGCGCATGGCATTGGCAATCAGTGGCGATACCGGGAAGCGCAGCGTCAGGCTGAGACATTGCTGAACGCTGAGCAATACGATTCCATCATCGAACGATATCAACAGGGTTCCGCACTGGTTCGACGGGCCATTACCGCTACCGTCGCCAATGCGGACGCCAATCGCAGCCGGGACCTGCTGCCCGCAAGCCTGGCGGCACTGCAACGCGATTCGGGGTTCTCCGGCTTGGCGGCCGGTCTGGCGCTGGCTCAGCGCGACGCGGACGCCGTACTGACCATTGTACAGTCGGGCCGATCAGCGGATGTTGCGATGCTGATTCGCGCGCTGGACGAATATTTTCAGCCGGCCCCGGCGGCCGAATTGCTGAGCCGGATTACCGATACCGCAAAGCCTGAATATGCGGCGCTTGCGATCGGCCAGCTAGCGCCGCTGGCGCGCGACGACGGAAAGGCGCAGGACCTGCTGCTCGCCAAACTGTCAGACCCTCAACTGGGTTCGGCCGCAGCGATGGCGCTGGCGCGCCTGCCCGACTCGAAGGTCCGCGCTTCCTTGCAGCAGCTGGCCGAAGACGGTGGGCCGGTCGCGGCCAGAGCCAGACTGGCACTTCGGCTGGCCGACCAGCAGACACCGGAGGGCAGGCAATGAGACACCGTATCCTCGCATTGCTGATATTGTCGGTAAGCGCCACATTGCTGCAGGCGCAGCCGAGGCTGGCGAACTGGACCGAAACGGCCGGCGAACTGGGTCTGGGCTATCCGGTGCCGATTCCGGTCGACACCCCGCTGCCTTTTGATGGTTTCAGAACCTACAACGGGCTGTTCACCCGGCATCAGGACCTGATGAATACCACCGACTGGGTGCATGGCGCCGAGATCGGCATGAGCCGGGCCGGCCGGACCATCTGGGCCTATCGCCTCGGCGATGACGACCGGGAAACCATCTACGGCCTGCCGGAACCGGCGATGCTGACCAACGGCGGCATTCATGCACGGGAATGGCAGTCACCCGAAGTACTGACCGGCATCATGGAATTGCTGGTCGACAACGCCGGTGATGACTATCTCTACGACTACCTGCTGGATAACGCGAATATCACGCTGATTCCGGTATTGAACGTCGACGGCTTTATGCAGACACAGCGATTTCCCGACCAGAGCTGGCTCGGAACCGACCCGAACGATATTCCGAACGACCCGGTGCCGTCACCGCGGGATGGCCGAATGCGGCGTAAAAACATGCTGAACGTGGACGAGGTGATTGCGACCCAGGCGGACCATCTGTCCGGTGTCGATCTGAACCGCAATAATCCGCCGTTCTGGTCGTTCAGCTCTCCGAACAGCTCCTCGCCCAATCCGACATCCATCGTCCATCATGGCGCATCGGCCCATTCCGAGCCGGAAACCCAGGCTCTGGCCGCTGCCGCGCTGCTGGGCCCGGAAGCGCGGCTGACCATGTACACCGACGTGCACTCCTTCAGCCAAGTGCACTTCTGGAACCGGACCGCGAACCAACGCCTGTCGGCCAATACCATCAAGGTGTTCAACACCTTCACCAACCACCACGCGTCGTTTCCGGCCGGCAAAGCGTACCTGTTCAGCACCAATACCAACGCCGGCATCGGAACCGGTATCGGCTCCACCGATGAATTTTTCTCGGAAACCTATCTGATCCCGGCCTGGACACTGGAAGTGGAACCCACCAATACCTTTACTGGCGGCCAGGATATTTTCCCGAATAACCCGGGTTGCGGCGCCGATTACGGTGGCTTCGCGACCAATTGCCACGACGGATTTATTCTGCCGGATTCACAGATTCGGCGCGTCCGCGAACAACTGGCCGAAACCTTTGCCGGCACGTACTATCAGCAGGCCGGACCGCCATCCATCGCCGGCGTCAAGCTGATCGACCAGCAGACCCAGGCGGTAATCTTTGAAGCGGAATGGGACACGGTCAGCGAAACCGAGCGCGTGCTGTACAGCAAGCAATTGCAGCCGATGCAACTCGGCCGCAATTACACCTTCTGGATGGCGTTCGACAAACCGATGCGCTGGCGCAGCAACGGCGCGGTGGTCCCCTACCCGGGTCAATCCGGCAACACGCTGAATCTGAACGCGGATGTGCAGGTCAATGGCAGTTCGCTGACGACCATCACCGACAATGCCAGATGGCTGAACACACTGGAGACGGCAACCGAGGCCGGTTACTTCCGCTACAGGGACGATGCAGTCGCGCTGGATGTGACGCTGCCGCGCAACGTTACCAATATCAATGCCGTGGTCGGTACCGAGACCAGTACCATACTGGCCAGCACCTTCGATATGACCGGTACGCAGACCGATGCCGATCCGTCCACGCCGGCCTTCTGGGCTAACGGCGGCTGGGAAAACTACGAAGACAGCAACGGTGTGGACGGCGCCGATGCCGGCGGCACCGACAGCAGTATTCAATTCCAGATTTCTTCCGATGCGCAGGCTGCCCCGTTCACCGTCGAACCTGGTACTTCGGCGGCCTGGTATGACACTGCGACCTCGGGTCAGGGTTTCGTGATCGAAATCCTGCCGGATAACCGGGTGGTCATGTACTGGTTTACCTACGATGAAAACGGCGATCAGGCCTGGTATATCGGGGTCGGCTTCGTCCGCGGCAACCGGCTGATCTTCTCCGAGCTGATCCAGCCCACCGGCGGGAAATTCGGACCTGATTTCGACCCCGACAGCGTGGTCAGAAACGTAGTCGGCTCCGCCAGTTTCCTGTATGAAGACTGCGACAACGGCACCATGGTCTACCAGATCGGCAACCGCAAGGGACGTTTGAATCTGAGCCGCCTGTCCCGCGTGAATGGACCCCGTTGCGGGCTGTTCCTGGGTCCGCCGGTACCGGCCGAAGCGCTGCAAAGCGGCTCCTGGTTTGACGCGCTGCAAAGCGGCCACGGCTTTACCCTGGAAATCCTCGCCGGCAACCAGGACGACGCGCTGGTCTACTGGTTCGCGTACGACAGCCAGGGCAACCAGGCCTGGTTCTTCGGCACCGGCAACTTCGAGGGCGAGGAACTGGTCTTTACCGAACTGTTCGCACCGCGCGGCCCGAAATTCGGCCCCGACTTCAATCCGGACGACCTGGACCTGGTGCCGTGGGGAAGCGCCCGTTTCACGCTCAACTGCCTGGACGGCCGCATGGAGTTCAACTCGGTTATTGAAGAATTCGGCAGCGGTTCGCACGACCTGACCCGCCTGAGCCAGCTCGCCGAGTTGGTCTGCCAGGAATAGCACCTCGAATTAAAGCAGAATCCGGCAAGAAAACCGGCGCACCAAGATGGCTGCCCTGGGTAGCTACCGTGGGTGGCTGCCTTGCGCGGCCGCTTCGCGTATAATTCACGGCCTGAATTCACGGAAATACGGATTGTTACCATGAGCGATAGAGAAGACCATAATCGCTGTACCCACCGCTTTATAGAACTGGCCAACCAGCTCAAAAACGACGGCATAGAACCGCAGGTCGTATCCGCCGCACTGATGAGCGCATCCGGCATCTACGTTACCTTTGTCGCAGCCGGCAACAACGGCGCTCTGGAACCCACCGGTGTCGACAAAGCCGTGGAAATGTACCGCAATAACCTGCAATACATCCAGACACGCAAGCGGGAGCATTTGGAGGAACAGGAAAAGCAGAGTAGCGGCGAATAGCAGCCAATCTTCCGGGTCGATTTAGCGAAAGCAGGCCACCAGGCCTGCTTTTTTTGTATCAATCGCGCCGTACTGAACAATGGCAGTAAAGACTCCTTCCATATAAACGCTAACTACCGTCTCAGTCTTTACAAATCTCAAATGTCTTCACAATTCGTCGTGTATCGTGATGTTGAACGGTATCGAAACACAAGCCACCAATTTCTAGATGATACTTTCCTGCTATTGCGCCTGTTTATGATAACGAACTCCCGGGATACGCAGTTTTTTTGTCCGTCGATACATGGACCTATATCGCCGAAACAAACCGGATTAAAAGGATAAATTCTGGAGCTTGGGCCACCGCTCGGAAGAGGCGGGGGAACATTCCCCTCTTCATCTTTCACGAACACATACCCAATGGTGACATTTCGGAAGGTGATATTTGAATAACAATTGCAAATAGTAATGCCTATTACTTCGTCATCATGACTCTCAATAGAATCGCAGTCACTTGCGCCCCAGGACACATTAATACATGGCGTTATCTCGGGTAACTCGATTTCAGTTTTGAATTTCCTCACAGGTATGTTGGTCATTCTTTGCTAACAGTTCTCCGGCTAGCTTTTCGACTTTATGCGGCATAGCAACCCCCTTTAAACACCGTGTCTTTAAACTAGTGCTTCGACTTAAATAGTTCTCTCATTTACCGGAATGGTAATTAGTAATCCTCTGATTTCCAGGACCCATCGGCGGCCAAAAGAGCAGCTCTGCGCTGAACGCCAATATTCAAAAAATTGGCGCAAAAAGTCATCGGTAGATTTGGACTGTCATTAACATGCGGAATTTGCTATATGCGTTTGTTTTGGGTAGCGTATAACGCATAGGGGTACTCCAAACAAAATATAAGTGGAGGTTATCGCTATGAGGTTTCTGGTAACGCTGGTTTTGGCGCTAGGCATTGCCGGTCCGGCTTCGGCCCAATTTGTCGCATTCGTTGGTAAAGATTCCAATCCTGACGACGATTTCACCTTCGTCGCAATGGTTGATATCCCGATAAATACCGTGATCTATTTCACCAATCGGCAATGGAATAATACGGCCGCTCCCTCCGGTTCATTTCTGTCTGATGGCGAAGGCACGCTGGTATTTACCGCCACTTCGATGATTCCGCAGGGGACGGTTACCCTGATCGTCGAAACGGCCGCTGATACGTTTTCCGTTCAAAGCGACTCTGGCGGTGGCCTGGGGGCAGGTTTAGGCACAGCGACTATTCTGGGCGGCTCGGCTGCCTGGTCGCCAACCTCCGCCGACCCCCACTATGCGTTTGCAGCGTCAAATCCCGGAGATCCATTCGCTTCCATCACGGAAATTTATGCGCTCATGTCTACTTTAAGCGGCGGATTTGCAGCGTCTTTTGATCCGACCACGGGCAATGGCGCCAGCCCGAATGCGGTGGTGGTTGACTATTCAAATTCCCAGGCAACCGGCATTGATTTTACCGGCGACCGGACCACCGCAGATCCTGCGGCACTCGCTAATCCTTCCAACTATCTTGAAGGCGCATCGATCACGCTGGATACCACGTTCTTTACCAGCACTGCGTTGCCGGTGGAACTGGAGAGCTTTAGCGTAGATTAGGCCTGCGACGCGCTGCGCTGAGAAGAGCTAATAAAGCATAGGCATTCATAATGCTTTCCCTCCCGGAGCGACAGATCATAGGAGCCACCGGTGACCTGCCGCAGCGGGCGCCGTGAAGCACGGCTTATTGCGCGTTGCGCAAACCGCCATACTTCCCCTGGCTTGCTCTCCCGGTTGGGTGAGCGAGCAATGCGAGCGGTACAAGAGGGGCGAGCGGCACCAGAGGGGTCGCGCGTTAGTTGCCCGCTTCAGCGAAAGCAGGCCAAGGCCTGCTTTTTTCGTGAGCAGCCGGATTGAAAACCCTTTTCGCCAGCCAATAATCCAAATAAAAATGGCGGCACTTGAAGCGCCGCCATTCCGGTCCTGCAGGCCACTGATGCCACTGGCCGGCATTTCTCTACACCTCAAAGCAGGTCAAAGCGATCGCGGTTCATCACCTTGGTCCATGCAGCAACAAAATCTTGTACGAACTTGCCGCCCGAGTCATCAAACGCATAGACTTCCGCAACAGCCCGCAGCTCGGAGTTGGAACCGAAGATCAAATCCACCGGTGTCGCCGTCCATTTCAGCGCTCCGGTCTCGCGATTCCGGCCCTCGTAGATCCCTTCCGATTGAGATGACTTCGTCCATTGCGTGGACATATCCAGCAGATTGACGAAGAAATCGTTAGTCAAAGTGCCGGCTTTGTCTGTAAACACACCGTGCTTCGCACTGCCGGCATTTGCATCCAGAGCCCGCATACCGCCGACCAGAACGGTCATCTCGGGTATCGTCAAAGACAGCATATCCGCTTTATCGACCAGCAGTTCGGCCGGCGACCTGCTGTGACCCTTGCCAAAGTAGTTGCGAAAGCCGTCAGCCGTGGGTTCAAGTACGGCAAACGAATTGACATCGGTCTGCGCCTGAGAGGCATCCGTACGACCCGGCGTGAACGGTACTTCGACCTTATATCCGGCCTGCCTTGCAGCTTTCTCAATGGCAGCGGAGCCGGCCAGGACGATCAGGTCAGCCAACGATACTTTTTTGCTGCCGGATTGCGCTTTGTTGAAAGCCCGTTGAATGCCTTCCAGCTTATTCAGCACCTTGTCCAGTTCAGCCGGCCGGTTCACTTTCCAGTCCTTCTGAGGCGCAAGGCGAATGCGCGCGCCATTCGCACCGCCACGAAAATCCGTGTCGCGGAAGGTTGAAGCGGAAGCCCAGGCTGTTCTGACCAGCTCGGGAATAGACAAACCGGACGCCAGGATGCGGGATTTAAGCGCGTCGGCATCATTCGGGCCGATCAATTCGTAATCCACCGCGGGAACGTTGTCCTGCCAGATCATCTGCTCTTTGGGCGCCATAGTGCCAAGATAGCGCGCGCTTGGCCCCATATCGCGATGCGTGAGTTTGAACCATGCCTTCGCGAACGCCGTTTCGAACGCTTCCGGGTTATCAAGCCAGCGCCTGGTAATCTTGCCGTATTCCGGATCAAATCTCAGCGCGAGGTCAGTCGTCAGCATTATCGGTGCATGCCTCTTCGATTGATCATGAGCATCCGGTACGAGATTGGACGCAGCGCCATCTGCCGGAATCCACTGAACCGCGCCGGCCGGACTCTTGGTCTGCACCCATTCAAAAGCATACAGATTCTGCAGGAAGTTGTGGGTCCATGCGGCCGGGTTGACCGTCCACGCGCCTTCCAGACCACTGGTGATCGTGTCACCGCCTTTCCCGCTGCGATAGCTGCTGTTCCAGCCCAGGCCCTGGGCTTCGATACTCTCGCCTTCAGGTTCTCGGCCCACATATTTGCCCGCACTGGCTGCGCCATGGGCTTTACCGAAGGTATGTCCACCGGCAATCAACGCAACGGTTTCTTCGTCGTTCATCGCCATACGGCCGAATGCCACACGAATATCCTCAGCGGCCGCCAGCGGATCAGGATTGCCGTTCGGGCCCTCGGGGTTTACATAGATCAACCCCATTTGAACAGCGCCAAACGGCTTTTTAAGGACCCTTTCTCCATGATAGCGCTTGCTATCTGCGAGCCACTCCCCTTCGGCACCCCAGTTAACCGTCTCAGGCTCCCAGCCATCCACTCGGCCGCCGGCGAAGCCCAAAGTCTTGAAGCCCATGGATTCCATCGCAACGGTTCCTGCAAATACCATCAGGTCGCCCCATGAAATGCTGTTTCCATACTTCTGTTTAATTGGCCACAGCAAACGTTGTGCCTTGTCCAGATTGGCATTGTCAGGCCAGCTATTAAGGGGCGCGAAACGCTGCATGCCGCCATATGCGCCTCCACGGCCATCGCTAACCCGGTAGGTGCCGGCACTGTGCCAGGCCATACGAATGAAGAACGGCCCATAGTGACCATAGTCTGCCGGCCACCAATCCTGAGAAGTCGTCATCAGCGCTTCCAGATCTCGTTTGACCGCATTGAGATCCAGGCTTTCGAATGCTTCAGCATAATTAAACGCTTCGTCCATCGGACTGGACGCCGGCGAATGCTGGCGCAGCGGCTTGAGATTCAACCGGTTGGGCCACCAGTATTCATTCGTCACTGCGTTTTCCTGTGCAAGCACAGGGGTTATCGAGGTGACCGGGGACAATCCAATCAGCAATATGGCAATCACTGGTAGTGTTTTAGTGAACATCGAACCCTCCTTGAGCATATTTCCCGTGCAAAAATTCATGTTTCACAATGGGTTTCCACAGTTTTCATTGTTGCAAAGTCAATTTTCGCTCTCCAATTAATTGTTTCGATCAAAGCGATAGCTTATTCCTATCCAATCATCCGGCACCGGTCAGCCAGGTCTGATGAAATCGAATCAACAGAGGCCAGGCAATAAAGGTGGCTCCGCTCACAGGAGCTGCAGGCGACTCGCCGGAACGGACGCCGTGAAAGGCCGGAATGGGGGACCCTGAAATGGAAAACCTATGGAGTAGCAGATTCTGCAGGGTCCATTCATTTAAGGGGGATTTACTTCCCCCTAAAATTGGTGGGCCCTGTAGGACTTGAACCGCGTCGCGCCGAGTGGCAATAAGAAAGACTCAGGACACTCCCTGCGAGGCAGTGTCAAACCAAAAAAAGAAACGGGAACCCTAACACCCATAAATCCCCTGCCGCGAGGCAATCTCAGCGCTCAAACCAAATTAATACGCTTATGGAGTAGCAGATTCTGCTGGGCTCATTCATTTAAGGGGGATTTACTTCCCCCTTAAATTGGTGGGCCCTGTAGGACTTGAACCTACGACCAATCGATTATGAGTCGACTGCTCTAACCAACTGAGCTAAGGGCCCCTCTGACTTGTATCGATACGTGCGCGTTACTAGGAGTCCAAATCCAAAAAACTTCTGAGCTGTTCAGAACGGGTCGGGTGGCGCAGTTTGCGCAGGGCTTTGGCTTCGATTTGGCGAATGCGTTCGCGGGTCACGTCGAACTGCTTGCCGACTTCTTCCAGGGTATGGTCGGTATTCATGTCGATACCGAAGCGCATGCGCAGCACTTTCGCTTCGCGCGGGGTCAGGCCGGACAGTACGCCCTGAACGGAATCGGTCAAGCCGACCTTGGTGGCCGAATCGACCGGGGACGCGATGTTCGCGTCTTCGATGAAGTCACCGAGATGCGAATCTTCGTCGTCTCCGATCGGCGTTTCCATCGAAATCGGCTCTTTGGCAATCTTCAGCACTTTGCGAACCTTGTCTTCCGGCAATTCCATACGCTCGGCCAGCTCCTCGGGAATCGGTTCGCGGCCCATTTCCTGCAGCATCTGGCGGGAAATGCGATTGAGTTTGTTGATGGTCTCAATCATGTGTACCGGAATGCGGATGGTGCGCGCCTGATCGGCGATGGAACGGGTAATGGCCTGGCGAATCCACCAGGTAGCATAGGTCGAGAACTTGTAGCCGCGGCGGTACTCGAATTTGTCCACCGCTTTCATAAGTCCGATATTGCCTTCCTGAATCAGGTCCAGGAACTGCAGGCCGCGGTTGGTGTATTTCTTCGCGATCGAGATCACCAGCCGCAGGTTGGCTTCGACCATTTCCTTTTTCGCCCGGCGGGCCTTGGCCTCGCCAATGGACATGGTGCGGTTGATGTCTTTCAGTTCGGCGATAGTGATGCGGTTAGCGACTTCCAACTGCTGCAACTGGCGCTGTGCGGCGCGAATATCGTCGGCCACTTCGGCCAGCGCCGGCACGAATTTCTGCTTGCCTTTGAGAATCGGGTCCAGCCATTTCTCGTTGGATTCGTTTTCCGAAAAGCTCTGCAGAAAAGTGCGCTTCGGCATCTTCGACTGGACTACCGCCAGGTTCAGAATCACCCGCTCCAGACTGCGTGCCTTGGATACGCTGAAGCGCAACTGGTCGATCAGATAATCGAGCATTTTGGCCGGCAGTTTCTTTAGCAGAAACGCCTCGGCCATCTGTTCCCGCACCGCGTTGACCTTGGCATGGTCGTGGCCGTGCTTCACGTGCAGCTTCAGGAACTGGGTATAGAGCTTTCGCAGCGCCTCAAAGCGCTCGGCCACCTCTTCGGGATCCGGACCGGTCGGGCCAGCCTCTTCTTCCTTATCGCGCTCCTCGGCGGTCGGAGGTTTCGGGCTGTCCGGCTGGTTGAGCAGTTCCTCGGGGTCGATAAAATCCAGAAAGACCTCGGCCAGGCGCTGCTCGCCCGACGCATACAGGTCGTATTCCACCAGCAGGCTCTCGATGGTGCCCGGAAAGCGCGCCAGGGCCGCATTCACCTGGTTCAGGCCCTCTTCAATCCGCTTTGCGATGGCGATCTCGCCTTCGCGCGTCAGCAGTTCCACCGTGCCCATCTCCCGCATGTACATGCGTACCGGGTCGGTGGTGCGACCGATTTCGGTTTCTACCGCAGCCAATGCCGCCGCGGCTTCTTCCGCCGCGGTATCGTCGTCGGTATCGGTGGTCGCATCATCGTTCAGAATCAATGCATCGGCATCCGGCGCTTCTTCGTGCACCGAAATACCCATGTCATTAATCATGTTGATGATGTCTTCGATCTGCTCCGGATCGACAATATCATCAGGCAGGTGGTCGTTGACCTGTGCGTAGGTCAGAAAACCTTGTTCCTTGCCTTTGGTGATGAGTTGCTTGAGTTGCGATTGCTGGTTTTGATCCATATGACGATTCTGTTACAGGGCTAGTTAACTATAGTTCATCCATTGACCGCATGCGACCGGCAAAGGTCAATTTTCGGCATGCTTGTCTTCCAGTTCCGTTCGGCGTTTCAACAGCCGTGACAAGCTCTGCTTGCCATCGTCCGTCAACAAGCGCTGACGCTGCGTTTCCTCCAGTTCGCCGATCTGTTTTTCGACCACTTCCTGAGCGATTCGATTCAGGGTATCGCGCCAGAACGCCTCTTCGTTCGATTCATTCAGGCGCAATTCGCTGGCCGCCAGCACCCCCAAATGCGCACCCAGATCATGGTCGCGCCAGTGCTCCAACAGCCCAGCCGTCGAAACCTGGGGACGGGTCCGGCAAAATTCAAGCAATTGTGCCAGTAAATCCAGGCCGGGCAAGGCTTTTTCGGCTAGTTCCGGCAAGTCCGGCACCTTTGATGCCAGTTGCGGATTCTGCAGCAGATGGGCAATGGCCGTGCGCACGTTGGTACGCTGCCCGCGGACCGTCGGCGTTTTGGCAGCGGTTGGCGCGCGCTTCAACGATACCGCATGAGTCACGCGGCGCTGCAAATCGTCGTGCATTAACTCGCGCAGTACACCGGACGGCATTTTCTCCAGATACGGGCGGGCCAGCTCCGCCAGCCTGGCCCGGCCTTCCAGCGACTGTACGTCGGTCTGCGCCGATAGTTGCTGAAAGAAGAACGCCGATAACGGCGTGGCCTGATCCACCCGCCGGCGAAATGCATCGGCACCTTCCTGGCGCACCATGCTATCGGGGTCCTCTCCTTCCGGCAGAAACAAAAACTTCGCCTGCCGGCCGTCGCGCATTTTCGGCAGGGTTGCATCCAGGGCCCGCCATGCAGCCTGGCGGCCGGCACGGTCGCCATCGAAGCAATAGACTACTTCCGGCACGCTGCGGAACAGCATTTCCGCGTGCTCCATGGTGGTTGCCGTGCCGAGCGTGGCCACGGCGTTGCGAATGCCGAACTGGGCCAGCGCAACGACGTCCATATAGCCCTCAACCACGATCAGGCGCGGATCGTCGCCGGTATGCTGCCGCGCCAGATACAGGCCGTAGAGTTCGCGGCCCTTGTGAAATAACTCGGTTTCCGGCGAATTCAGATATTTCGGCCCACGGTCGGCCAGGGCTCGCCCGCCGAACGCGATGACCCGGCCGCGCTTGTCGTGGATAGGAAACATGATGCGCTGGCGAAACTTATCGTACAGGCCGCGATCGCCGCGGCTGAGCAGGCCGGTGGACAGCAGTTTCTGTTCCGTTTCAGGGCTGCCGCCCAGCCGTTTCAGCAGGCCGTCCCAGCGTTCCAGTGCGTACCCGAGACCGAAATCCCGGGCGATCTCGCCGCTGACGCCGCGGCGCTTCAAATAGTCGATGGCTTCGGGCGATTCCTTGAGCCGGGCCTGGTAATAAGTTGCGGCTTCGGCCATCAAGTCATACAGGCTCTGGTCGCGTGCCGGCCGAAACCCGGCTTCGCGCGGCACTTCAAGACCGGCCTGCCGGGCCAGGTCTTCCACCGCATCGACGAACTCAAGACCATCGTACTGCATCAGAAAGCCGATAGCAGTACCGTGAGCACCGCAGCCAAAACAATGAAAAAACTGTTTTTTCGGGCTGACGGTAAAAGACGGGGTTTTTTCGTCGTGGAACGGGCAGCAGGCTTTGAATTCGTTTCCGGCGCGTTTCAGCGGCACACGCGGTTCGATGACATCGACGATATCGATGCGGTTGACCAGTTCTTCGATAAAGGATTCCGGAATACGGCCGCTCATAATTGCGTATTTCGGTGGGTATCAGCGGCGCTGCTGAGATAATGACCGGTGCTGTGCCCGCTATTCAATGGGGCTTACGCGCCCAGACGGTTGCGAACCACCGTGCTGACTTGTTTCATATCCGCCCGGCCCTGCACGTGCGGGCGCAAACGGCTCATCACAGCGCCCATATCCCGCATGCTGGCAGCGCCGGTGTCGGCCAGGGCTTCGTCGATCAACGCGCTGAGTTCGGCCTCGCCCAGCGGTTCAGGCAGGTAGGTGGCCAGCACATCCAATTCGAAGCGCTCCTGCGCGGCCAGATCGTCTCGACCGGCCTTGGTGTACTGATCCAGGGAATCCTGTCGCTGCTTGCTCATCTTGTCCAGCACCAGGACGATGCCGTCATCGTCGAGTGAGATGCGCTCATCGACTTCGCGCTGCTTCACCGCCGCCATGATCAGACGCAGCACACCCAGCCGCTGGCGGTCTTTGCCGCGCAGCGCGTGCTTCACATCTTCCTGGATACGGTCTTTTAGAGACATGGCCTGGCGATCTGATAGCCGGTCAGGCGATCAGTACAACTGACGGCGACGGTTGTTTTCGCGCGACAAACGACGCAAATGGCGCTTGACGGCGGCCGCCTGCTTACGCTTACGTTCCTGGGTAGGCTTTTCGTAATATTCACGGCGACGGGTTTCCGCCAGCACGCCGGCTTTTTCGCAAGACCGCTTAAAGCGCCGCAACGCGTATTCGAACGGCTCGTTTTCGCGAACTTTCACACTCGGCATATTTGCTCCAAATCTTTCAAATAATCTGCTCAGCGAGCGAAGCCGGCTATTTTACCGCGGGTAAAAGGGCAATTGCAAAGCTTATATCGCCGTAAAAACAGCCGTTTCGAAGCCGGATTGACGACAGCCTCGAGCATATTCCCGTACAATGTCGCCACTTTTCAGGTTGATGGTCACCGCATGCTGGTTTTAGGCATTGAAACTTCCTGCGACGAGACCGGCGTTGCGCTCTACGACAGCCGGCGCGGCCTGGTGGCCGATGCGCTGCACTCGCAGATTGCAATCCATGCCGAGTACGGCGGCGTGGTGCCTGAGCTGGCATCCCGCGATCACGTGCGCAAGACTCTGCCGCTGATCCGGCAAATACTGGATCAGGCCGGCCTCACGCTGGATTCGCTGAACGGTATCGCATACACCGAGGGACCGGGCCTGATCGGCGCGCTGTTGGTCGGCAGCAGTATCGGCCGCAGCCTGGCGCTGGCGCTCGGGGTTCCGGCAATCGGCGTGCATCATATGGAAGGCCATCTGCTGGCGCCGATGCTGGAAGACTCACCGCCGGAGTTTCCGTTTGTCGCGCTGCTGGTGTCCGGCGGCCACACCATGCTGGTCGAAGTCGCCGGCGTGGGCCGCTATCGAGTACTGGGCGAAACGCTGGACGATGCGGCCGGCGAGGCATTCGACAAGACCGCCAAATTGCTCGGCCTGCCCTACCCCGGCGGGCCCGAACTGGCCAAACTGGCTGAACGGGGCGATGCCAAGCGCTTCGGTTTTCCGCGGCCGATGACCGACCGACCCGGGCTGGACTTGAGTTTCAGCGGCCTGAAGACCCATACGCGCCAGCTGTGGCAAAACGGCCACCAGGACGAGCAGACGCGGGCCGATATCGCCGCCGGCTTTCAGTTGGCTGTGACCGACACACTGAGTATTAAATGCCGCCGGGCGCTGCAGCAGATCCGCTGCGGGCAACTGGTGGTTGCCGGCGGCGTCGGGGCAAACCGAATGCTGCGCCGACAGTTATCGCAGCAGGCGGACAAACACGGCTGGGCGGTCAGCTATCCGCGGCCCGAATTTTGCACCGACAACGGCGCGATGATCGCCTATGCCGGCTGCCAGCGCCTGCTGGCCGGCGATACCGCCGCGCTGGACATTCAGGCCAGACCCCGCTGGTCGCTGGAAACTTTGGAGCCTATCGACCGATGAACGACCTTGTATTTATCGAAGACCTCAGAATCGAGACGGTAATCGGTATCTTCGACTGGGAACGGGAAATCAAGCAGACCGTATCGTTGGACATGGAGATGGCCTTTGATATTCGCCAGGCTGCCCGTTCGGATCATATCGACGACACCCTGGACTACAAACGGGTGGCCAAGCGCTTGATCGAGTTTGTCGGCCAATCAGAATACCAACTGGTGGAAACGTTGGCCGAGCGCTGCGCGAAAATCGTGTTGACCGAATTTCCGGTGTGCCGGCTGAAGCTGAAATTGAGCAAACCCGGCGCGGTGCGCGGTTCCAGCGCGGTCGGGGTGATTATCGAACGCAGCCGGAATGACGATTCCGGGAACGATGACTCCGGGAACGGCAACTGATGGCCTCCGCCTACCTCGGCATCGGCAGCAATGTGAACGCGGAGCGCCATGTCCGCATCGCCATCACCTGGCTCCAGGATACGTTTATCGACGCCGCATTTTCGCCGGTTTATCGCAGCCCGGCGGTCGGCTTTGACGGCGAAGACTTTCTGAACCTGGTCGCGCGGGTGGAAACCCACGCCGGGCCGCTGGAACTGAAGCATCTGCTCAACGCGTTTGAAGACAGCCATGGCCGCCGGCGCGATGTACCGAAATTTTCGGATCGAACGCTGGATATCGACATTCTGATATATGACGATCTGGTCCTTGACGGCCCGGAACTGCGCCTGCCGCGCAGCGAAATCGTTCATTTCGCCCATGTGCTGAAGCCGCTGTACGATCTGGCGCCTGGTTTATGGCACCCGACCCGGCAGCAGACCATCGCGCAGTTATGGTCGGACTACGACCAGTCCTCTGTCGAGCTGCAGCCGGTCGACTGGACATAAAGGAGTCTCGCGCCCGCTTCTTTCGTAGTGCAGGTGGAGTCAGACGGCGGTTTCGCGGTAGCGAAGAAGCCTTCTGACGGAACCGTTAAGCGCGTGCAGGTGGAGTCAGACGGCGGTTTCG
>JANQPM010000085.1 GCA_028289465.1 Lysobacterales bacterium | reverse complement strand
TTGCCAACAGGATATCGAAGCTTCCGAGCGGCAGTTCAATGCCGAAGCGGAGCGGCGGCGGGGCGTGATCCGCACAGTCGAAAAGGCACTTGAAGCGATACGGGACTGACAGCGCCGCCGCGCCGGCTGCAGCGACGACCGGCGTTTCCCGGCCGCTGCCGGATAACCGGGTGCTGGCACGGCGCCTGGGCGAGTATCATCGCGGCGGCCGCCGCTATTCGAACGCGGATATCGACGCGTTGATCGGTATTCGCAGAGACTCGACCGAAGCACGGCTCGATTTTACCGATCTGATTCTGACTTATGGGCACCATCGGGTGGATACCGGCGATTTTCCATACCGGATTATTCGCCGCGCGTTCCGCCGGCTGGCCGGATATTCCTGGTCATCGCTGCTGGATATCGGCTGCGGATACGGCCGGGTGCTGTTTTATGCCGCGGCGCTGTTCGAGTGTCGCGGCTACGGCATCGAACTGATTGCGGAGCGAGCCCGCGAGGCCGCCCGGGTCCGGCAGCACCGGGGCTGGCACGCGATTCAAATACAGCAGGGCGATATCACGCGCCTGGACTGGCCGCCGGCGGACTGCTATTTCGTGATGAACAGCGTATTGCCTGAATATATGCCGGACCTGAGCCGGCGGGTGGATGCCATTGCCAGGCAGCGGCGCATTTTCGTTGTTTCCCATTCCACTGCCAACCAGTTCTTCGCTGCACTGCCGTCGCTGCATGAATTCGCTGCCGACCCGCGGGCAGGGTCGTTCGGCCTGAAGACCTACTGCTCGAAACCGTAGGGCGTTTCGCACCGCCGACCGGATATTAATCGGAAACGGGGAGCCGGCCCCAGACTCCTTATCATCTGCACCGCAGCCATACGGCAAAGCGGCGAGGTCGATACCGGTGGAATTTACGGCGGCTACACCGCGGGCTTCAGCGCAGCGTCTCCTGCAGCTTCTTCAGCGCGTCTCGCCCCGGGTTCAGGTCTTCGTATGCGGCTCGGGACAATGGTTCGGCCACGGTGTTTGAGAGCTGATGCATATCTTCGAGCTGTTCGTCGATATACAGCAGCCCGGTCACGATCTCGCCGCGTGCGCGGTAGTCTTCCAGGTAGCCGATGGCCTGAACGCGGTTGGAAGGATCGTAGTCCTTGTCGACCTTCTTCAGCACAATCGTCGAGCCGTCGTGCAGTTCGATCGGCAGGCTCGCGCCTTCGTCGTAGCGGGCCTTGATTTCCTCGGACGGAGGTACGAAATCGGTATGAATGGCTGGGTGGTAGTGCTGGCGGGTGTGGGCATAGCTCTTGGTTGAACCATCGTGGTCGTTGAACGTTACGCAGGGTGAGATCACATCCAGAACGGCACAGCCGTTGTGGCTCAGGCCGGCCTTGATCAACGGCACCAGCTGTTCTTTGTCGCCGGAAAAACTGCGCGCGACGAAGCTGCCGCCGAGCGTGATCGCGGTTGCGACCGGGTCGATTGCCTGCATTCGGTTTTCCTCGCCTTTCTTGGCCTTGCTGCCGGGGTCGGCCGAGGCTGAGAACTGGCCCTTGGTCAGGCCGTAGACGCCATTGTTCTCAATGATATAGAGCATATTCAGATTGCGCCGTACCACATGGCCGAACTGACCGAAGCCGATGGACAGCGAATCGCCATCGCCGGAAACCGCAACGCAAACCATATCGCGGTTGGCCGCGAGCGCGCCGGTCGCCACCGACGGCATGCGGCCATGGACGGAATTGAAGCCGTGCGCACCGGACAGGAAGTAGGCCGGCGTTTTGGACGAACAGCCGATGCCGGACATCTTGATGACCTGTTCCGGCCGCACCGCCAGCTCCCAGAACGCCTGGACGATGGCTGCGGTGATGGAATCGTGGCCACAGCCGGCACACAGTGTGGAAGTAACCCCTTCGTAGTCGCGCAGGCTCAGGCCCAGCTCGTTCTTGGTCTGCCCCGGAAAGTTGACGTTGGGCTTTGCAATCCAGGTCATGCGACGGCCTCCTTGGCAACGTGCGAACTCAGGCCTTCCACCACGCAGTCGCTCGGAATCGGCAGGCCGTTGTAATGCAGAATGGAGATCAGCTTGTCGCGGTCGACATCGGTTTCCAGAATCAGCAGAGATTTCATCTGCGCATCCCGGTTTTGTTCGACCACAAAGACGGATTGATGCGCATCCAGGAACTGCTGCACCTCGGCGTTGAACGGAAAGGCTTGAAGCCGCAGGTAGTTGACGTGAATTCCGGTATCGCGCAACCGGTCCAGCGCTTCTCGCACCGCGCCGTCAGAACCGCCGAAGGCGATGATGCCGATATCGGTATGCTGATCGGCTGCGGTCAGCACCGGTGCCGGTACCAGTTCTTTGGCGGTTTCCCATTTGACCAGCAGCCGGTCTACGACATCCTGGTATTCGTCCGCGTCCTCGGTATATCCGCCATAGCGGTTGTGGCCGGAACCACGCGTGAAATACGCGCCTTTGGCGCTGACCCCGGGCAGGGTTCGAGCCGCGATGCCGTCGCCGTCCCGGTCCAGATAGCGGTGGAATTTTTCCATTTTTTCCAGCGCATCGGCGTCCAGTACCTTGCCCCGGTCGGGCCGGTAGCTATCGTCCCATTCCAGTTCCGGGCACATCCAGTCGTTCATGCCGATATCCAGATCGGACAGCACGAAGATCGGGGTCTGCAGCCGGTCGGACAGGTCGAAAGCCTGCACCGCCATATAGAAACAGTCCTCCGGGTCGGCCGGGAACAGTACCGGGTGGCGGGTGTCGCCATGGGAAGCGTACGCGGCCATCAGCACATCGCATTGCTGCGTGCGGGTCGGCATGCCGGTAGAGGGGCCGACCCGCTGTATGTCGAAGAACACCGACGGGATTTCGGCGTAATAGGCAAAACCGATAAATTCGCTCATCAGCGAAATGCCCGGACCGCTGGTCGGCGTAAACGCCCGCGCGCCGGCCCAGTTTGCCCCGAGCACCATACCGGCCGCGGCCAGTTCGTCCTCGGCCTGAATGATGCAGAAATTGTTCGTGCCGCTGTCCGGGTCACTGTCCGGGTCGCGCCGGAACTTTTCGCAGTATTTCTTGAAGCCGTCCATCAGCGACGTAGACGGCGTGATCGGGTACCAGGCGCCGACTGTCGCACCGGCATAGACGCAGCCCAGTGCAGCGGCGCTGTTACCGTCGATCAGGAAGCTCGAACCGGTGGCCTGCATCGGCTCCGCTCGTGCCGGCAGCGGACACTGAACGTTCATGCGGGCGTAGTCATGACCCAGCTTGATGGCCTGCAGATTGGAATCGATCAGCTTGGGTTTCGCGGCAAAGGTTTCTTCCAGCAGGCGGCGTACGATCTTCAGGTCGATATCCATCAGCGCGCACAGTGCGCCCACATAGGCGATGTTCTTCATCAGAATGCGCACACGGGCGACCTTGAAGTGCTCGTTGGCCATCTTGGCCAGCGGAATACCGACTACCGTGATATCGTCCCGGGCCAGCAGCTTGTCGCGCGGCCAGGTGGAATCGTAGATCAGATAGCCGCCGGGGCTGACTTCTTCCAGATCCTGGCGGTAGGTCTGTGCGTTCATCGCGACCATCACATCCACCCGGCCGGAACGCGACAGATAGCCGTCCTTGCTGGCGCGGATCTCATACCAGGTCGGCAGCCCCTGGATGTTGGACGGAAACAGATTTTTGCCGGTCACCGGTATACCCATGCGGAACAGGGCCTTCATCAGCAGGTTGTTGGCGCTGGCCGATCCGGTACCGTTGACGGTGGCGATTTTCAGGACAAAGTCGTTTATCCGGCTTTGCGTTGCTGACATGTTGTCATTCCGTCGTGATCTTTGGCGTAGGAAATGCCGAGCAGGGATTTCTGCATATCCCAGGCGGCAGTGGGACAGCGCTCCGCGCAGAGTCCGCAGTGGACGCAGACGTTTTCGTCCTTGACCATGATCCGGCCGGTCTGCTTGAGCTTGTCGGAGACGTAGATAGCCTGTTCCAGGTTTTCGGCCGGCGCTTTCAGACGGCTGCGCAAGTCCGCCTCTTCGCCTTCGTGGGTGATGGTCAGGCAGTGTGTCGGGCAGATGTCGATGCAGGCATCGCACTCGATGCACAACTGGTCGAAGAACACGGTTTGGATATCGCAGTTCAGACAGCGCTCGACTTCTTTGGCAACCTGTTCCGGATCGAAGCCCAATTCCACTTCCGTGGTCAGCTCCTGAAAGCGGCTCACCAACGGCACATGCTGCATTTTGCGGCGTGCGGCATCGTCGAAATCGTTGGAATAGCTCCACTCGTGGATACCCATTTTCTGACTGGCCAGATTCATTCGGTCCGGCAGCCGCTCGGTGATCGGAATGCCGCGGCAATAATTGTGAATGGAAATTGCCGCCTGGTGGCCGTGCTCCACTGCCCAGATGATGTTCTTCGGCCCAAAGGCGGAATCGCCGCCGAAAAACACCCCGTGGCGGGTGGATTCATAAGTGGTCTCGTCAACAAGGGGTTCTTCCCATTGATTGAATTCGATACCGATGTCCCGCTCAATCCACGGAAACGCATTTTCCTGGCCGATGGCCAGCACCACATCGTCGCACGGAAAGATTTTTTCGCCGACCACCCGGGTATCGGTGATGCGCCCGTTCTCGACATCGTATTCCATCACATCGAATTTCATGCCGACCAGCCGGCCGTTTTCCAGCAGAAATTCTTTTGGCGAGTGGTTGATCACGATTTCCACGTTTTCTTCTTCCGCGTCTTCCAGTTCCCAGTCGGAAGCCTTGAAGAAGCCGCGGGGTTTGCGCGCCATCACTTTTACGTCTTTGGCGCCGAGGCGCAGCGACGAGCGGCAGCAGTCCATCGCAGTATTGCCGACACCGATAATCAGTACTTTCTCGCCGATCTTGTCGATGTGTCCGAACGCGATGGACTCCAGCCATTCGATACCGATATGAATATTGGCATCGGCCGCTTCTCTGCCGGGCAGTTTGAGTTCCTTGCCTTTGGGCGCGCCGGAACCGACGAAGACCGCGTCGTAGCCCTCGGCCAGCAGTGCCTTCATGCTGTCGATACGGTGGTTCAGGCGCAGATCGACGCCCATATCGGTGATATAGCCGATCTCTTCGTCCAGAATTTCCACCGGCAGGCGGAACGCCGGAATATTAGAACGCATCAGCCCGCCGGGCACCGGCAGCGCCTCGAAAACGGTGCAGTCGTAGCCCAGCGGCACCAGGTCGTTGCAGACGGTCAGGGAGGCGCAGCCGGCACCGATCAGCGCGATGCGTTTGCCGTTTTTCTTCGGGGCTGCCTGCGGCAGCCGGTCGCGAATATCGTCTTTGTGATCGGCCGCAACCCGCTTCAGCCGGCAGATTGCAACCGGCTCCTCGTCCACCCGGCCGCGGCGGCAGACCGGTTCGCAGGGACGGTCGCAAACCCGGCCCAAAATACCCGGAAATACGTTGGATTTGCGATTCACCATATAGGCGTCAGAGAAACGGCCCTGGGCGATCAGGCGGATGTATTCAGGCACATCGGTGTGGGCCGGACAGCCCCATTGACAATCCACGACTTTATGGAAGTAGTCCGGATTCTGAGTATCGGTCGGCTTCATGGTTATGTCGGCCAGGCCATTCAACCTCGGCTGTGATGGTCATTGGCAGCCAAGGATACCCGATGATGGGTAAAGAGACTACTGATTCGGAATCGCCGGTTTTGGCGAAATTCAGGCAGCGGATACGGGCCGGTGCGACCTAGTCTGCCGGTGCGTCGCCGGAATGCGCTATGGTCAGCAGCGCGTCAGTGTTCAGTAGTTCGATATGCTTGCGGTTGACGTTGATCAGGCCTTGCCGATGAAAGCGGGCCAGCACCCGGCTGACCGTTTCCGTGGCTAGCCTGAGATAGTTGGCGATATCGCTGCGCGCCATCGCGAGATTAAATTCCCGGGCCGAGTAGCCCCGCGCCTCGAAACGCCGGGACAGTTCGGTCAGAAACAGCGCGAGTTTCTGGTCTGCGCTCCGGTCGGCCGCGATATTTGCAACCTCACCGATCCGCTGGCTCATCACCTTGAACAATTGTTGTTGCAGGCCTGGCAGTTCGGCCGCCAGCCGGCTCATATCGCTGAACGGCAGCGAGCAGACCGAGCTGGTATCCAGCGCGACGACGTTGGCCAGATGCTTGCCCGGGTGAATAGCGTCCAGACCGATGATTTCGCCGGGCAGATGGAAACCCACGACCCGTTCGCTACCATCCTTATTAACGACATAGCTTTTGAAACAACCGGAACGCACTGCGGCGATCTGGTTGAATGCGTCGTGGCTACGGAACAAATGCTGGCCTGACTGGAAGGGTGGCGACTTGTGTACGATCCGTTCAAAGCGACTGAGTTCCCGCCGGTCGAGCCCGGCCGGAATACAGAGCCGGCCCAGCGAACAGCGGCTGCACGCGATGCCCGGTGCACCGTGCTTGCCGGAAACTGGCTGTTTGCTGAGAGCTAAAACGACCATACACTGCTACCCTGGCGGTTTCCCGAGTTTATTTTAGAGTTTTGGAGGGTGGGGGGCATCAGGAAAACTACGTATGCTGAGGAGTCAGTTGGTGGCTTCTTTCGCCTTGCGGCGAAAACCGCCACCAACGTGACGGCATGGTTTGGCCGGTCCTCTGATTCGCTGCGCGAACCAACCGGCTGCGGCGACGGAGTCAGTTGTCGGCTTCAATCGCTTGCGCGAAAACCGCCATCAACGTGACGGCATGGTCTGGCCGATCCCCTGGTTCGCGGCGTGAAGCTAGCTGACTTATATCAGATTAATACGTATATACGGAAACGCTTCCTATTTGCACTGACAGCTGGTCAAGGTCAACTTGAAATACTTAACCGCAGTATCATCGCCAAGCTTAACATCCAGAAATTTGTAGTGGTTCATCAACTCGGTAATGTCATGAAACCCGGCTTTCTGATAGCCTCCGCTGGTTGTGAGATTGGGGTTAGCAAGTGTAGTAACAAAAGGCGGGACATTCGATAAGGGTTCGTTTGGTCTTTGCCCTCCGTGCGTGTAATTAAATTTATCGCTAGGAAAATTGGTTAAATCAATCGTAAAGGATTTATTTCCGGCATTACTGTTGGATACCGACCAAAGCCCGTTCCAGAGCCCATAGACGTTACGCGTTGAATCGGTGCCGAGATAAGCCCCCGTCACAGACGCACCGTTAGCTGCAATCATATAGGGATACATAATTATCGCATCGTCCCAGTCTTCAGCTCCCTGTGGCGCTGCTTCAAATTCCAGAACAGCTCCGGTTATATGACCAAAGCCGCTTAAATCAAATGAGTGAACGATAGAACTGTTATCACCGGCCTCGTCAAATCTTCGAGTTTCTGCCGGAGCCAAAGTGTAGCCATACGGACCACCAGTGTGGTGAATGGGATCATCGGGTGTGGTGGAATATCCATCGGGATCGCCTCCCCACAGCACAACTTCCTCACAAGTTGCACATCCACCCAATACGAACAGGCATACAAGACCGTAAAGCGACTGCCTGATGCCGGTCTGAAAAGCATAGAACTGCATAATTCCCCCTTGAAGTTTATGGTTGACGGTCATTGCCGCTGATCGCTTAAAAGCGAGCGTCCTCGAAAACGCGGCAATTCAACTAGGCTTATCTTCCCATAGGAGTCAGATAGCCTACCTAGCTTAGTGCTGTGAAGCCCGGGGTTCTCTCAGATTATGAGGCTTCAGATGAACGGGTATTGGTTACGTTTGCCGGCCGGACACGATAGTTTGGTTGGCGGTTTGCCCGTTTATATCGCCTTTGAAAACAGTTTCTGGTCCGGTCGGCGGTAGGCGTCGAACGCCATTGCGATCGTTCGCAGCAGGAAGCGGCCTTTGGCGGTGACTTCCAGCCGGTCCGGAGCCAGGTCTATCAGGCCGTCACGCTGCAGTTCGGCCAGGCGGGGCTGTTCGCGTTCGAAGTAAACCGTTGGGTCGATGTCGAAACGCTTGGATAGTTCGGCATAGCGAAGCAGGCCGCGGCACATCACCGAGTGAATGGCATAGGCTCTGACCTTGTCGTCTTCGCTCAGCAGCAGGCCGCGCGTGGTCGGCAAGTAGCCGGCGGTTAGCTGCGCGGTATACGGTTTGGTTTCCTTGACGTTCTGCACGTAGCAGTCGCCGACATGGCTGATAGCACTGGCACCCATGCCGATTAAGTCGCATTCGGCCAGGGTCGAGTAGCCCTGGAAGTTGCGGTGCAGATGGCCCGATCGCCTGGCTTTGCTCAGGGAGTCGTCCGGCATCGCAAAATGATCCATGCCGATATATTCATAGCCTGCGTCGCACAGGTAGTTGACGCTGAGTTCCAGCAGGCGCAGTTTTTCCGCTGCCGAGGGCAGATCCGCGGCATCGATCAGCCGCTGCGCGCGAAAACGGTCCGGCAGATGGGCGTAGTTGTAAACCGAAATCCGGTCCGGGCTCATCGCAACCACTTTTTGCAGGGTTTGCTCAAAGCTCGCTGGGGTCTGTAAAGGCAGCCCGTAGATCAAGTCGAAAGAGATCGACTGAAAGCCCCAGTGCCGGGCCTCATTCACCAGCCCTGCCACTTCCGCCGGAGACTGGATGCGGTTGACGGCCCGCTGCACCGGCGGGTGAAAATCCTGAATACCCATACTGAGGCGGTTAAAGCCCATTCCGGCCAGTGCCGAAATGCGTTCGGGTGTGACGGTACGCGGGTCGATTTCCACCGACCACTCACGAATGCCGCGGTGGCGCAGGGTGAAATGCTGTCCGATATGGCCGATCAGCGACTCGAGTTGCGCATCGGACAGGAAAGTCGGTGTGCCGCCCCCCAGATGGAGTTGAATCACCGGGCGGTCCGGGTCGAACAGCGCGC
This sequence comes from Lysobacterales bacterium, assembly GCA_028289465.1. Taxonomy (GTDB): domain Bacteria; phylum Pseudomonadota; class Gammaproteobacteria; order Xanthomonadales; family SZUA-36; genus JANQPM01. The sequence continues at coordinate 13,400 of JANQPM010000085.1, read as the reverse complement.
TCTGAATGGCGATTTCATTGTGCAGTGCTGCCAGATATGGAACGGCGTCTTCAGCGTGCTGGGTAATCTTCTTGTTACATGCGCAGTAGTAGCAGAGCGACCGGCAGAACGGAATATGCAGGTATAGCGACAGCGGTTTCGGAATCAGGTCATCGTTGGACAACCGGGCCTGCTCGCGGTATCCGGTTTCGGCAAACCCGTCGTGAAATTCGGCGGCGGTCGGATAGGAAGTGTACCGGGGTCCATGATGGTCATAGCGCCGGATCAATTCCGTATCAAACAATGGTTCAGTCATAGGGAATTACCGCTGGTATCTTGCCGAAGCACTGTAGCCTCGACCGCTGCCAATACAAATGATCCCGGTCAATTAACTGCCGGTCTGCTGTTCGCGGCCGGGTCATCCACGGGCCGGATTTGCGGCCGGCAAACCACCGGTTTTAGCACGCTGATTTTATCCACGACAAACCTGACCTGGGTCAGGTAAATGATGGCCAAAACTCCCTACCATGCATCGCGCAAACCTCGGAGTATTTCGCAATGCAGACAAAGATTACTATTGCCGTTTTATTATTTCTGGCGGCATTTCAACAGGGTTTCGCCCACGAGGCCGGCGACTGGGTAATTCGTGCCGGACTAAGCACGGTGGACGCCAAATCAAACAACCACCCGGTGGTGGATGTCGGCAGCGGCACTGCGCTGACTTTTAACGTTACGCGCATGCTGACCGACCACTGGGGTATCGAACTATTGGCTGCAACGCCTTTTGATCACAATATTTATCTGAAGGACGGCACCCGGGTCGGTGATACCGAGCAACTGCCGCCAACCCTTTCGGTTCAGTACCATTTCAATCCTGCCGGCAAATTTCAGCCGTATCTCGGCGCCGGTATCAATTACACCTTGTTTTTCAAGGAGTCGCTGCAGGGCCCGCTTCAAGGCGGTCGTCTGCGCCTGGACGATTCGGTCGGCGTTGCGTTCGAACTCGGTGCGGATTTCGAACTCAAGGATCGCTGGTGGCTGAACGGCAGCCTGCGATATATGGACATTGAGACCGACGCTTATCTGAACGGAGATTCGATCGGTACAGTCAAGATCGATCCGATGGTTTTCGGTATCCATCTCGGCAAGCAGTTCTGAACAGATGATGCCGGTCGCGCATCTACTTGACACAGGTCATGTAGAAACTGCGGGGGAGGCAGGACAATAAACACCGTTGAATGATTGGTACAGCATTAGTTTCGATTGTATGTATTTAGAGGCATGAATCAGACTCTCCATTCGCCTTAGGCCGGGATTTTCCCGGCCTTTTTTCTACTGGCGCCCGGCACCTGTGCCACCCACGCATTGCACCGATAAGGTTTGATAGCAACGTCCGCTTGATGCACATTACACTCACCGCAAGCTCAGAAACACCGATCGAGAACACCGGGTGGCGCTACTTCCGCTGGCTTTTTTATCGTTGCAGCAGTCTATGCTTCCGTCGGTTTTGGCGGCGGTTCCACCTATAATGCGCTGCTGATTCTGACCGAGGCCGACTATCGAATAGTTCCGGTCGTCGCACTCGGCTGCAACATCCTGGTCGTGGCCGGCGGGGTATACCACTACCGGCGCGTGGCAGCGCTGCATGTGAAGCGCGCCGTTCCGTTTTTGCTGTTGTCCGTTCCGGCGGCCAGATTGGCAGCCGCGGTATCGCTGCCGCCTGCCTGGGTGCGGCGTCTGACGGCAGTGCTGGTGATTTATGTCGCGCTGCGTTTGCGTTTGCCCTGAGTAGCAGTGATCTATAACGGCGGTGGCCTATAATGCGGTTAGTATGAAAATTATTCTGTTTAACTGATATGGCGAGGCAACTGCAAAACGTCTTGCTGGCCGATCAGCCGGTGGCCGACCGCCTGGGCCGCCCGCTGCAGACGCTAAGAATATCCGTGCTGGATCGCTGCAATTTCCGCTGCGGCTACTGCATGCCGGAGGACGCATTATCCGGCCGACAGCCTTTTGTACCGCGCCGCCACTGGCTCAGCGATTGCGATCTGGAGCGGGTGGTCCGCGCATGCGTGACCCTGGGTGTCGGCAAAATACGGATTACCGGCGGCGAACCCCTGCTGCGCCCCGGCCTGGTGGGCCTGGTCGAGCGGCTGGCCGCGATCGACGGTGTGCGGGACATTGCGCTGACCACCAACGGCGTATTGCTGCCGCAATTTGCCGAACTACTGGCCGGCGCAGGGCTGAACCGCATCACGGTCAGCCTGGATTCCCTGGACCCGGAAGTCTTCCATCGAATGAACGGAGGCAAGAGCAGCGTCGCTCAGGTTCTGCACGGTATCGCCGCGGCCCTGCAGGCCGGTTTTGATTCGCTGAAGATCAATACCGTGGTCGAGCGGGGCGTCAACGATCATACGGTGATGGATTTGCTGTCGCATTTCAGGGGAAGCGGTCATGCGGTACGCCTGATCGAATTTATGGACGTCGGCCATTCGAACCGATGGTCGCCGGACCAGGTGGTGCCCAGCCGCGAATGGGTGCAGCGTATTCATCGGCGCTGGCCCATCGAGGCGCTGGAAGAACCGCCGCTCGGCCGGGTCGCGCGCCGCTATAAGTATTGTGACGGTGCCGGTGAAATCGGTTTTATCAGCTCTATCAGCGAGCCATTCTGCGGTGGCTGTGACCGGGCCAGAATTACTGCAGATGGCCGGTTGTACACCTGCCTGTTCGCCACCCGTGGACACGCGCTGGCACCGCTGCTGCAAGAAACCGGTTCCGCGCAGGCTCTGGAGGCGCGTATCGGCGAATTGTGGAGCCGGCGCGGGGATCGCTACAGCGAGCAGCGTCACGCGCTCGGCTTGATCGATACCGATGACGCGGAACCGAAATCGCAACGCGTTGAAATGTATCGGATCGGCGGGTGACGGTACGGCGATGAAACAGGTCAAGATCGGCTACTTTGCGATTTATCGGGAAATCACCGGCTGTCGGCAGCAGCAGCTTCAAACCGCGGCCGAGTCGCCCGAAGACCTGTTCACCGAGCTGATGACGATCTACCCGGGTTTGCAGCGCTACCGGCAGGCTATGGTTGCGGTCAACGAGGAAATGGCGGACTGGGGCACTGCACTGGCCGATGGCGACGAGGTGCTCTTCTTTCCGCCGATCGCAGGCGGATGACGGTCAGTTTCGAGATTACCGACCGGCCTATTGATCGCGCGATAGGACAGCATCTGGCAGATCAGGCCAGCGGCGCTTTCGTCGCGTTCGAAGGCCGGGTCAGAAACCGTAACGACGGCCGAGAGGTCCTGCGTCTCGAGTACGAGATCTATCGGCCGCTGGCCGTCAAGGAAGGCAATCGAATACTGGCTGAAGCGATACAGCGCTATTCGGTCCGGCGAGTGTACGGCATCCATCGCAGCGGTCTGCTGGAGCTCGGCGATATCGCGGTGTTGATCGTGGTTTCCGCGCCATACCGCGACGAAGCGTTCGAAGCCTGCCGCTATATCATCGACGAGGTTAAACGGCGCCTGCCGATCTGGAAGAAGGAATACTATGCGGACGGCGAGGCCGGCTGGGTTAACTGTCAGCGCTGCTCGCAGGCCGGATCTAACTAGCGTTCAGCAGCGCTTCGGCCTCGGCCGGCAAGCCGTCAGGGTGGACCCATCGGCCGCTTTTGCCGCCTTCTTTATAGAGCAGTCGAATCTCCGAGACCTGCAGCGCGGGGTTGACCGGCTTGACCAGATCCCAGACGGTCAGCAATGCAATGGACACCCCGCACAAGGCTTCCATCTCCACGCCGGTGCGCTGATTGATCTCAGCCAGCGAGTAGATATCCACCGCGGCGGAATCCGGCCGCAGATACGAACGCAGAAGCACCCGGCTCAACGCGATCGGATGGCACAGCGGGATCAGCATCGGTGTCTGCTTGGCCGCCTGTATGCCGGCGATTTCGGCCAGTGCCAATGCATTGCCTTTCGGTAACCGGTCTTGCTGCAGCCGCTCGAATGCTGCATCGCCGACGGTGATTCTGCCAGCGGCCAGCGCCCGCCGCGCGGTACGGGGTTTGGCGGATACATCGGCCATCGAATAGTGTTGCGTCGGTTTATTCATGCCGGCGTCCGGTAGCTTTGCAGCGCTTCGACAAAGTTACAGGGTCGATGGGTGGAATCCAGTTGGCTGCGAATAATCCGGTTCCATGCGGTGCGGCAGGCGCCGGTGGATCCGGGCAGGCAAAAAATCAAGGTTTGCCCCGCAATGCCTGCAAACGCGCGCGACTGGACAGTCGATGCGCCGATCTCCTGGTAGGACAGCATTCGAAACAGTTCGCCAAAGCCCGGAATACGGCGTTCCAGCAAGCCTTCGACAGCTTCCGGTGTGACATCCCGCCGGCGGAAACCGGTGCCGCCGGTGGTCAGAACGGCATCGACTGCCGGATTTTCGATCCAGGCCTGAACGGCGGCCCGAATCGCTTTCGTCCGGTCTTTGACAATCCGCCGGTCGGCGATTCGGTGGCCCGCTTCCACCGCGGCCGCCTTGAGCCATGCGCCGGAACGGTCGTCCGCCTCGGTGCGGCTGTCCGATACGGTCAGGACAGCAATATTCAACGCATTAAAGTCTGTGATTTCCGTGTGAGGCATCGACGGTGGCAGTGGTCGGTCTGACCGTCGCAGCATAGCATTGCCCGGACGGTTTTCAAAAAATACCTGTCGGTTGCAAAACCAACCCCGAATCCAACTCCGAACCCTGGGGTCCGCCGCGAAAAAACGTCAATTCTGACGTTTTCGAAGCGTGCTATAGTTAACAAAACACAGCATTTAAGGAGTCAGCCATGGCAGCCCGCCGACAAGAGCGGTTGGATGACTTTATGCGCGGACTGAAATTGCGCAATCCGAATCAGCCCGAGTTTCATCAGGCGGTCTATGAAGTCGCCAATAGTATCCTTCCCTATATTGCCGATAAACCCGAATACCGTGACGCTCAGATTCTCGAACGTCTGACCGAACCCGACCGCATCGTCATTTTCCGCGTCTGCTGGGAAGACGATGACGGCTATATTCATACCAATCGCGGCTATCGCGTTCAGCACAGCAATGCGATCGGGCCTTACAAGGGAGGGCTGCGCTTCAGCCACAATGTCAGCCTCAGCGTGCTTAAGTTTCTGGCATTCGAGCAGACCTTCAAGAACAGCCTGACCGGGCTGCCGATGGGCGGCGGCAAAGGCGGATCCGATTTCAGCCTGAAGGGAAAATCGGATCGCGAGGTCATGCGCTTTTGTCACTCGTTTATGACCGAGCTGCATCGCCATATCGGTGCAGATACCGACGTGCCGGCCGGCGATATCGGGGTCGGTGCCCGGGAGGTTTCGTATATGTACGGCCAGTACAAACGGCTGGCCAATGAGTTCCGTGGCGTGCTGACCGGGAAGGGCCTGGCTTTCGGCGGCAGTCTGATTCGAACAGAGGCGACCGGTTACGGCGCAGTGTATTTCCTGGAAAACATGCTGAGGGTCAAAGGACTGGGTTTTGAAGGCAAGAGCGCGGCGGTATCCGGCTCCGGCAACGTCGCGCAGCATGTGGTCGAGAAGTTTTTGCAATACGGCACCAAGGTGGTGACGGTATCCGATTCGGGCGGCTTCGTCCACGACCCGGACGGTTTCAACGAAGAGAAACTGGCGTTCCTGAAGGAACTCAAGAACCAGAAGCGCGGGCGTATCTCCGAGTATGCCGAGGCCTACCATTGTGACTACCATCCGGGCGCCAGGCCGTGGTCGGTGCCCTGTGATTTTGCGGTGCCGTGCGCAACCCAGAACGAACTGTCCGTCGACGATGCCAGAACGCTGGTCGATAACGGCTGTATTGCGGTATGCGAGGGCGCAAACATGCCGACCGAACAAGCGGGCATCGACGTATTTCACGATGCGCAAATCATGTATGCGCCCGGCAAGGCATCAAATGCCGGCGGAGTGGCCGTTTCCGGCCTGGAAATGAGCCAGAATTCCCAGCGCCTGTCCTGGGATCGGGAAGAACTGGACCAGCGTTTGCAGGGCATCATGAAGGGCATTCATGGGAAATGCCGGGAATACGGTCAGGAAAATGGCTATATTGACTATGTAAAAGGAGCCAATATTGCCGGCTTCATCAAAGTGGCCGATGCGATGTTGGCCTACGGGGTGATGTAGCACGCCTGGCCACTGCAAATAACCCGACCACGAAGGGTCTCAACACTTAACGGGACAGTGAGTGACATCTATACAGTGGCAGTGATTGGTGCCGGCCCTGCCGGGTTGAGCGCGGCTGCGCGCGCCGCTGAAACGGGTCTTTCGCATATTCTGCTGGAGGCCAGCCCGCAGGTTTCCAATACGATCTTCCGCTACCAGAAAGGCAAGCATGTGATGGCCGAGCCGACGGTATTGCCGCTGCGCGCGCCGCTGGCTTTCGACGCCGGCACCCGGGAAGCGGTTCTGGCGGCCTGGGACGAAGGTCTGGAGCGGCTCGGCGTATCGCTGCGCAGACAGGCCGAAGTGGTTGGCATTGAGGGTGGCAAAGGGGCGTTTACGGTTCGCCTGAAAGACGGGCAGGACATCGCGGCCGAGCATATCGTGCTGTCCATCGGTCTGCAGGGCAATCTGCGCCGGCTCGGCGTGCCGGGCGATGACCTGCCTTTTGTCCAGTATCAACTGGATGACCCGCAGGCCTACGAAGCCGAAACCATTATCGTCATCGGCGCCGGCGATGCGGCTATCGAAAATGCGCTGGCGCTGGCCGGCCATAACGACGTCCATATCGTCAACCGCAAAAATGAATTCGCGCGCGCAAAAGACGGCAATCGCGACGCGATATTGCGCGCGATCGAGCGCGGGCAGATCGCCTGTCACTACAGCAGCAATGTGGTGCGGGCGGAGTCCGGCGACCATGCGGGCCTGTTGGTGCTGGATACGCCCGACGGCGAGGCGCGCCTGCCCTGCGACCGCATCATTGCGCGTCTCGGCGCGATTCCGCCACGCCGTTTTGTCGAATCCTGCGGGGTTGAATTTCCAAACGACGACCCGGCTTCGGTTCCGGCCGTCTCCCCTCAGTACGAATCGAATGTGCCGGGCCTCTATATTATCGGTGCGCTGGCCGGCTACCCGTTGATCAAGCAGTGCATGAACCAGGGTTTCGAGGTGGTCGAGTTCATTCGGGGCGAGTCGGTGGAACCGGCGGACGAGGCGATTTTGCAGCAGAAATTTCAGGCGATGCCCGGCTTTGTGTCGGTCGACCAGAGCCTGCAGCGGATTCAGCAGCGCATTCCGCTGCTGGCCGGTATCACCCCGCTGCAACTGCGGGAATTTCTACTCGACAGCGAGATCAGGAATCCGTCGCCGGGCGAGGTGGTCTTTGAACGCAACGACTATACCAACAGCTTTTACTCGATCCTGGACGGCAGTGTCGAGATTCCGTTGACCGAACAGGCTTCCGGCCCCCGCGTGAACCTCGGTGCCGGGGACTTTTTCGGCGAGATGAGCCTGATTTCGGGCCGCCGCCGCAGCGCAACGGTGGTCGCCGGCACGGATTGCCTGCTGGTCGAAACGCCGCGATTGTCGATGGTGCGCCTGATGAATTCGGTCTCAGCGGTGAAACGCGTGATCGACGAAAAATTCATTCAACGGGCCATTCAATCCCGCTTCGCGCCGTCCGCACCGGCCGATGCGTTGCAGGCCATCGCCGCCCGGGCCGAATTGAAGCGATACAAAGCCGGTCAGGACCTGTTTCGCGAAGGCGAGACAGGCGACACGCTGGAGTTGATTCGCAGCGGCTCGGTGACCGTATCCAAGGATGTCGGCGGTCGCGAGGTGGTGCTGGCTTATGTGGCAGCGGGCAATTACGTCGGCGAAATGGCGTTGCTGGGCAATACGCTTCGCAGCGCAACGGTGACCGCGTCGGTGCCTAGCGAAACGATCTCGCTGGACCGTACGGCCTTTAACGCACTGCTGGAAGCCGACCCCGGGCTGCGCGACAGCATGCAGCAGGAATACCGTAACCGGGCTTTGTCCAATGTGCAGCGCGAACAGCAGAGCGCCGGCGGAGATGTGATTTCTTTTCTGATGGAGCAGGGCGTCGGCGAGGCCACCGATGTGCTGCTGATCGACGAGTCGCTTTGTGTGCGCTGCGATAACTGCGAGATCGCCTGCGCGGAAACCCATGCCGGCAACTCGCGCCTGAACCGGGAAGCCGGCCCGACTTTTGCAATGATCCATGTGCCGACATCCTGCCGCCATTGCGAGCACCCGCATTGCATGAAGGACTGCCCGCCCGACGCAATCCGACGGGCGGCCGACGGCGAGGTTTATATTCAGGACAATTGCATCGGCTGCGGTAATTGCGAACGGAACTGTCCTTACGGCGTGATTCGCATGGCCCCGGAGGCGCCCAAGAAGCCCGGACTGCTGGCCTGGCTGCTGTTCGGCGCCGGTCCCGGCCCCGGGGATAGCAGCGCTGCCGGCGGCAATGCGAAAAACGGCAGCGGCAAGAAGGCGGTCAAATGCGATATGTGCAAAGACCTGAAGGGCGGGCCGGCCTGCGTTCGGGCCTGTCCGACCGGCGCTGCGATTCGCATTTCGCCGGAACAGTTGCCGCAGTATGTCAATGCAGCCAGCCGCCAGGAGGCGCCGGGCGATGCATGAGTCGTTTCTAAGCCATGCCAACTACCGCTACCTGCGCTGGGGACTGCTGCTCAGCCTGGCGGCGATTGTCGCCTATGTCCTGCACCGCGCCGATCCGGTGCCGAACGGCGGCAGTTGGCTGGGCTATACCCTGGGCGCGGTCAGTGCGCTGCTGGTTGTTTTTCTGCTGTATCTCGGCATTCGGAAGCGGCGCTACCGCAGTGCGCTCGGCAGTTTGAAAGGCTGGGTCTCGGCGCATGTCTGGCTCGGTCTGAGCCTGCTGGTAACCGCAACCCTGCACACCGGGTTTCAGTTTGCATGGAACCTGCATATGCTGGCCTACAGTCTGATGGTGGCGGTTATCCTGTCCGGCATCTGGGGCCTGGTGATGTATGCCCGCAATCCGGCATTGATGACCGATAACCGGCAAGCGGAAACGCGGGCGACAATGTGGCAGCAATTGCAGGATCTGGACGCCGAGGTGCTGCAACTGGCTGACGATGCGGGACAGGATGCACAATTGCATCACGAACTGGCCGAAGCCCTGACGCCGAAGCGCCCGGCCGGCTTCTGGACACGCTTTTCCAACCGCCGCTGGTCGGCTACCGCAGCAGCCGATTATGACGCCGACCGCGCGGCCAACAGCTATCGCATCGAACAGGCGGTCGCGGCTCAGATTGCGGCCGCCGGCGATTCGCAGCAGGTTGAACTGCTGCGGCAGGCGCTCGCGGTGCTCGCACGTCGTCGCGCGGTCAGCCAGCAACTGGGCAGAGACCTGCAACTGCAGGCGCAGATGGAGCTCTGGCTGCTGCTGCATGTGCCGTTGTCCATCGGGCTGATCGCTGCGCTGATCAGCCATATCGTCTCGGTCTTCTTCTACTGGTGATGCGATGCGTTTATTAATCACCAGCGTCAAGACTTCGATCAAGGGTGGCGAAATCCGCAAGGATCGGAGCGTCGACTGCGCGGAGATCACATTAGGCCGCGGCACAGACCAGATTTTGCAGGTTAACGATTTCAGGGCGGCTCTGGCGCACGCCAGGCTGATAGCTGTCAGCGATACCGAGCTCGGCCTGCAAAGCCTGTCCCCGGCCGGGGTATTGCTGAACGGTAAGCGAGTCCAGTCCGCTACGCTGAGCACTGGAGACCGGCTGCAACTGGGCCGGCAGCAATTCACCGTAGTCGCGGCGCCCGATGGCTACGATTACGCTTTCGAACATCGCGAGTTCGACCCGCAGGCCGAAACCGCAACCGGGCATGGCGTTACCGACAAGCGCGTGATTCCATCGCTGAAGATCGGCCGGCGCAGCCTGTCCTGGTTGGCGTTCTTGCTGATTCTGACATTCGGCCTGGGGTTGCCACTGCTGAGTTTCTACCAGCCCGAGGCCCGCGATGCCATGCAGGCAAACGCCGTTCCGGGTGACCGCTTCTGGCTGTCCGGCGAATTGTCCGCCGCACACCGCCACTTCGGCCAGGACTGCAAAATCTGTCACCAGCAGGCGTTTGCGCCGGCGCCGGACAGCGTCTGCCTGGAATGCCATGAAAATACCGCGGCCCATGCCGGTGCGGGCCCGGTTCATACCGAAGGGGTTCATACGGAAGGCGCTCATACGGCATTGGCCGCACAGCAATGCGAAAATTGTCACCGCGAGCACAATGGCCGGCAGTTGGTTCCGGCCCGGCAGCGCTTCTGCACCGACTGCCATCGGGATCATTCGACGATGGAGGAACTGCTTGCCGGCGCGGACACGGATTTACAGCCGGCCGGCGATTTCCTGACCGAACACCCGCAATTCAAGGCCAGCCTGATGCAGCGAAATACGCGCGGAGAAGTCAGCGTGGTTCGGCTGGACGTTGACGATCCGGCGTTGCTGGAACAGTCTTTTTTGAAATTTCCGCACGATGTGCATCTGGATCCGGAAGGCCTGGAGTCGGTGCATGGCACGGAGGTGCTGCAGTGTGCCGACTGCCATCAACCGGATGCGGCCGGTCAGTACATGCAACCGATACGGTTTGACACGCACTGCGTGGATTGCCATCAGTTGAATTTCGATCCCAGCCACCCGGACCGCGTGGTTCCGCATGGCCGGCCGGCGGAGGTGGTCGATGTGATGACCGAGTTTTATGCCGAACTGGCGCTGCGCGGCGCCAGCCGGGAAGTCGGCATCGCATCGCTGGGACCGACCGAAATCGACACCGGCGATCCGGGCCAGGTATTGCTGTGGGCCAGGACGCAGGCGCTGCGGACGGCCGAAGCGCTGTTTGAAGGCCGTGCCTGCGGTGATTGCCATCAGGTGACGCGAACGGATGCCGAAAACCGTGTCTCGTGGGCGGTGGAGCCGGCCCGTGTCGCCGGTATCTGGTTCCCGAAATCGCGGTTCGATCATGCCAGCCATCAATCGGTGAATTGCGGTGATTGTCACGCGGCGGACGTATCGGATGACAGCGCCGATGTGCTGCTGCCCGGCATTGAGACCTGTCGCGATTGCCACGGCGGTGAACGCGCCGAAGCCAAAGTCGCATCAAGCTGTATCAGTTGTCATCGTTTCCACAATCCGGCCACGCCGCCACCGGCCGGCGTCATGCCCCAGCGGGCGACGCTGTACCTGTGGGACAAACCGGATATCGAGCGAACGATTCAACAGCAGCAACCGGCCGAGACCCGGCGCCGCCGGCCCGGTCAGCGGGGCTAGCTTGAGTACCCGGCGCTGTATGGCACTGCTTTTCGCGCTGGCTGTGGCGGTTGCCGGCTGCGGCGGTGGCAGCAGTACCGGCAACGATCCCGGCCAGGCGCCTCCGCCGCCGGCCAATGTGGAATGTATCGGGCAATGCGCCAATGCCGGCACGCTGCTGTCGGTCGCCGACGTTCAGCGCATCATTGCACAGGCGGCGGCCGAGGCCGGCGCGCGCAGTCTGCCGGCAACCATTGCGGTGGTCGACCGGGTCGGCAATGTGCTCGCGGTGTTCAAGATGAACGGCGCAGCGGACACAGTGACGATTTCTTCCGGCCTGGCGATTACCGGCGGGCTGGAGAATATCAATGTAATACCGGCCGAGCTCGCGGCAATTGCCAAGGCGCTTACCGGCGCGTTTCTGTCGTCCGAAGGCAATGCGTTCTCCAGCCGCACCGCGAGCCAGATCGTACAGCAGCATTTCAACCCGGGCGAAATCAACCAGCCGGCCGGCCCGCTGTTCGGCGTGCAGTTCAGCCAGTTGCCCTGTTCGGATTTGAACAACCGCTTCGGTGGCGGTGCGGCGGGTCCGGGGCCGCACCGCTCGCCGCTGGGCCTGTCGGCAGACCCCGGCGGCTTGCCGCTGTACCTTGGGGGCACGCCGGTCGGCGGTATCGGTGTGGCGGCGGACGGCATTTACTCGCTGGATCTCAACATCGCCGACCGCGATCTGGATCTGGACGAGGCTATCGCACTGGCCGGCAGCTTCGGTTACGGCGCGCCGATGGACCGGCGCGCGAACCGGATTGCGGTGGAGGGTAAAACGCTGCGCTTTGCCGATGTCTCCAGCGATCAGTTGCTGAGCGACCCGGCCGCCGCACCCCCTTTCGCCGGCCTGGACGGGCAGCTACAGCCGGTGACCGCTTATTTCGACGGAACGCTGCGTGCCGGAACCGCGTTTGGCGAGCCGCAATCCGGTATTCGTCCGGATCTGTTCGACTACCCGGGCCAGGACGCCTTCGTGCTGGTCGATCTGGCCAACACCGAGCGCTATCGCCCGCGAGCGGGCACCGACGGGCCAAATGCACTGAACGCGCAGGAAACCTTAACCGTCATGAACGAGGCGCTGAAAATCGCCAATCGGTCCCGGGCCCAGATTCGCCGGCCGACGGGTTCGCAGGCGCGCGTGACCATCGCCATTGTTGATACCAACGGCGTGGTGCTGGCGCTGGCCCGAACCCGCGATGCGCCGGTGTTCGGTATCGACGTATCGCTGCAGAAAGCACGTACCGCGGCGTTTTTCTCCGGTGCTTATGCTGCCGGCGATCTGAACAGCGCGGCGAACACCGTCTATCTGAATCCGGACGTGAGCCCCAGCGGTACCGAGATTGCAATCGGCGATTATGTCGCGACGGCCCGGGTCTTTTTGGGCTCAGCGACCGCTCTGGGTGACGGCCTGGTCGCGTTTTCCGACCGCGCCGGCGGCAATCTGTCCCGCCCCCATTTTCCCGATGGCCTGGTCACCGCCGGCAACGGGCCGTTCGGCAAGCCGATCGGCAGTTGGAGCCCGTTTTCGGTCGGCCTGCAGCTTGACCTGGCGATGAATCGGATCATTCAGCATGTGGTTCATGTAGTGACTGCCGGTGCGGCCGCCGATGCACCGCAAAACTGTACCGGCCTTAACAGGCTGGCCAACGGCATTCAGATTTTCCCGGGCAGCGTGCCGATCTACCGCGGCGGTGAACTGGTCGGCGGCATCGGCGTGTCCGGCGACGGTGTGGATCAGGACGACATGGTGGCGTTCCTCGGGGTGCACAATGCAGCCGAAATACTCGGCAGCATTAACAATGCGCCGCCGGACCGGCGCGCAGACCGGCTGCAGCCGCAGGGCGTTCGGCTGCGTTACATTCAATGTCCGCAATCGCCGTTTCTCAACAGCCAGGAACAGAACGTCTGTGAAGGCAAGTAGCGCCACCGCTGTGTTTGCACTGCTCGCGCTGCTCGGCGGCGAGGGGATGTCCGGGCCGGCGGACAATCCGCAGGAAAACTGTCCCGAGAACGCCTACTGTGGATCCCCGGCGGGCGCCGGCAGCGATCGCCCCCGGGCG
>JANQPM010000072.1 GCA_028289465.1 Lysobacterales bacterium | reverse complement strand
AACCGCAACCGCAAGACGACATGCAACTAACGCACGACCCCTCTGGTGCCGCTCGCGTTACTCGCTCACCCAACCGGGGTCGGCGGGTCGCCTGCGGCTCCTAAGGATCACGATTGAATGCGGCAGCCGCGACCCGCTAACGGCCGGTGCCGCTGCCATTGTCGTTGAGCGAGCGAAGGTCAAACTGTGCATCGCTGATACGCAGGATGCTGCTCTGCGCGTACCAGTCTCCGAGCACGATGCGCTGCAGTGGATCGCTGTCCGGCTGCTCGATCCGATGCCGCTTCGGCCGGTGGGTGTGGCCGTGAATCAGATACCGCACATCGTGCGTCCGAAAAGCGTTCAGCACGGCCTGGTGGTTGACATCCATAATGGCCATCGGAGCGGTGCCGGTGTGGGTTTTGCTGGCATCCCGCGCCTGCTGCGCCATCGCCACCCGTTCGCCTACCGGCAAGGACAGGAAATGCGTTTGCCAGTCCGGGTTCCTGACCTGCTGTCGAAAAGCCTGGTATTGCACATCGTCGGTACACAGGCTGTCGCCGTGCATCAGCAGTATCCGCAATCCGTCGATATCGACCACGGTCGGATCGGCAAGCAGTCGCATACCCGCCATTTCCGCATAACGCGGCCCGAGCAGAAAATCCCGGTTGCCCGGCATGAAGTAAATCGGCAGCCCCTGACTGGCCACTCGACTCAATGCATCCGCGACGCGGCCGGCAGTGTCGCCGACCGCGTCGTCCCCGATCCAGTATTCAAACAGGTCGCCCAGAATATACAGCGCGCCGGCAGCCGCAGCCTCGGCCTCGATGAAAGCCAGAAACAGCCGGGTGGTTTCCGGCCGCCGGTCTTCCAGATGCAGATCTGAGATAAATAAGGTCGTCAAGGTGCCGAGGTCTTCAATCTGCCGGCGCGCTCAATCGACGATTTCGATTCGCTCGATAGTGATCGGGTTTAGCGGCACGTCCCAGTGCGGCGGCCGCGCCCCGGTTTCGGCAAACCGAATCTCATCGACCACATCCATGCCGGCGGTGACTTTGCCGAATACTGCATAGCCCCACTCGCGAGAGCTTTCCTTGCCGCGGTGATCCAGCGGCGGATTATCCTGTACGTTGATAAAAAACTGCGAGGTTGCCGAATGCGGGTTCATCGTGCGGGCCATCGCGACCGTACCGCGCTCGTTCTTCAAGCCGTTGTCGGCCTCGTTTTCGATGGGTTCGCGGGTTGCTTTTTGCATCATGTTCGCATCGAAACCGCCGCCCTGAATCATGAAATAGCTGATCACACGATGAAAAACCGTGTTTTCGTAGAATCCGTCCCGAACATATTGCAGGAAGTTCTCAGTGGATTTCGGCGCTTTGTCGGCATACAGCTCCAGCGTGATCGTACCGAGGCTGGTGTGCATCACGACCTCTGGATTGGCGTTGTCCGCCTGTTGCGACCATGCCGCGCCACTGATCAGCAGCGCGCCGCTCAGTGCCAGCAAGGCGTAAATTTTCTTCAACATGCTAGTCTCCTAAATTCCTAACTTCGGTGTCCTGTCCCTGGACTCCGTTCCTCGAATGCCGTTTCCGGTGCCGGGCCGGATGCTACGGGCCGTATGATACGGACCGGGCGATATGATACCGGAATGATGTCCGCTAGGGCATCGGATAGGTCTGATTTATAATAGTTCCACTACAGACATCATCGTTATATCGAATGACACATGACACGGTCCGTGCGATGCGCTGGCGGGACGGCGCATTGGAACTGTTAGATCAGCGCCTGCTGCCGGGTGCGAGCGAATACCTGCGCCTGACCACGGCACCTGCCGTTGCGCATGCAATTTCCGACCTGGTGGTGCGCGGCGCGCCGGCCATCGGCATTACCGCTGCCTACGGCGTGGTGCTGTCGACACTGCAACACGCCGAAGTGTCCGGACCTGAGAAATCGCAGCGTATCGCAGCCGATGTCGCGCTACTGGCCGCGGCCCGCCCGACGGCGGTCAATCTGTGCTGGGCTTTGCAGCGCCTGCAGCCACTGCTGGAAGATGTCGATGCCCCGGATTTGTCGGAACGCTGCCTGGGCGAAGCGAAGCAGATTCACCAGCAGGACATTGCAGCAAATCACCAAATGGGCGAACTCGGCGCGGCCTATATCGACAGCGGATCATCCGTGTTGACGCACTGCAATACCGGTTCGCTGGCCACCGGCGGCTATGGCACGGCCCTGGGTGTGATCCGGACCGCCTATCGGCAGGGCCGTATCGAGCGAATCTACGCCGACGAAACCCGCCCATGGCTGCAGGGCGCCCGCCTGACCGCATGGGAATTGCAGCAGGACCGAATACCGGCCGATCTGATCATCGACGGCGCTGCGGCCTGGCTGATGGCGCAGGAAGGCATACAGTGGCTGATCGTCGGTGCTGACCGGGTAGCCGCCAATGGCGATGTTGCGAATAAAATCGGGACGTACCAGGCGGCGGTCGCTGCCAGACACCACGGGGTAAAGGTGATGGTTGCGATTCCCAGTTCGACGCTGGACATGGACATGCCGGATGGTTCGCAAATCCCGATTGAGCGCCGCCAGCCGGACGAAGTGACCGCGGTTTTGGGCCAGCCCATCGCGCCGGCCGACTGTGGGGCGTGGAACCCGGTATTCGATATAACGCCCGCCGCACTGGTGGATGTACTGGTGACCGAGAAGGGTGCGCTCGAGCATCCGGATAAAGACACAATCGCCGCATTGATGGCAACCTGAACGGCCGGCCCGGCCATCCCGTTTTTCAAGCCGTTTCAAGGGCCCGCCACGGGCCTGAATATGGTATAATTCCGGCCTTGGTCAGAGCCGGAAATCAACTGTTTTTTTGCCTATCTCTGACAGTATTTTTTATATTTAAAATCATATAGATAAATAATAAATATATCAAAAAGGTTTAATAATGGCCGAGCTCGCCAAAGAAGTCCTTCAGGTTAACTTAGAAGACGAAATGCGCCAGTCCTATTTGGACTATGCGATGAGCGTCATTGTCGGACGTGCGTTGCCCGATGTCAGAGACGGCCTGAAACCGGTTCACCGGCGCGTTTTGTATGCGATGAGCGTACTGGGTAACGACTGGAACAAAGCCTATAAGAAATCCGCCCGCGTGGTTGGCGATGTGATCGGCAAGTACCATCCGCACGGCGATTCGGCGGTCTACGACACCATTGTTCGATTGGCGCAGCCGTTCGCGATGCGCTACATGCTGGTAGACGGCCAGGGTAACTTCGGATCGGTGGACGGCGACGCGGCGGCAGCTATGCGTTACACCGAGGTTCGGATGGCGCGGCTGGCGCACGAGCTGCTGTCGGATCTGGATAAGGAAACCGTCGAGTTTGCCCCGAACTACGACGAATCGGAAACCGAACCGACGGTCCTGCCGACGCGAATTCCTAATTTGCTGATCAATGGCTCGGCCGGTATCGCAGTCGGCATGGCGACCAATATTCCGCCGCATAACCTGGCCGAAGTCATCGAGGCGACCATCGCGCTGATCAACGACCCGGAACTGGATGTCGACGGCATTATGGAATACCTGCCCGGACCGGACTTTCCGACCGCAGGAATCATCAATGGCGCGCAGGGCATCGTCGATGCATACCGCACCGGGCGCGGCCGCATCTATCTGAGGGCCAGAACCCATATCGAGACCAATGAGGCCAACGGCAAGCAGGCAATTATCGTCACCGAGCTGCCATACCAGGTGAACAAGGCACGGCTGCTGGAGAAAATCGCCGAACTGGTCAAGGAAAAGAAGATCGAGGGAATCACCGAGCTGCGTGATGAGTCCGACAAGGACGGCATGCGCGTGGTCATCGAACTGCGGCGCGGGGAAGTGGCCGAGGTGGTACTGAACAACCTGTACCAGCAGACCGCGATGCAAAACGTGTTCGGCGTGAACATGGTCGCGCTGGTGGACGGCCAGCCGCGCCTGCTGACCATACGGCAGATTCTGCAGGCCTTTATCCGCCACCGCCGCGATGTGGTCACGCGGCGCACTTTGTTCGAACTGCGCAAAGCCCGAAACCGGGCTCATATTCTGGAGGGCCTGACGGTTGCGCTGGCCAATGTGGACGAGGTCATCGAGCTGATCAAGGCCTCCCCGACGCCGGCCGAGGCCAAAGAACGGCTGCTGGCGCGCCAGTGGGAACCGGGCGTGGTGCAGGCCATGCTGGGGCAGGCCGGCGCGGAGTTGTCCCGGCCGGAAGACCTGCTGTCAATATACGGCTTGCAGGACGGCGGTTATCGGCTGTCACCGGCGCAGGCTCAGGAGATTCTGAATATGCGCCTGCACCGGCTGACCGGGCTGGAGCAGGAGAAGCTGACCCGGGAGTACGAAGAGATTCTGGACGAGGTCAAGGCCTTGCTGCTGATCCTGTCTGACCCGGACCGCCTGCTGGAGGTCATTCGGGAAGAGCTGCAGGCGATCAGAGATCAGTACGGCGATCAGCGCCGCACCGAGATACTGGAAAAGCAGCTCAATCTCAGCCTGGAAGATCTGATCACCGAAGAAGACGTGGTCGTAACC
This sequence comes from Lysobacterales bacterium, assembly GCA_028289465.1. GTDB lineage: Bacteria > Pseudomonadota > Gammaproteobacteria > Xanthomonadales > SZUA-36 > JANQPM01. The sequence continues at coordinate 15,508 of JANQPM010000072.1, read as the reverse complement.
CTGTCGCATGCCGGCTACGCCAAATCGCAGTCGCTGGACCGCTATCAGGCCCAGCGGCGCGGCGGCAAAGGCAAATCGGCGACCAAGATGAAAGAAGAGGACTTCATCGACCAGCTATGGGTGGCCAATACCCATGACACGCTGTTGTGCTTTACCAGCAAGGGCAAGGTCTATTGGATGAAGGTCTATGAATTACCGCAGGCCAGCCATATCAGCCGCGGCAAGCCGATTGTCAACCTGCTGCCGCTGGAAAAAGAAGAGCGGGTAAACGCGGTCCTGCCGGTACGCGATTTTCCGGACGACCTCTATGTGTTCTTCGCAACCCGCCAGGGCGTGGTCAAGAAAACTCCGCTATCCGCCTATTCGCGTCCGCGCGCAAACGGCATCTGGGCCATCGACCTGCCGGAAGACGATGAACTGGTGAACGTGACGCTGACCGACGGCAGTAAGCAGATAATGCTGTTTTCGTCATCCGGCAAGTGCATTCGTTTTGACGAGGGCGATGTACGCTCGATGGGGCGTACCGCCCGCGGTGTGCGCGGCATTCGGCTGAAGAGCGGCGAGAATGTGATGTCGATGGTGATCGCCGCCGATGGCGATATCCTCACCGCGACCGAGAACGGCTACGGCAAGCGCACCATGGTCGATGAATTTCCGCCGCAAAACCGTGGCGGAATGGGTGTGATCGGGATTGCGACATCGGATCGAAACGGACCGCTGGTTGCAGCGATCTCGGTTGCCGAGGACGACGATATCATGCTGATCTCCGACGGCGGGACGCTGGTTCGTACCCGGGTCGAGGAAATATCCACTCTCGGCCGCAATACCCAGGGCGTAACACTGATCCGGCTCGGTGACGAGGAAAAGCTGGTCGGGCTGACGCGTATCGAAGCGATGGAAGACGATACGGAGGAGTAGCCCCGGTACCCGGGTAGCTCCGGTGCTGCTGTTAGTTGGATTTCGATAACCGATGGCCAGCCGACCGTAAGGAGGCTTCTTCGGCAAAATGCATCGCTCCTACGGGCAGTGGTATGTTCGGTAGGAGCGCCTTTAGGCGCGATTAAGAAGCACGGTTTCGCCATCGCCGGGCGCTCCCGGGACTTGGTTGGCATCGGTAGGTTGCCGGTACCCATCAAGCAGTGCCGATCAATAGCCCCGGTTAGTCAAAAGCCCCGTTTGTGCGGGGCTTTTCTGGTTCTACAATTCGCTGAGCACGTGCTCAGCGCTGCTGATATGAAACTGCCCCGGCGGTTCCACGAACAGCTGCGTTACGATTCCATTCTCGGCGATCAGTGCGAAGCGCTGCGAGCGCTGTCCCATGCCGAATGCGGTGCCGTCCATTTCCAGACCCAGTGCGGTGGCGAATTCGCCGTTACCGTCGGCCAGCATATCAATGCCGTCGGCATTGGCGCTTTGGCCCCAGGCGTGCATGACGAAGACATCGTTCACCGCGACACAGGCGACCTTGTCCGCACCTTTGGCCTGCAATTCGCCCAGGTGGTCGACAAAGCCGGGCAGATGCCGGGCGGAACAAGTCGGGGTAAAGGCCCCGGGTACCGAAAACAACACCACTTTGCGGTCGGCAAAGTACTCGCCGGTATTCACCGGCTGCGGCCCGTCTTCGGTCATAATTGCCAGATTGGCTTCAGGGATTGCATCGCCTGTCTTGATGCTCATCTATATCTCCTGGTGATGGTGCTAAACGCGTTCAGGCCGCCAATGCGTTACCGATGGCTAACAGCAATTCGCCTTTGTCTACCGGTTTGGTGAGATAAGCGCTGGCGCCCTGGCGCAGGCCCCACAGGCGGTCGGTTTCCTGATTTTTGGTGGTCACGAAGATAATCGGAATGCCTTTGGTTTCCTTATCCCGCCTGAGCTTTCTGGACACCTGGAAGCCGCTCATTCCGGGCATCACGATATCCAGCAGGATCACATCGGGTTGATTGACTTTTGCGGTTTTCAAACCGTCTTCTCCGTTATCAGCGGTGATTACCTGGTGACCTTCACCTTCCACTATTCTCCTCAAACTGTACAGTTGTGCTTCCGAATCATCTACGATCAATACTCTAGCCATTGATTGCGCTCCCTTGCGTTGGCTACTATAACTCTGGCATGAATGCGTATCCCCCTGCATATCCTACGCATCATGCCCTTCGACATTGACGACAGTCCTTCCGAGCGACCGGCCTGCGAGCATCGGCTCGAACCGGTCAGGCAACTCGTCCAGACTAACCTCAGATTGAATGATGTCATTCATTTGCGGCGGTTTCCAGTCCTGAGCCAGGCGTTGCCACAGCATTTCCCGTATTTCATAGGGGCAGCCGGCCGAATTGATGCCGATCAGGCTGATGCCGCGAATGATAAACGGCATCACCGTGGTTTGCAGGCCGGTGCCGCCGGCCAATCCGCAACTGGCGATGTTTCCCCAGGGTTTGATCACCCGCGACAGGCCGTTCAGCATATCCCCGCCGACATTGTCAACCGCACCGGCCCAGCGGGCCGATTCCAGCGGACGTTCGCCCCAGTACAGATCATGACGGGATATGCACTGGGTCGCACCCAGCGACTCCAGATAGTCGAACTGAGCCGGTTTTCCGGTGATCGCATGCACTTCGTAGCCTGCACCGGTCAGCACGTTGATTGCCATTGTGCCGACGCCGCCGCTGGCGCCGGTGACGACTACCGGTCCCATGTCCGGATGCTGGCCGGCCGCTTCCATTCGGTAAAGGGAAAGCGCGGCGGTGAAACCGGCAGTACCGATAATCATGGCCTCGCGCATGGTCAGGCCGTCGGGCAGCGGCACCGCCCAGCGGCTGTCCAGACGCGAGTATTCGGCATAGCCGCCATCGCGGGTTTCGGAAAGTCCGCAGCCGGTAACCAGTACTTGATCGCCGGCCTTAAAGCGTTTTGACTCGCTGCTGACCACGGTGCCGGCCACATCAATGCCGCCGCAGAGCGGAAAACGCCGCAAAATTCTGCCTTTGCCGGTAGCCGCCAGGGCGTCTTTGTAATTGACGCTGGAGTAGCGGGTGCGAATCAGCACGTCGCCGTCGCTGAGATCATCCACGCCGATATTCTCAGCGCCGGAACGATACCCGTCGTCATCGTTATGAATCCGAAAAGCCTTAAACGTTGCCGGTACCTTACTGATCGCTATGTCCTCTTATCACCAAAACCTGCGCACCGTTTAATTCGCCCGGTGAATGGCCCGCCTGTCCACATGCAGCGCCGCCTCATGCACCGCTTCCGACAGCGTCGGATGTGCATGGACGATGCGGGCCAGATCCTCCGCGCTGCCATGAAATTCCATCGCGACCACGCACTCGGCGATCAATTCCGACGCGTTGGCGCCGACGATATGCGCACCGAGAATCGCGTCGCTGCCGGCATCGGCGAGAATCTTGACCATGCCGACCGCATCGCCCATCGCCAGCCCGCGGCCGGTGGCTGCAAACGGAAAGGAACCTGCGCGGTATTCGATGCCGGCCGCTTTGAGTTCGGCCTCTGTCTTGCCGACCCAGGCAATTTCCGGATCGGTATAAATGACCCATGGAATCGTATCCAGATTGATATGACCGGGCAGGCCGGCGATTAGTTCGGCGACTGCAATGCCTTCCTCCGAGCCTTTGTGCGCGAGCATCGGTCCGCGCACGGCATCGCCGATAGCCCATACGCCGTCGACATTGGTACGGTTATGCCCGTCGACGCGGATACGCCCGCGATCGTCGAGTTCCACGCCGGCTTCGTCCAGCAGACCGTCGGTGTAGGCTTTGCGGCCGACCGCGACCAGCAGCTTGTCGAAGGTGAGCTGCTCTTCGCCGTCTTTACCGTCTATGACCACAAGCACCTGGCCATCGCTGACCGTCGCGCGTTTCACCAGGCTGCCCAGGCGAATCTCCAGTCCCTGCTTTTTGAATTCGCGGGCGGCCTGGCGCGCGATATCGATATCGGCGGCGGCCAGAAAATCGGGCAGCGCTTCCAGCAGCACAACCTCGGCGCCCAGGCGGCTCCATACCGAGCCCAGTTCCAGGCCGATGACGCCGGCACCGATGACGCCCAGTCGCTTGGGTGTGTGGTCGAAGTCCAGCGCGCCTTCGTTATCGACGATGTACTCGTTGTCATAGGGTATGCCCGGAATCTCGATCGGAACCGAACCCGAGGCCAGTATCACGTGCTTGGCCTGCAACTGCTGTTCGCCGCCGTCGTTCAGCGCGACGCTCACCGCCTTGTCGCGGTGCAGCGTGCCGGTGCCGTTGAAGTAGCTGATTTTGTTGGCCTTGAACAATTGCTGAATACCGCCGGTCAACTGCTTAACGATCTTGTCTTTGCGGCCGATCATGGTCGTTACGTCGATGCTCGGATTTTTCACCGAAATACCGTGATCGGCGTATTGATGCTGCAGATGATGGAAATGTTTGCTGGAGTCCAGCAGTGCCTTGGACGGAATGCAGCCGACATTCAGGCAGGTGCCGCCCGGCGCCGGTTTGCCGTCTTTACCGGTATGCTTGTCGATACAGGCGGTCTTCAGACCCAGTTGCGCGGCCCGAATGGCGGCGACATAGCCGGCCGGGCCGCCGCCGATCACCACGACATCGAATTGTTCTGCCATCTTGTCAGTCCTTTCCCGCGCCGCACCGGTCGGTGCCTGCGCGGCATGCTTAGAGGTTTAAAAGTAAACGGGCCGGATCTTCCAGTGCGTCTTTCACCGCGACCAGGAACAGCACCGCATCCTTGCCGTCAATAATGCGGTGATCGTAGCTGAGCGCGGTGTACATCATCGGTCGGGCGACGATTTGCCCTTCTTCGACCACCGGCCGTTCCTTAATCGTATGCATGCCGAGTATCGCGCTTTGCGGAGGATTCAGCAGCGGCGTCGATACCAGCGAGCCGAATACACCGCCGTTGGTGATGGTAAAGGTGCCGCCCTGAATGGCATCCAGTCCGATGCTGCCGTCTCTGGCCTGCTGAGCGTATTCGGCAATCTGGTGCTCGATGTCGGCCAGGGCCATCTGTTCGGCATTGCGCAGAATCGGCACCATCAGTCCGCGTTCGGTGGATACCGCGATGCCGATATCCATATAGTTGTGATAGATGATCTCATCGCCGTCTACCGATGCGTTGACGATGGGGTGCTTTTTCAGCGCTTCGCAGCAGGCTTTGACGAAGAAGCTCATCAGGCCCAGCTTGATCCCGTGCCGGTCGATAAAGGCCTGTTTGTACTTGCGGCGTATGTCCATAACCGCCTGAAGATTCACTTCGTTGAAAGACGTCAGGATTGCAGCGGTATTCTGTGCCTGCTTCATGCGCTCGGCGACCCGGCTGCGCAGGCGCGACATTTTGACCCGCTCCTGATGGCGGTTGCCGCCACCTGATGCCATGTGCTGAATCACATCGGCCTTCGTGATGCGTCCGCCGCGGCCGCTGCCGTCGATATCGCCGGCGTCCAGTTGCTCCTGAGCAACCATGCGCCGTACCGCCGGGCTGAGCTTGGCATCGGCGTCCGGTTCCGGCGGTGCACCCGTTTTTTTGTCGGTCGCCTCCGCGACGGTTTCTTCGGCCGCTTCCTCGGGTGGCGGTGCCACTTCGCCTTCTTCGATCACGGCCAGCAGCTCGTTGCTGGTGACCGTGGCGCCGGTATCCTGTTTGATTTCCTTGACTACCCCGTCCACCGGTGCCGGAACTTCGAGCACCACTTTGTCGGTTTCCAGGTCGACCAGGTTTTCATCGCGGTAAACCGTATCGCCCGGCTTCTTGTGCCAGTTGGCCACCGTTGCGTCAGTGACGGATTCGGGCAAGACGGGTACTTTGACTTCAATACTCATTCTTAACGGGTCTCCCTAAACGTGGTCCCAAGCTCAAACTGGTCGACCGGGCCGGCCGCCCGGTATTTACGCCTGATTCAGCCATTCTCATGGGCGGTACCCTCGGGCATGGCTGCACCGGGCGTCAGCGCCTGCCGAACCAGTGCGCTTTGTTCCTGTACATGGATATCGTAGTAACCCACGGCCGGCGACGGCGAAGTGGGCCTGCCGGCATAGTGCAGGGTCTGATTTTCGCCGAGCAGGGCCTGCAGGTGATGGCGGATCTGATACCAGGCACCCTGGTTTTGCGGTTCTTCCTGGCACCAGATGATTTCGGTTGCGGCCGGGTAGCGGCTCAACACTTCCAGCAGGCGCTCGAGCGGGAACGGATAGAGCTGTTCCACTCTGACCAACGCCGGCCCGGATTCGGACTGCTGCTCCCGCGCTTCCAGCAGATCGTAGTAGACCTTGCCGGAACACAGCACGATACGGCGAATCCGGTCTGCAGACTCGATTTGCGGATCATCGATGACCAGCTCAAAACGTCCGCTCTGAAGCTCCTCCAGCGGCGAGGTCGACGCCTTGTTGCGTAACAGGCTTTTCGGTGTCATCACAATCAGCGGCTTGCGGTACGGGCGCAGCATCTGGCGTTGCAGCATATGAAACATCTGAGCCGGGGTAGACGGTACGCAGATCTGAATATTGTTATGCGAGCAGAGCTGCAGGAAGCGTTCCAGCCGGGCGGAGGAGTGTTCCGGCCCCTGTCCCTCAAAACCGTGCGGCAGGAACATCACCAGCCCGCAGAGCCGGCCCCACTTGGCTTCGCCGGAGGTAATAAACTGATCGATCACGACCTGGGCACCGTTGACGAAGTCGCCGAACTGGCCTTCCCAGATCACCAGGGTTTCCGGGTCGGCGGTGGCATAGCCGTATTCGAAGCCGAGCACCGCTTCCTCAGACAGCAGAGAGTCGATCACGGTGATGTGCTGTTTTTCCCCGGCCAGTTGAGCCAGCGGCAGGAAGGCTTGTTTCCGGTCCTGATTATGCAGTACCGCATGGCGGTGAAAAAAAGTGCCGCGGCCGGAATCCTGGCCCACCAGGCGCAGGTTGTATCCGCGTTTGATCAGATTCGCGTAGGCCAGCGTTTCGGCAAAGCCCCAGTCCATCGGCAAATCGCCGGTCGCCATGCGCCTGCGGTCGTCGATGATGCGTTGTACCCGGGCATGTAGCTTGAGGTCTTCCGGCAGCGTGGTCAGTTGATCCGACAGGGCCTTGGCCTGTTTCACGTCAATACCGGTGTCCACCGCATCAGTCCATTTGGTACCGACATACGGCGACCAGTCGACCGTGAATTCATTCGGCGTAAGCTCGGTGCGCGTATTGCTGATGGATTCCCCGGCATCCAGTGCATCGCGGTATCTGGTCACCAGTTCGCGTGCACCTCCGGCGCTCAACAAACTCTGTTCCGACAGTGAGATCGCGTACTGCTCACGTGCGGTTTTCAGCGCCCGTATGGTTTGGTACATCATCGGCTGAGTCGCAGATGGCTCATCCGCTTCGTTGTGGCCGTGCCGCCGATAGCAGACCATGTCGATCATCACGTCTTTTTTAAACCGGCGCCGGAAGTTGGCAGCCACTTCGGTGATCCAGCAGACCGCTTCCGGATCGTCTCCGTTGACATGGAAAATCGGTGCCTGAACCAGTTTTGCCACTTCGGTGCAATACAGCGTGGAGCGGGCATCGATCGGATTCGAGGTAGTAAAGCCGATCTGGTTGTTAACCACGATATGGACGGTGCCGCCAACCGCAAAACCGCGCGCCTGGGACATATTGAATAATTCCATGACCACGCCCTGGCCGGCCAGCGCAGCGTCGCCATGGATCAGTACCGGCATGACTTCGTCGCGCGCGGTGTCCTGGCGCCGGGTTGAGCGGGCGCGGGCGGAACCGGCCACCACCGGGTCGACGATCTCCAGATGTGACGGATTAAAGGCCAGCGCCAGATGTACCAGGCCGCCTTCGGTTTTCATATCCGAGGAGTAGCCCATATGGTATTTCACATCGCCCATGCTGAGGCCGCGCGCATTGGTGGATTTGCCTTCGAATTCGGCAAACAGATCGGCAGGCTGCTTGCCAAGAATGTTGACCAGCACATTCAGGCGCCCGCGATGCGCCATGCCGAGCACGATTTCCTTGGTGCCCAGAGTGCCGGCATACTGGACCAGCGTATCGAGCAGCGGAATCAGCGAGTCGCCGCCTTCCAGCGAAAAGCGTTTCTGCCCCACATACTTGGTGTGCAGATATTTTTCCAGGCCTTCCGCCGCGGTGAGTTGGTTCAGAATCCGGATTTTCCGGTCTTTGCTGAAACCGTAGCGGCCACCGGTTTTTTCAATACGCGACTCCAGCCACCGGCGCTGTTCGATATCGGTGATATGCATGAACTCGTAGCCGATGCTGCCGCAGTAGGAGCGTTCGCACAGCTCGATGACGTCGCGCAGCTTCATCTCGGTGTCGTCGCCGAGATAACCGGTATCGAAGGCCTGATCGAGATCGGCCTCGGTCAGGTCGTGAAAGTGCATGTCCAGATCCGGAACCTCGGGGCGGTTGCGATCGCCCAGCGGGTTCAGATTGGCCTTTAAATGGCCCCTGGAACGATAGGCATTGATCAGCCGCATCACGCCGGCCTGTTTGTGGTGCAGGCCGCTGTCGCCGGCAGCCGCGGCCGGCAGGCCAAGCGCTGCGAGCTGCCTGAAGCGTTCGATGATCGGACCGTGTGCGGTATCGCCGGCCTGGCCGTCCAGGAGGCTGCTGAAATAGCGCTGCCATTCGGTGGCAACCGATGCCGGTTCTGCCAGCCAGGACTCGTACAGCTCTTCCACATACGGTGCGTTGCCGCCGGACAAATGCGACGACTGATAAAATTGCTTCAGCAGGGAAGAACTCACTATTTCACCTGATAAATTCCGCTTGCACGCCTGATCGCCGCTTGTAGCCGACGGCGCGGCCCGGGCTGTGGTAGTGAACCTGATCCGAAACGACCTTGTCTACTATCCAAAATCGCCTGCATTTCGTAACGCAGGCGTGACCTGACATTATAACCTACTGACCTGCCAGATGGCATAGCGCGGCTGCCGAGAGCCGAAGCGGACGAATCGGCTCATTCGGTCAGAAACAAATGACCGTCATTGGCCAGTTCCAGAGTCACCGGCAGATCGCTGTCGGTCAAATCCGCCGCGCTCAGCCGCCGCCGGCTACACAGGCGTTCGGCCAGCTCGGCGTTCGCGCGGTACCGCTGTCCGGCCGCATATAGCCGGCATTCCGACCCCACCTCGCACCAGGCCAGCCGGGTCCACGGATTGCGCTGTACTCGTCCGTTGGTCTGCAGATGAGCCTGTAGTTCATTCAAGGTCACCGGGCATTCCGGCGCTGCCGGCCGCTGGGCCAGGCGGTATTCGCTGAGGAATTTCGCGAGCCAGTCGCGGTTGGTTCCCGCAGCGCCGGCCGGCGAATCCGCGAGTAGTGCCTGAAAACGAATCGCGGTGTGGCAATCTATTTCGCCCTGGCGAAAGTTCGGCTCCAGCTCGCTGTCGCGATACCGGCCCCATTGCGCTTCGTCCTGCGCCGCCTCGTCGGCAAGTGCGGCGAGAATATCCGCGACGCTGGGTGCCCGCAGGCCGATTGAATACGTCAGCCCGGCATTCACGGCGACACCGTGATGGGCAACGCCGGGGGGCAGGTAGAGCAGGTCGCCGGCCTCCAGCGTCCATTCGGTGCAGGCGGTGAAATGCTGCAGTACCTTGAGCTCCGAATCCGGTACCAGCGCCGGATCGAAATGCTCGGCAATTTGCCAGCGGCGCCGGCCGCTGGCCTGGAACAGAAATACATCGTACTGATCGACATGCGGCCCGACCCCGCCGCCCGGCGCGGCGAAACTGACCATGATATCGTCCAGCCGCCATACCGGAATAAACGAGAATGCATCCAGCAGTTCGGCCAGCGGCGGGTAGTGCTTTTCGACGTCCTGTACCAGCAGGGTCCAGTCAGCCGGCGGCAGATCGTGGAAATCCGCTTCGGCAAACGGGCCATAGCGCACCGAGTAGCCGGCCGCCTGATTGCCGGTGACCAGGCGTGCCTCGGCCAGCGCGTCGCAGGCCAATCCGGCCAGATCGTCGCCGTCAATCGGCGGTTCGAACTCCGGCCAGGCCCGGCGGACCAGCAGCGGGCGTTTGTGCCAGTAGTCGTGCACAAATTGAGTGGCCGGCATGCCGCCCAGCGGAAAGGACTTCATTCAAGGGGCTTCATTCGGCCGTTTGGCACAACCGGCGGACCTGCTCGGCGGCATTGCCGGTGTAGTTGCCGGGCGTCAGCGCCAATAGCTGCTGTTTGGCGGGGTCAGGGATTGCCAGCTGACCGATAAACGCATGCAGATTATCCCGGTCTATCGTCTTGCCCCGGGTCAGTGCCTTGAGTTTCTCGTACGGGTTGTCGATACCGTGGCGGCGCATCACCGTTTGTACCGGTTCGGCCAGCACTTCCCAGGCATGCTCCAGATCCTCGGCCAGCCTTGCAGGGTTGGCCTGCAGTTTGGACAGGCCTTTTTCCAGCGAACGGTACGCAATCCAGCCATGGCCCAGCGCCGTGCCGATGCTACGCAGTACCGTGGAATCGGTCAGGTCCCGCTGCCAGCGCGATATCGGCAGTTTGTCCGACAGATGGCGGAGCAGGGCATTGGCCAGGCCCAGATTGCCTTCGGCGTTTTCAAAGTCAATCGGGTTGACCTTGTGCGGCATGGTGGAAGAACCGACCTCGCCTTCGACCGTTTTCTGGCTGAAATAACCGATCGATATATAGGCCCAGATATCCCGGCACAGGTCGATTAAGATCGTATGCGTCCGCGCAATATTGTCGAACAGTTCGGCCATGCCGTCATGCGGTTCGATCTGCGTGGTATACGGGTTCCACTCAAAGCCCAGCGACTGCACGAAACGCTCGGCCAGCGCGGGCCAGTCGACCTCGGGATAGGCTGCCAGGTGGGCATTGAAATTGCCGACCGCGCCGTTGATCTTTCCGAGTACCGGTTGCGAGCGCAGTTGGTCGAGTTGACGCTGAAGGCGGTAGACCACGTTGGCCAGTTCCTTGCCGAGCGTGGTCGGCGTGGCGGTCTGCCCGTGAGTGCGGGCCAGCATCGCCAGATCGGCGTATTCCAGCGCCAGTGCCGACAGTCGGTCTTTGACTGCGGACAGCGTTTCCAGCAGCAGCTCCTGTGCATCTTTCAGTATCAGCGCGTAGGCCAGATTGTTAATGTCCTCGGAGGTACAGGCAAAGTGGATGAGTTCGCTTTGCGCGGCCAGTTCCGGTTGCGTTGCGAACTGTTCTTTAAGCCAGTACTCCACCGCTTTAACGTCGTGATTAGTGGTTGCCTCTATCACCTTGATGCGTTCCGCAGCGGCCTCGTCGAAGCCGGCCTGTAATGCGTCCAGCCAGTCCGATGCGGGTTCGCTGAGCGGGCTGATATCGGCCAGACCGGCCTCGCCGGCCAGCATTCGGAACCACTCGATTTCGATTATCACACGGCGCCTGATCAAGCCGTACTCGCTGAAGATCGGGCGCAGAATTTCGGTCTTGTCCGCATAACGGCCATCCACGGTTGAAACGGCGCTTAGCGGCGTCAGGGATACAGAGCTTGGCGGCATTGGGTCGGTTCCGGCGATCGTTGCCGATATTTTACACCGGCACCGTGCTGCGCCCAATGACCAAAACGATTCGGGTGACAACGGGAGAACAAATACCGGTTTTGGCCGGTCATTGGTGCCGCCGGTCGTTTCGGCAACGGGGATTCGTTATATAATGCGTGCCTCTTCTTTCTAGACTCTTGGCCGACAGGGAACCAACGCATGACCAAGTACCGTACCGAGCGTGACAGTATGGGGAAACTAAAAGTACCGGCAGACGCACTGTACGGCGCACAAACGCAGCGTGCCGTGGATAACTTCCCGATCAGCGGAATGGCCATGCCACGGGAGTTCATTCGTGCGCTCGGCCTGATCAAGGCCTGTGCCGCCGAGGTCAACCGGGATCTGGGATTGCTGGGCAAGAGCAAGGCGGCGGCTATCGTGCGTGCGGCCAAACAGGTCGCAGCCGGGCAAGTGGATGCCGATTTTCCGATTGACGTGTTTCAGACCGGGTCCGGCACCAGTTCAAATATGAACGCCAATGAAGTGATCGCCCACCTGGCCAATGCAAAGAAAAACTGGGGCGTGCATCCGAATGATCATGTGAATATGGGGCAAAGCTCCAACGACGTGATACCGACCGCGATCCAGGTCAGTGCCTGCCTGACCGTCCAGGAAAAACTGTTACCGGCGCTGCATTCGCTGCGGGATGCGCTGGACGCCAAAGCCAAAGCGCTAAAAACGGTTCCGAAAACCGGTCGGACGCATCTGATGGACGCGATGCCGGTGACTTTTGGCCAGGAACTGGCAACCTGGTCGCGCCAGATTCGCAGCGCTGTCGAACGCATCGACGCGACCCTGAAGCATATGCGCAAGCTGCCGCAGGGCGGCACCGCGGTTGGAACCGGAATTAATGCGCACCCGAAATTCGGCAAGGACGTTGCCGCCGCGCTGACCGCGGCCACCGGCTTTGCGTTCAAGTCCTCGGATAATTACTTTGAAGGCATCAGCTCGCAAGATGCGTCCGTGGCGCTGTCCGGTCAGCTCAAGGTACTGGCCTGTTCACTGATGAAGATCGCAAACGATTTGCGCTGGATGAATTCCGGGCCGCTGGCCGGCATCGGCGAGATCGAACTGCCGGCGCTGCAGCCGGGGTCGTCGATCATGCCGGGCAAAGTGAATCCGGTAGTGCCCGAAGCGGTCTGCATGGTTTGCGCACAGGTCATCGGCAACGATGCGACGATTACCGTGGCCGGCCAGTCCGGCAATTTTCAGTTGAACGTGATGCTGCCGGTCGTCGCCTATAACCTGCTGCAGAGCATTGAGCTGCTGGCCAACGCCTCGCGGCTGCTCGGCGATACCGCGATTAAGGGTTTCACTGTCAAGCAGGAGCGCATCAATGACGCGCTGGAGCGCAACCCGATTTTGGTCACCGCATTGAATCCGGTGATCGGCTACGAGAAGGGTGCGGCCACCGCCAAGCAGGCCTATAAGGAAGGGCGGCCGATCAAAGAGGTCGCACGCGAGAATACCGACTTGTCAGAGGCCGATCTCGACCGGCTGCTGGACCCGGTAAAACTCACCAAGGGCGGGATTCAGAAATAGGAACCCACGCGGGCAGGCCTAGTTCTCGCTTCCATAGGATGTTATGGGCGAGGTTACGGGTATTTCAATGCGGGGGGTCGGCCGGTCGCCGGGCTACATATTCTCCCAGTACTCCGCCGGCATGTCTTTGGCCAGGTTCAGCGCGCCCTGGGCGCCGGCATACAGCGGCTCATCCACTGCTTTGATTTTCACCGGCGCGAAATCGGCGAACAGTTCGGTCAGATAATCCTCGATGCCGTCGATCTGGCTGCCGCCGCCGGCCAGAATGATGTTGTTGCGTACCGCTTCCTGATGCTCGGGATTGAAGTTCGCAATCAGTTCCATCGCGGTTTCGGCGACCATTGGCATTATGCTCTGGCAGGCCTGCTGCATTTCCTTCGCGATATTAAAGGTCTTGACCCGGCCTCTGACCGGCGCCTGTATTTCAACTTTTTTCAGCTTGTGGCCGACAAAGCTGTAATTTTCCTTGAAGCGGCGTGCCATATTCAGCGTGAAATCGGCTTCCGGGTGGCGCTCCTGGAGCAATTCCAGCAGTTGCCGGTCGATATAATCGCCGGCGGTGATCAGGCTGCGCTGATCGTCCGGGTCCGGCATGGTGCCGTGCATGATGCAGAAATCCGCGGTACCGGCACCGAGATCGATGACCAGGCCGTGGTCCAGTGCATTCAGGCCGTAAGCAACGGCGAACGGTTCGGACACGACGATCAGCTTGTCGGCATAGCGCGAGACGGCTTCCTTGATCGCACGCCGGTTATGTTTCAGCGCTTCGGCCGGAATGCCCACTGCGGCGTGGATTTCCTGTTCGTCTTCGGCGCCGGCCTGCTCGAACAGATAGCCGATCAGCTCCAGGATTGCCTCTTCGGCTTTGTCGGTACCTTCGCGGATTACTCCGTGTTCCAGCGGGCGAACGACCTTCAGTGACGGGCTGTGGTTCAGTGCGTCTTCTCCGAAGACAACCCGGCGGCCGAGCAGTTTGCGTGCGACGAAATCCTTCGGCCAGCCGACAATGCTCTCCTCCCAGTAATAACTGCCATTGGAAGCCACCACCGCCGAGCGTGAGGTACCCAAGTCGATGCCTATGGCCAAGGGTCTAGCCTTGACTTCCCGAGAGCTGCGCTTCTTTCTGCTCATTCGAATCTGCTCCTGTCATCAGAGATTGTTCTGATTGCCTGCGAATCAGGTATTCGACGATGCCTTGTTCCAGATAGGCCGCCATTTGTTCCTGGTATTCCGGTGTGGCCAGTCGCTGTTCCTGCTCGCGGTTACTGATGCAGGTCAGTTCAGCCAATATACTGGGCATTTCGGTACCTAGCAGCACAACAAATGGCGCGGTCTTGATGCCGGCATCGATCAATTTGTCATCGTGAGGCCGCATATTACGGTAAAGTGCGTTCTGAATCGAGTGGGCCAGCTTGAACGACTCCTGCTGCTTGAAGTTGTCGGTGATGCGGTTAATCAGCGGCCGGAATTCGGACAACGGATAGTCGGAATCCTGATTTTCCCGTTCTGCCAGGCGTTTGGCCTGGTCGTCCGACTGCGGCCCGAAGTAATAAGTTTCGACCAGATTAACCGGCTCCTGCGGCAGATAGTTGACATGCAGCGAGATAAACAGATCGGCTTTGAGCTGATTGGCGCGGTCCACCCGCTGCTTCAGATAAACCTTGCGGTCTTCGTAACGCGTCAGCGCGACCTGCAGCCGTTCGTAGCGCTGCAGGCGCCGCTCCAGGGCTTGTGCGACGCCCATGGTCACGGCTTTTTCCGTCAACCCGGTCGGCCCGGTGGAACCCGGATCGAGGCCGCCGTGCCCGGGGTCGATGACGATGGTTTTTACCTCTAGACCGAACAGGCTGGCGATGTCGATCGCGCCGTTGCCGAAAAGGGCGTCGTAGTCGATGCTGGGCCGGCTCGCCGGCACGTCGAAACCCGCACCCTGAATCACGGCTGCGGCGGCAATCTGGTCGATGCCCGGCACGGCGATATCGGACCGCTGCAGTATTCTGGAGCCGAAAAAGATCAGGCTGGCGGTGATGGCCGCGGCGGCGATCAGCGTTGCAGCCGGGTTCTGCCGAATAATGCGCGGTGCACGGTGTGCCGACCGGCGCCGTTTCGGGCCTTCTTCCAGGTTGTCTTCGGCAACCGCCTTCAGAATCGCGGCTTTTTGTGAATCGGTGGGTTTCACCCCGTCATTAGACCGGCTAGCCGGCAGGCGCGCAAGGCATTTGGTCGTGTCCGGGCCGCATGTCGGCCGCGCGGCTCACCACGGAGCCACAGGCGACCCGCCGGAGCGGGCGCCGTGAAGCACGGCTTCTTGCGCGTTGCGCAAACCGCCAGGCTTCCCCTGGCTTGCTCTCCCGGTGGGGTGAGCGAGCAATGCGAGCGAGACCAGAGGGGCGAGCGGCACCAGAGGGGTCGCGCGTTAGTTGCACGCTG
>JANQPM010000071.1 GCA_028289465.1 Lysobacterales bacterium | reverse complement strand
AACCGCAACCGCAAGACGACATGCAACTAACGCACGACCCCTCTGGTGCCGCTCGCGTTACTCGCTCACCCAACCGGGGTCGGCGGGTCGCCTGCGGCTTTGCTGATAACCAGAAGTACGCCGGTCAGTGTGCACATCAGACCGAGTACCTTGCGTTGCGTGATCGGTTCTTTCAGTATCAGCCACGCGAACAATACGATAAAGGCCGATGCGGTTTCGTTCAGCATCGACGCAATCGATGCCGAGGTCAGCTTATAGCCGGCCAGCCAGAACAACATGGAAACGTAAGCCGCGAGCACGCTGGCCAGAATAATCGTGCCCCAGGGCTGCGGCTTTCGAAAGTTGTCCGCGATACTGCACCAGGACCCGCTCAAGCCCGCAAAAATCAGCATGCCGACAACGCCGCCGACCAGACGCCATTCCACCGTCCAGTAAAACGGGTGGCGCTCAAGCACGCCCTTGACCATCACCACGCCGGCCGCCATCAGAAAAACCGCCGATGCGCCATAGGCGACGCCTTTTTTCACCGCGGCCGGCGATACATCGGCCAGATGCTGGCGCCAGGTCACCAGCAGAATGCCGACCATCACCAGCGCAAAACCCGCCAATTGCCACCACCCCAGCCGTTCGCCGAGAAACACAAACGACAAGGTAATCACAAACGGGCTGAACAGGCTGGCGGTAATGCCGGTCCGACCGGCACCCATCAGGTTCAGCGCCCGCAGATACCAGGTATCGGCCACCGCAATGCCGATGTAGCCGCTGGTCAGTACGATCAGCCATTCCTGCAGCGAATAAGCCGGCACCATCGCACCGTCCATCAGCAGTGCGGTCGGAATCATCAGACCGAAACCGAGCAGGTTCTTGAACAAATTAAGCTCGAAAGCCGGCAGGGTTTCGCCGGATTTACGGAACAGAATCACCGCCAGCGCCCAGCAGACCGCGCAGGCTACCGAAAAGATTTCACCCAGACCGATGGCGTTCCAGTCCACTAGTGCGCCGCCGCATCCCGGTAGCGCCGGGCCAGCACGCCGTAAGGTCCCAGCAGCAACAGCGCAACAGCAATCTTCACTCCGTAGTCGCCGGCAGCCAGCGTGATCCAGGGCATCGCGGTGCCGGCAAAGGCCAGTGCAAAAAACAAACCGGTGTCTATCGCCGAACCCAGCACGCTGGAGATCAGCGGCGGCGTCCACCAGCGACGTTTTCGAAGCAAGGAAAAAATCCGCACGTCCATCAGTTGGGAGATCAGGAAAGCCGTTCCGGATGCCGCAGCGATCCGCGGCGTGGCCAGCCAGGCCGACATCAGCACTGCAAATCCGAACCCGGTCCAGACCACCCGGCGTGCAGCGGCCTCGCCGAAGCGGCGGTTGGTGAGATCGGTGACCAGATAAGATACCGGATAAGTCAGTGCGCCCCAGGTCAGCCAGTCATTGACCGGGTACTGCACCAGTACGTTCGCGCTGACCACGATCGCGACCATCGCCAGAATCAGGCCGATTAACGGTTTTCGGGCCGACATAAAGACCGTTGCAACCGCCTACAGCGGCACTTCCGGCAGCCGGGTGGACTTGCTGTCCGGCAGCGGCGGATTGTCTTCCGGCCGATAGGTATAAACCAGCGCCAGTTTCGCGGTATCCGTGCAGTTGCGGCCGGCCGCGTGCAGCAGTGCTGCATGGAAAAACAGCGTGTCGCCGGGCTTTAGCTCCGCGACCACCGCCTGCTCGATCAGCGACTGGTTCTCGGCCAGGTCTTCACGGAAAAACAGCGAACCGTCGAAACGTTGGCGATCGAAGTGCATCGCGTGCGTGCCCGGCAGTATCAGGATGCTGCCGTTGGCCTGCTGTTCATAACCGAGCGCCAGCCAGACACTGACCAGTTCCGACCGCTGGAAACGCCAGTAGCGAATATCCTGATGCCAATGCGTTTCACTGGAAAAGCGCGGATGCTTGGTCATAATACAGTTATGATGACTTTGCACTAACCTTATGTTTTTACTACCAAATAATATCTTCAGACGATCGGTGATACGGCGATCCTGCGCCCAGTCGGCCAATACCTCGCCACGGCTGTAAGCCTGCAGCAGACGGCGTACCGTGTCCCCGCCGGCAGCGTCCCGACTGGGTGGCGAACCCGGATAGTCGACGTCTGCCTCGTATTCCAGCGGCCGCTTTTGCACGGATAGATCACGCTCGGCAATCTCGCGAAAAGCTGCTATTTCGGCTGCCGTTGCCAGACCCCGTTCGATTAAATAGCCGTTGGCTTGAAAACTTCGGATTTGCTCCGCCGTTAGTGGGTTGGATCCGGGGGGGACTGGACCTGGGGGATTGGACGTGAGAGGACCGGGTATCGGGGGATTAGACATCGGAGCCGCTGCGGGTGAAAAAAGCTAGTTTACGCCAGTGTTTGTTACGGCAAAACCATTTCATGACCGCTATAGCGGACTTCCGAGGTTTCATCGACAGATTTGACCAAAAAGGCCTTGCCTTTGATCCGTTGCTGAACGGACTTGGGATAAAACAACTCACCGGCAGCCAGCGGCTCCAGCACGATGCTCAGTTCAAACTGTTTGATCTTGACCCCGGTCATCGGCTTGAACGGCTTTTCGTTATACAGCCGGTATTCAATCCGGCATGACGGGGACTGCCGAAATACCAGTTCACCGGTGAGCTGTTCGGCGATTTTGCGAAACGCTTCATCATCGCCGGCCGATGCCTGCGGCGTGAAACGGTAGCGCTGCCAGCCTGCCTGCTGTTCGCTGAGTTCGATGTTCTGCAATACGCTTTGATCGAGGACATCTCCCAATCGATAGCCTTGCTGCCAATCGGCCTGCTGTTCGCGATATTCGCCGAGGCGCTCTTCGCCCGGCGCTTGCCCGTTGACCGTCACCAGTTGCCAGCGCTCCCCTTTCGGCAGGCTGGGGTCAAAGCGTTCCAGGCGCTGATACTCGCCGGACAGCGTCTCTTTTTGGTAGGCATAGCGGCCGTAGCCGGTATGCTTGAGCTGCGTATCGAAGCCCTTCAAAGTTGCCGCGCAGTGATCCTTCGCGGCGGCCGTACCGATAGACAAAAACGCCATGATGACTGCCAGTATTCCGAAGATATATCGACCCATAATTTACGTTCTTTGGAGCCGCAGGCGACCCGCCGGTTATTGCAGCCGTGCACGCTAAACGGTGCTCTGTTAGCACGGCGTTAAGAAACCGTTTAACGGCTGCTAAAGCACGCCGGCCTTTCTCAGCACGATCGGCGTTTGCGGCACGTCGGTCGCATCCAGGTCAGCGTTATATCCGGTTGCCGACTGAGCCATTTGCTCAATAACCGCAATACCCTCGATGACCGTACCAAATACGGTATAGCCCCAATTCCTGGAGCTGGGATCGAGGTTTTCGTTGTCGGCCAGGTTGAAGAAGAACTGCGAGGTGGCCGAATGCGGATCATCATGCCGCGCCATGGCCACTGTCCACTGCCGGTTCTGCAGACCGTTGCCGGACTCATTGAATATCGCCGGATAGGTCGGCCGGGCGTTCATACCCGCGTCATAACCGCCGCCCTGCACGACGAAATCCGCGATGACGCGGTGGAACACCGTACCGTCGTAGCGGTTCGAGGTGACATAGCGCAGAAAATTGTTGACGGTAATCGGCGCTTTGCGGCGATCCAGTTCGATGACGATATCACCCAGACTGGTTTCTAACTTGACTGCAGGAAACAGATTATCCGGCAGAACCTGTGGCGGATCGCACGCTTCAGCCACCGCATGGCTGCCGGCAAACAGGCCGATGAACAGGGTAAGGATAAACCTAATAAATGGACTAATCGCTCGCATTCGCCGTCCTCCCGCGGTGCTTTTGTTATACGATTGCCCCATAATAATGAACCTCTTTGGCTCATTTTTGAATAATCTGTGGGGACGGCCGTATGGGCCTGGTGATAACTCTTGCCATTATTGCATTGCTATCCGCGGTGGCCTGGTACCTGGTGCCGATACCTACCGCACGGCTGATGCTCGCCATCGAACGCCGACGCAGCGGTCTGGAATCGCATAACTTGCAGGCCGGCGACTATCGCTGGCATTACCTCAGAGGCGGAACCGGACAACCGCTGGTTGTGCTGCACGGTATCGGTGCGGACGCCGATAACTGGACCCGGGTGGCAAACCATCTGACCGACCGCTTCGACATCATCGCTCCCGACCTGCTCGGTTTCGGCGACAGCGACTGCCCGGAAGATATCAGTTTCGCGGTCGAACACCAGGCACGCTATCTGCGCGCGTTTACCCGCGCCCTGGGCTTGTCCTCGTTTCATCTGGCCGGCAACTCCATGGGCGGTTTCGTTGCTGCCAGCTATGCCCGGCAGTTTCCGGAGCAGGTGAAAAGCCTGTGGCTGCTCGCCCCCGGCGGCATTATCAGTTCCCGTCTGAGCGAGACCATGCAGGCGGTATTTGATGGCCACCACAATCCGCTGACCATTCGCCATAAAGCGGATTTCGAGCGCCTGATAGACTTGTGCTTTTATCGCAAACCGTTTATGCCGTATCCGGTCAGAGCGCTGCTGCGCCGGCGCGCGATGCATTTGAGGACCCATACCGAAAAAGTATTCGACGATCTGCGTTTCCGCTCCGACAGCCTGGAGACCATCAGTGACGGTCTGGCCGTGCCATGCCTGATCGTCTGGGGCGAAAACGACCGTGTGCTGGACCCGTCCGGCGGCATGATACTGGCGCGGCAGATGCCGAATTCAAGGCTGGTGCTGGTCGATCACATGGGTCATATCCCGATGGTGGAACAACCCGAGTACTGCGTCAGCCATTTTCTGCGTTTCATCGACGACATCGCGCAAAAAGACCGGCTGGGAAATGCATCGCAGGCCGACGCCGCCGGCACCGACCAAGAAGAGTAACGACTTGAAACCCGCGATATCGCCGGGCATCGGTATAATCCGGAGCTTTGTGAGCAAAGAGAATATCCACGCCATGAATCATCGGTTTACTGTGATCGCTTTTGTCGCCGCGTTGCTGCCCGGCTGCGCCAGTGTTTACTACGACACGCTGGAAGCGGTCGGCATTCCAAAGCGGGACCTGCTGGTCAGCCGCATCGAGCGCGCCCGAGACAGCCAGGAGGACGCCAAGCAGCAGTTTCAATCGGCGCTGGAACAATTCTCGGCAACCGTGGGGTTTGACGGCGGCGACCTCGAAGCGCTTTACAAGAGGCTGAACCGTGAATACGAACTCAGTGAAAGCCGCGCCGAGCAGGTCCACGACCGTATCGACGAAGTGGAATCCGTCGCCGGCGCGCTGTTCCGCGAATGGCAGGACGAACTGGAGCAGATCAGCAATGCATCATTGCGGCAGCAAAGCCGCTCGCAACTGGAAGACACTCGAAGCCAGTATAGTGGCCTGATGTCGGCGATGCGCCGGGCTGAATCGCGCATTGAGCCGGTGCTGGTAACCTTTCGGGACCAGGTGCTGTTTCTGAAACATAACTTGAACGCACGGGCAATTGCATCGCTGGGCACCCAGTTGACGGCCATCGAATCGGACGTGAGCCGCCTGATTCAGGACATGGAAAACGCGATTCGCGAGGCCACCGACTTTATTAATCAAATGCAGGCCGGATAAGCCCCTGTCGGCTTGCACTGCTAAAGGACTTTGCTGTGACAGAGAAACCTACCGCTTCGGTTAACGCGCTGGATTCGGGCCGGCTACGCTGGCGTATCGACGAAGAAAAGCTCAGTTTCGCATCTACCGCGTCGGTAGACCCGGCCATCGGAATCGTCGGCCAGCCGATTGCAATGGAAGCGCTGCGCTTCGGCCTGGAATGCGATGCGCCGGGTCAGAACATCTATGTTCGCGGCGTGTCCGGTACCGGCAGAATGAGCATGTTGCGCAACCTGCTGGATGAACTGAACCCGGTTGCCCGGCGGCAACTGGACCGGGCCTATGTGCATAATTTCAGCCAGCCGGACCAGCCTCGGCTGCTGACGCTGCCGGCCGGCCGCGCGCGGATTTTGCGCCGGCGCATGAAAGAGGTCGCGGATTTCATCGAAAAACGCCTCGGCGAAGCCCTGAATGCCGGGCCGATCAAGGCGCGGCGCGAAGCGATCACCGAGAAGACCCAGCGCGAACTGAACGAAATTACCAAGCCGCTGGAAAACGACCTGCAATCGGCCGGCATGACACTGGTGCAGTTGCAAACCGGTCCGGTGACGCAGACGGCGATCTTTCCGGTAGTCGACGGACAGGCCATGCCGCCGGAGGAATACCGGCAACTGGCACAGGCCGGAAAAATCAGCGAAGCGGAATTCAAGCAATTCGAGTCGCAGTACGAAGGCTTCAGCAAACGCCTGCAGGAAGTATCCGGCAAAGCCAACGAGGTTTACCAGCAGGGCATGAAAAAGCTGTTGTCGTTTAACGAAGACAACGCGCGGCGAATTCTGGAAAACCTGACCGCCGATATTCGGCAGACCCTGAACAACGATGCGGTAAATCACTTCCTGCAGGAAGTCATCAACGATGTGATTGAGAACCGTCTGCGGGGCGACGGACCGGAGCTGACGGATCCGTCAGTGATTTACGGCGTGAACGTGCTGGTCTGCCATGACGACCAGTCCAGTTGCCCGGTGGTGGTGGAAAACATGCCGACCGTCGGCAATCTGCTCGGCAGCATCGAACCGGAGTGGATAGACGGCAAGCCGGTCAGCAATTACATGGGCATCCGTGCCGGCGCGCTGGTGCATGCGGACGGCGGTTACCTGGTCCTAGATGCGCGCGATGTGCTGACCGAACCCGGTGCGTGGCGTTTGCTGATGCGCAGCCTGCGTACCGGCGTGGTCGAAATTGTCCCGCCCGAGCTCGGTTGGCCGTATTCCAGCCAGGCTCTAAAGCCGCAGCCGATCGAGATTTCGCTGCGGGTGATACTGATCGGCAACAGCTCCCTGTATTACCAGCTTGATAAACTGGATCAGGATTTCTCCGACCTGTTCAAGGTGCTGGCCGATTTCGATACCGAAATCGAGCGCGATATCACCGGGGTGGAGCAATACGCCGGGGTGCTCGCACGATTGGTACGGGATGAAAAGCTGCACCATTTCGACCGCGGCAGCGTTGCCGCGCTGGCCGAACACGGCGCCCGGGTGGCTGCGCGCAAAGGCAAAATCACTGCCCGTTTCGGCCGCATTGCCGATATTGCCCGCGAAGCGTCCTACCTGGCGCAGAAGTCCGGCGCGGAATTGGTATCGCGCGATCATGTGGAAGAAACCGTTCGGCGTACCAAGTTCCGTGCCAGCCTGCCGTCACAGCGCTTTCAGGAATTAATCAACGACGGCACTATCCATGTCGCCACCACCGGCGAAGTCGTCGGCCAGATCAACGGCCTGGCGGTGATCAATGCCGGGCCGCTCAGCTACGGGTTTCCGGCCCGTATCACTGCGACCATCGGTGCCGGCCAGGCCGGGATTATCAATATCGAAGGCCGCGCGTCGATGTCGGGTTCGATCCATACCAAGGGTTTTCATATTCTTGGCGGCCTGCTGCGCCACCTGTTGAAAACCGACCACCCGCTGGCTTTTTCCTCGTCGATCGCATTTGAGCAAAGTTACGGTGGTATCGACGGCGATTCGGCCTCGGGTGCCGAAATGTGCTGCCTGATCAGCGCGCTGACCGGTGTGCCGATCAAGCAGTCGTTCTCGATGACCGGTGCCATTGACCAGCATGGCCATATTCAGGCCATCGGCGGCGTCAACGAAAAAATCGAAGGCTTTTTCGACACCTGCAAGAGCATCGGTCTCAGCGGCGACCAGGGTGTGATCATTCCGGCCTCGAATGCCGGCGATCTGATGCTGCGGCAGGATGTGGTGGAGGCCTGCGAGGCCGGCCGGTTTCATATTTACGCAGTGCACCATCTTGGCGAAGCGCTGCAGGTGCTGACCGGGCAGGTTGCCGGCGAAGCCGACGACGAGGGCAACTACCCACCGGGTACCCTGCTCCACCAGGCGCAGCAAAAAGCCACGGAATATTGGAAGAAGACGCTGAACAACCCGAATGCGCAGGCATCCGCCAGGTCCGCGCCGTCCGATGAGTAGGCTTAAGCCGGCATTTATCTCGCTCTATGTAGCCTATCTGTTCGCGCTCAGCGCGTATGCGTTGCTGCAAGTGATTCGAATGGTTCCGCCCCCAGATATGTGGCCGGGCATGTGGATGGGCGTGCTGCTGGCCGCCGGTGCACCGGCCGGTTTTTTTATCTGGCTCTTCGTGGCCAAGCCCGTCAGAACCGCGGCCCATCCGATGAGTATTACGGTGATCTCCGGGCTGGGCGTCGCGATCGCTATGGCCATCGCCTACCGCTACCGGGCAACCGCCGGTATCGCGTACCTGGGGGCCGGTATTGCATTTGCCGGCTGGTGGGCCTATCTGCGCTGGTATTCGCGTTTCGGGCAACGACAGAGCGGCCAACTGGCCGTTGGCAGTCAGCTACCTGAATTCACCGTCCAAGATCTGCAAGGAACACCTGTCACGTCTTCCGACTGGCGGGGGCAGCCGCATATTTTGTTGTTCTACCGCGGCAACTGGTGTCCGCTGTGCTCGGCGCAGATCGGCGAGCTGGCACAGCAATATCGGGCCCTGGAAACGGCGGGTGCGAAAGTGCTGCTGATCAGCCCGCAACCCGCCAGCGAGTCGCAAAAACTGGCCGAAAAATTCGACATACCGATGCGTTTCCTGGTCGACCCGGACAACCGGGCCGCCCGCCATCTCGGCATCGCGGCGGATGCCGGCATTCCGCTCGGTATGCAGGTGCTTGGCTATGCGACGGAAACGGTGATGCCGACCGTGATCATCGTCGATCGCACCGGCGATATCAGCTACGCGGACATGACGGATAATTACCGTCTGCGCCCCGAACCGGAGGACTTTTTGCATCATCTGCAAACCATGACCTGAGTTGCTATGTTTAAGGTATCGGCCGCTTAACGCGATGCCGATGCTACCAGCTACTAGCCTGGGGGAAACATCATGCCATGCGTTATCACTTTCTCACTGGTATCGGAAAGTCTGACCGGTGATATCGGCGACGACTGGGAGTACCAGGTCGAAGCCAGGGTCTTCAACCCGGGAATTACCGGTGCCGGCACCATCAGGGTTTCGGAGCACCGTTTGAGACCCGGCACCACACAGGCACCGCCCGGCCCGTCAAGAGCAGTCGCAATTCCGGCCGGACGCTGTGGTAGCGCGCCCCGCATTCAGCTCACCGTGAACGCCACCGAAGTGGACTGGCTGATCGACGACGAAGGCTCTAACGTTGTCAATGTGCAAACTGAATGTCCCGGACCCGGCGGCCCGCCAATTACCGTGGAGCGCGAAGTTTCGGTCGGGGTGCGAGAATCCCCGCGCCTTTTGGGGGGTTCGGCTACCTTTAAAGTCAAAGCACGATTAGTCGCCAGTTGCGAGTAGGCGCCACTCGGCCCGAATGGCAAACCCCTGGCTGTCGGTAGAGCCGCAGGCGACCCACCGGAGCGGGCGCAATGATCGCGGCAGCGGTCATGGTCTGCCCGCCCGCGGCAATGGCATAATAAGCGTTTGCCGCCGAATGGCGGGGTGCTTCTAAACCGAATACACCGAGCCTGCGTCTAAATCAGAAAATCTGCAACAGTTCACCAGCGACAAACTATCACAGGGGCGGACACAACCCGTGCGCTATTTGCGAATAATCACAATAA
Organism: Lysobacterales bacterium; assembly: GCA_028289465.1. Lineage (GTDB taxonomy): Bacteria > Pseudomonadota > Gammaproteobacteria > Xanthomonadales > SZUA-36 > JANQPM01. Next base: position 26,526 of record JANQPM010000071.1, on the reverse strand, counting down.
TCCTGCTGCTCTCACCGGCGGCGTTTGCACAAGATGAAAATGAACCGCGCGATCAGCGACGGGTATCCGACCTGCCTCAGGTCAGCGGCGACATCAAGGTGGACGGTAATCTGGACGACGTGCTGTGGCAGCAGGCGCTGCACATCGCGCTGGACTACGAAACGCGCCCGGGCGAAAACATCAGCCCGCCGGTCAAGACCGACGCCTATCTGATGCAAAACGGCAGCCAGCTACTGGTTGCGTTTCGTGCCCATGACCCCGAACCCGACGCGATTCGGGCCTATCTCAGAGACCGGGACTCAGCCTATAACGACGATTTCGTCGGCATCGTGTTGGACACGTTCAACGATGAGCGGCGAGCCTTTGAATTCTTCGCCAATCCGCTCGGCGCGCAGATGGACCTGATCCAGGATGATGTGAACGGCAGAGAAGACGATTCCTGGGATGCGATCTGGAGTTCGGCCGGACGAATCACCGACCAGGGATATACGGTGGAAATGGCGATACCTTTAAGCCAGCTTCGCTTTTCCCGCTCCGAGCAGGATCAACTCTGGGGAATCGACACCATACGCTTCTACCCGCGGACCGACCGCCACCGGCTGTCGAACAATCCGCTGGACCGGGGGGTCAACTGCTATCTTTGCCAGTTGGAGAAAATCCGCGGATTCAGCGGTATCGAGCCCGTCCGCGACCTGGAAATCGTGCCGACCCTGACCGGCATCCGTGCCGACAGCACGGATGACCCCGGAGTAACGCCGCTGGTCAGCGGCGATATCGAAACGGAACTGGGGCTGACCGCCCGCTGGGGCATCACGCCGGACCTAACCCTGAACCTGGCGCTGAATCCGGATTTTTCCCAGGTCGAAGCGGATGTGGCGCAGTTGGATGTAAATAATCAATTCGCGTTGTTTTTCCCGGAAAAACGGCCGTTCTTTCTGGAGGGCGCGGATTTTTTCAACAGCCCGATCCGCGCGGTATTCACCCGTACCATCGCCGATCCGAAAGTCGGACTGAAGCTGACCGGCAAGCATGACAAACACACTTTTGGCGTTTTTGCCGCCGACGATGAAATCACCAACCTGCTGTTCCCGGGTGCGTTCGGCTCGGATGCGACCACGCTGGATCAGAGCAGTCAATCGCTGGTCGGTCGCTATCGCCGCGATTTCGGCGATTCGTCCACCGTCGGGGCGATGTTTACCGGCCGCAGCGGTGACGGCTACCATAACTATGTCGGCGGCGTGGATGGCCGGTTTCGCTTTAAGGGAACCGAGAGCATACGCTTTCAATATCTGCGGTCGGATACCCAATATCCGGACAGCATCGTCAACGACTTCGATCAGCCGGCCGGCAGCTTTGACGGCTCTGCGCTGCAGGTCCAATACAACCATGATTCACGCAACTGGTTCTGGTATCTCTCACACCGTGATTTCGACCCTGATTTCCGTGCCGATCTGGGCTTCGTGAGGCGGGTGAACTACGACCAGCAAGTTGCCGGTCTGGGGCGTGTCTGGCATGGCGCGGAAGACGACTGGTGGAACCGCTTTCGAATCAGCGGCGACTGGGACATCACCCATGACAATCTGGGCCGGGTGATCGAACGCGAACTGGAAGGTTCTGTCAACCTGGAGGGGCCCATGCAATCGTTTATCGAATTGGGCCGGATGGAACGGCAACGTCTGTTTAACGATGTGCTGTTCGATGAGGAACGCTGGAGCTTCTATGGCGAATTCCAGCCTCGCGGCGGGCTGTTCTTCGGGCTTTCCGCATCCACCGGGGACAGCATCGATTTCGCAAATACCCAGCTCGGCGAAGAAACCCGGTGGGAGTCTGACGTACGCTGGAACATCAACAAGCACCTGCTGATGCGCTGGCGCAACACCACGGTCAAGCTGGACAGCCTGCAGGGACCGAATATTTTCGAGGCCAAGCTGAATGATCTGCGCCTGACTTGGCAGTTCAACGTGCGCAGCTTTCTGCGCCTGGTGCTGCAAAGCCAAGACGTGGACCGCAACCAGGATCAGCATGTCGATACCGTGGATTCCAAGTCCCGCTCCCTGGGCTCGCAACTGCTGTATTCGTACAAGGTCAATCCGCAGACGGTACTGTTCGTCGGCTATTCGGACAACCAGATCGAAAACGACGATATCGCCCGCTTCACCACCACTGGACGTACTCTCTTTATCAAACTGGGTTATGCCTGGTTCCCGAACTAGGCCCGCAGGCGAGCCGGAATGCCAAACCGGAATGCCAAATCGAAAATGCCTGAAAAGGTTCTATTGAATGGACCGCCAGGGCTTGATTGGCATGTAATTCGCATAACTTCCTGAAACTCATCAGGGAGTACCGCCATGATCCGTCCCGCGATCGGCTTTCTGGCCGCCGTTGCTATTACTACAACGATGGATGCGACCGGCTACTCGGCCTTCAGCGCATTGCCATTGTTTCCGCTGATGGTGCTGTTCTGGTACTGGGAGCGGTTTTCCGGCCGGCAGATCGGTTTTCGATGGGGCAATGCCGATACGTATAGCTGGGCCCTGCTCTATCCGCTGACGGTGGTCGGAGCGGCCGCAGCCGTTGCTTGGTTCGCCGGAGCGACGGACTGGTCGCAAACCGATTGGAATAAAACGGTACTGAATCTACTGCTGATCGGCCTGACCACGGTACTGGTCGCGATCATTACCGAAGAAGGTTTCTTCCGCGGCTGGCTGTGGACATCGCTGAACCGGGCCGGATTTGGCGACACCGGCGTGCTGTGGCTCAGCAGCCTGGCGTTTGCCTTATGGCATGTATCGGCCGTCAGCCTGGATACCGGCTTCGACCTGCCGCCGGTACAGATTCCGGTCTATCTGGTCAATGTGCTGCTGCTGGGCCTGGTCTGGGGCATGCTGCGCGCCATTTCCGATTCGATCATCGTTGCCAGTCTGAGCCACGGGGTCTGGAACGGGCTGGTCTACACCCTGTTCGGTTTCGGTACCCACAGCGGCGCGCTTGGCATTCCGCAACCACAGATCTACGGCCCCGAAGTCGGCTACCTCGGCATACTGCTGAACGCGATATTCGCGCTGCTGCTATGGCGCCGGTGGCGACAGCGGCATTTGGGAGCCGCAGGCGACCCGCCGGAGCGGGCGCCGTGAAGCACGGCTTCTTGCGCGCTGCGCAAACCTCCCTTTGAGAATCCCAATGTCTGTAAGAGCGCCTTTAGGCGCGAATACCTGCCGCATGATGAAGGCTTCCGATAACGATAAACGCTGATCGCGCCTAAAGGCGCTCCTACACATAGGCTTACTGGCTTCGCCTGCACGCGCTTAACGGTTCTGTCAGAAGGCTTCTTCGCTATCGCGAAACCGCAGTGCAGATGACTTGATGCAGGCGACTTGATGCAGGTGGCTTGGCTGGCGGTTTTGCCAACGGCAAAGAAGCGGGCGCTAGACATCTTATTTGGTCAAAAACGACAAAGGTTGGTTGAAAACCCTACCGGTAGTAGCGTCTTCGGGCACGATAAGTTATTTGCCAATTCTGGATTTCGCGTCTGGAGGCGCTCCTATATGCGCGGTTTTTCCGGCGACACGGGGTGGTTATTTTTTCTTTTTGAGACGGCCGGATTTGCGCAATGCCTCACGCAGCACGTATTCGATCTGCGCATTGACGCTGCGCAGCTCATCGTGCGCCCAGTGCTGCACCGCATCCAGGATTTCGGTATTGATTCTCAGCGGAAAAGATTTTTTCTTTGCCATAATGAGAATACGGCCCCCGATTGACCGAGGGCCGCCATTGTCCTCCTAGCTGTACAAGCTGCCGGTGTTGACGACCGGCCGGGCGTTCTCCTCACCGCAGAGTACCACCAGAAGATTGCTGACCATCGCGGCCTTGCGTTCTTCGTCGAGTTCCACAACGCCGTGCTTCTCCAGGTCTTCCAGGGCCATCTGGACCATGCCGACCGCACCGTCGACGATCTGCCGCCGGGCGGCTACAACGGCTTGGGCCTGCTGGCGTTTCAGCATCGCCGATGCGATTTCCTGGGCGTAGGCCAGGTGGCTGATACGCGCCTCGATCACATCGACGCCGGCCTTGTCCAAACGATCCTGTACCTCCCGCTTAAGCTGTTCGGCGATTTCCTGCGGATTGCTGCGCAGTGCTATCTGCTCATCGCTGTGCGATTCATACGGGTAGGAACTGGCCAGGTTGCGTAGCGCGGCTTCAGATTGAATATGGACGAAGGACTGGTAGTCGTCTACTTCAAAAACCGCCTCGGCGGTATCAACCACACGCCAGACCACCACTGCGGCGATTTCAATCGGATTGCCGGAGCTGTCGTTTACTTTCAGCGTGCTGGATTCGAAATTGCGCACACGAACGGAAACCGCGGTCTTGGAATAAAACGGATTGGCCCAGCGCAGCCCGGTCTCGTAGACCGACCCGGTGTACTTGCCGAACAACTGCAATACCTTGGCCTGGTTCGGATGGACCATAAAAAACCCGGCCCATAGCACCAGGACCACCAGGATTGCGAGCGAACTCAAAATCACGATGGCCGGACTGGACTGGCGGATACCCCAGATTAATGCGTATGCGGTTGCAATCTGCAATACCGGCAATACCAGCAGCATGATGTATCCCGACCCCACCTTGCGTTCAATTTCTCTGATCATCGTACGATCTCCTAGGTGATATCAATATGATATCAATTTATACCACCGGTGCACAATAGTAATCTGCCAAAAGTCATACTGCGGTGGAATCGGCATATAGGCGTGCGAGGCAGATTGCATTCCACACCGGCTAAAAGGACTTTTGGCCCATCCGTTATGGAAATACTTTGTGCTAGTCTCCTGCTCAGAATTCCGCTTGTGTGAGGCCAAACGATGAAAACCAAATTACTGACCCTGGCGATTTCGCTGTCGCTGGTCGCCTGCGCGACCACTACCGAACCGGAACTGACTCCTGAAACGCCGAGCGGCATACCGACACTGAAAGACGCATTCCACACGGGCAGCGATATGTCGGCCGGCACCGCTCCCGCAGCCTCTGAAAGCGGTTCGAAAGCGGCTCCCGATGCATCGGTGGTGCTGAACCAGCTCTTTCAGGGCTATTTCATGGAGGGTCTGGAACTGAACCCGATCAGCGGCACCTTTCTCGGCATGCGCCAATACAACTCCCGCTGGGTGAACAGCCTGAATCAGGAATATCGCGATAAAACCCACGACTACGCGGTGAAGTGGCTGGACAGGCTAACGGCCATCGACCGCGACAGCCTTGCCGGCCAGGACCGTATCAGCTATGACATTCTGCGCTACCAGTTGAAACAAGGCCTGGAAGGCGAGCAGTTTCCGGACCACCTGGTCCCTATCCACCAATTTTTCAACCTGGCCAGTTTCATCGCGACGCTGGGCTCCGGGCAAAGCGCCCAGCCCTTTGCTAACGTCGAGGATTATCATAACTGGCTGAAGCGCACCGAAGGTGTGCCGGTGGTCTTCGATCAGGCTATCGAGAATATGCGTGACGGCATACAGCAGGGCGTGGTCCAGCCGCGGGTGCTGATGGAAAAAGTGCTGCCGCAGCTATCGGCTCATATGGTCGACAGCCCGACAGACAGCATTTTCTGGCAGCCGATTGCCAACCTGCCTGAAGACATCGGCGAACAGGATCGCGAAGCACTGTCGAAAGCCTACCGCGATATGATCGAAAACCGGCTGGTGCCGGCCTATCGCAAGCTGCATGACTTCATTCGCGACGAGTACCTGCCGGCGGCCCGCGACGACGTCGGCATGTGGGCGATGCCCGGCGGTGCCGACTGGTACAACTTCCGTATTAAGACGCAGACCACGACCGATCTTACTGCCGATGAGATTCATGCATTCGGCCTGTCGGAAGTCGCGCGCATTCGAAGCGAAATGGAAGATGTTGCGCGGCAGGTCGGCTTTGACGGCCCGCTGCTGGAATTCTTCGCGTGGCTGAAAGCCAACGACGATCTGTACTTTACCGATGAAGAAGCACTGCTGCAGGGCTACCGCGACTTGCAACACAAAGTCAACGAACGCCTGCCGAAGCTGTTCGACATCGAGCCCAAGGCCGACTACGAAGTCCGGGCGGTCGAAGCGTTCCGTGCAGCGTCATCGGCCGGTGCGTCTTATCAGCGGGCCGCACCGGACGGTTCGCGACCGGGTATCTTTTATGTGAACACGCATAATCTGCGCGCGCAGCCGAAATACGGCATGGAAACCCTGTCGCTGCACGAGGCCTCACCCGGCCACCATTTTCAAATCTCCATTCAGCAGGAAATCGAAAATATGCCGATGTTCCGGCGCTTCGGTGGTTTTACCGCGTTTGCCGAAGGCTGGGCGCTGTACGCGGAATCCATCGGCAGGGAAATGGGCATGTTCGAGGATCCGTACCAGTATTTCGGCCGCTTGAGCGACGAAATGCTGCGTGCGATGCGGCTGGTGGTCGACACCGGCATGCATGCCAAAGGCTGGACCCGTGAACAGGCCATCGCATTCATGATGGAAAATTCCGACATGGCGGAATCCGACGTGGTTGCCGAAGTCGAGCGCTATATCGCGATCGCCGGGCAGGCGCTGGCGTATAAAGTCGGCCAGCGGGTGATCAGCCAGTTGCGGCACGACGCGGAACAGGCGCTGGGCGACGACTTCGATATCCGCGCGTTCCACCGCCTGGTTCTGACCGGCGGTTCCATGCCGATGGACGTATTAGGCCGGCGTGTCGGTGACTGGATCGCAAGCCAGTAAGCGCTGCGACTGGCTTCGCACGATGGCCGCTGCAGCCGCCGGCCCATTCAGCGGGTGAACATCGCGTGTCGATGAAGCGCATCCTTCCGCCGGTATGGTTGTCGATCTGTCTGCTGCTGCAGATCGGTCTGCACCTGCTGTTTCCGATCAGCCAGCTATGGAGCAAGCCCGGCGCGTACGCCGGTATTCCGTTTCTGGTCGTCGGATTCGGGCTGGCCGCGTGGGGTGCGGGTACCTTCAGCCGGGCCGGCACACCGGTAAGGCCGTTTGAGACCTCCACGACCCTGGTGACCTCAGGGCCATACCGGTTCAGCCGCAACCCGATGTATCTCGGCCTGCTGGCCATCCTGCTCGGCAGTGCGGTCCTGCTCGGCAGCGCAACGCCGTTTCTGGTGCTGCCGCTGTTCTTCGGGCTGATCCGGGATCTTTTTGTGATTCCCGAAGAGGTCATGATGGAGCGTTATTTCGGCGCGGAATACTTGCACTACAAGGCACGCGTCAGGCGCTGGCTGTAAGCCTGCTACACGGTACGGGCGCGCCGGTGAATTTACCCGTTGTGTAAATTCGGAGTATGATAACGTGAGATTGCATGGCGAAACCCGCCGAAAACAATTGAAAATTATAGATTTTTCAGTAATACGGGGCATTATAGTGAGAAAAATTCTAGTCATCTCTGCTCTACTTCTCAGCACCTCCGCACAAGCCGAACTGCCTTGGCTTAAAGACCTGGCAGGCGACCGCGAACTGCCCAGACCCTGGGGGGTCAGCGTGGACTTTTTCACCATGGACCAGGTATATGCCGTCGACCGTCTGGAGTTCCAGATTCCCGGCGTCAACCTGGATGACACCAGCCTGCTGGACGTCGATAACAAAGTGCAGCATCTGGATATCAAGGGCGATGTCTGGTTGCTGCCGTTTCTGAATGTGTTCGGCATCATCGGAAAAATTGACGCGGAAACCACGGTTGATCTGGCCCGTACCGGGCTGCCGTTGCCTACCAGTCAGTTTCTGGTCGACTACGACGGCGAGGTCTATGGCGGTGGATTCGTATTGGCCGGCGGCGGCGAACACTGGTTTGCGTCGGTGACGACAACGATCACCGATACCGAAATTTCCGGCGGCTTTGAGTCCAACGTCGAATCGCTGACCATACAGCCACGGATCGGTTTGCGCCGCAATGGCTGGGAATACTGGATCGGCGGCCTGTATCTGGATACCGAAGAACAGCATTCCGGGGCGGTTGAGATTCCATTTGTCGGCATGGTCCCGTTTGCAGTGGACTTATCCGAACAAGACGAACTGAATTACGGTGTCGGCGTGCATACGATGCTGGGCGACCATGTCGAACTCAGCTTTGAGGTCGGTTTCGGCGACCGCACCCATACCCTGCTGAACCTGGGCTACCGCTTCTAGCCCGGCTAATACTCTCTTTGACAGCGGTGTTCATGCCCGGGCCGGACTCGCGCAACGGCCGGATTTCTGCGGCCGTCCGGTTCGCAGCCTGTCTGCTGGCGCTGTGCGTCCCGGTATCGGCCTATGAGACCGACCAGATCAGTAACCGGCTCGAACCGGTGCGGGACTCAACCGCCGTTCTGAATCGCGAAGTCAATCTGGCGCTGCAAAGCATCGCCGATGACTGGCGCGGGCCTCGCAACGACAAGCGCTTTGTCCGCAAGGTCTACCGCAAAATCGGCGGTATCCACTGGGTGGACAAATTGGAACGCTGGGCGATGAAATCCGACGAGGTCGATAAACTGGCAACGCCGCGCTATGCCAGCATCTATTCCGGCCATCCGATTACCGCAACCCGGGTGACCCGGCTGTTCGGCATCGGCGCGACGATCAAGGTCAACGGCCATTTGATCGGTTCCGATAAAATCGGCCATTTTCTGTCGCAGGGCAAGAAGTTCTATTTCCGCTGGTTACGATCGGGCAGCGAGGCCGATGCGGCAAAGCGCTCGGCGTTTACCGAACGTGCGATTTTCGGCCAGAAAACCACCGGTTCCTATTCCAACGCGGACCTGGTAGCCAACTATGAGGGTCATCGCTTCTACCGCAGTCTGTTCGAGGATGGCATCGTTGCCGAAAAAAAGGCGATTTTGCGCTGGCAGGACGGCCGCTACCGAATCCAGCGGCCGTTCGATTTCGCCGACCATATAAACGCGTACTGGGACGAAGGCTTGCACATCAATCACTACGACCGGCTGCTGTACCCGCATATGCAGCGGCGCCTGAAATCGTTCTGTGGCGATTTTGAGAAAAACCCGCGGCTATACGGTATTGAAAACGAGGATGCGCTAATCCGCAAATACCGGCATCTGCAGTTGCGCGATACCACCGAACTGCGCTTGGACCATCTATGTCGCTAGCGCGCCCGGCCCTGGAACCGCAGGTGACCCGCCGGAGCGGGCGCCGTGAAAGCACGGCTTCTTGCGCGTTGCGCAAACCGCCATACTTCCCTTGGCTTGCTCTCCCGGTTGGGTGAGCGAGCAATACGAGCAAGACCAGAGGGGCGAGCGGCACCAGAGGGGTCGCGCGTTGGTTGTACGCTGTAGCCCCGGCTGGACAGTCTGGCGGTTTTCCGAAGGAATGAAGCCAGACTGGGAAGTCCGAAATGGATAACTCCGAAATGGATAACTTTGGGGGCATGTGGTTGCGGTTTTCGTCCACACGCGCTTAACGGCTGCGCCAGAAGGCTTCTTCGCTATCGCGAAACCGCAGTGCAGGTGACTTGGTCGGCGGTTTTGCCAACGGCAAAGAAGCCGGCCAGCAGGCGCCGTTAAGCACGTCTGGCTCCGCCTACACGCGCTTAACGGTTCCGTCAGAAGGCTTCTTCGCTTAGCGAAACCGCCGTCTGACTTCACCTGCGCTACGAAAGAAGCGGGCGTAAGACTCCTTATTGGCCGGCGGTAAAGGTACGCGTTTCCATACGTTGGTCGAACATCAGCACCTGCGGCATTTCCTTAGCCAGAATCTGGCGTACCTGTTCTTGTTCTTTCGGCGGAATATGGACCGCGATCTTATGCGTCGCATTCAGATACTGCTCCACCAAAAGGCGGCCGCTGCTTTGTACCAAAAACCAGTACGGAATCAGCGCAATGTCAATCTGCCGGTTTTGCAGGTTGGCAAGAATAAAGTCCTTGCTGTCCATCGCCGCGTCGCCGATATGGATCACCGTCATACCGCCCAGCGTCACCAGATGTCCGTAATTCTGGATCGCGGCATATTTACCGCTGCCGTGGCTCAGTGGAAAAATCTCTACCGTCAGACCGTTGCGCTTCACCTGATGTGGCACGCCCAGTGCCGGTATGACCTGTTGCAGGTTTCGATGTGACGGCGCGAACGCTCTACAGCGGTCTTTAGCCAGTGCAACCACTTCGGGCGAGGTGACGATCAGCGTGGACGGGCTCGCGCGCATGAAGCGGCAGGCCGGGTCCGGCTGGAAATGATCAAAATGCCGGTGGCTGGCCAGCGCGATGGTAATGTTGGAGAACGGTCCGCTGGCCGCGGCCAGTTGCCGGCCTGCCGACTCGGTCAGACCGTCGTAGATGGCGTAAGACTCTTGAATGAAGCCGTCGATCATGATTTTGCCGGAGTCCGCTTCCAGCAGTACGCCCTCGTTGCCGAGAAAAGTGACTTTGACATCGGCCGCGACCGGTTGCAGCAATAGCACGCCCAGCGTCAGCGCATAAAGTTTAAGTTTCAAGTTCATCGCGGTATGCATGCTCCAGTTCCTGCCAGTAGTGTGATTCAGGGCCGTTCGCCGCCATAGCACAGAATTTATCGTAAGAACGCTTCAGGCGCCTGATATTGTTTTGCTGCCAGCGGCCGGCCGATGCTCTAAGCCTACTTTTATCGAAGTCGATGAGAAAGACCTTTTCACCGCTTGAGACAAGAATATTGCGCAGATTCAGATCCGCATGTTCCAGACCGGCGCGGTGAAAACGCGCGATGGTGCGCCCGCAGGCCCGCCATATTGCGTCATGGCCCGGCGTGCCCAGCCGGTCTGCCAATGTCACAGCCCCCGGGACGGCCATCGTGATCAAAGCACCCCGGTAGGTGATACCCCCGCGCCGGCAAAGCGCGGCCACCGGCGCCGGCACCGGCAGCGCCATCGCCAGCAGGCGGCTCAGCAGCTCGAATTCCCGGTGCGGGCGCGACCGTCTGTAGCCGGTGAACAGGTAGCGGTCGCGGCTCAGCTTTGCCATCTGCCCGCCGCGCAGATAATGCTTAAGAACCACCGACCCAAATGAAGTATCAATGAACAGCGCGCCGGCCCGGCCCGGCGCCTCGGCAGAAACCCGCCCCTGCTCGCGCCAGTAGCCGGCATCGAACAGCGACGCGCCGGGTGCCGGCAGGCGGTCGGCATCGTATACAATGCTGACGGACGAACTGGTAGTGGTTTTCGGCTTCATCGGGCGCTGTTTTGGCGTTATTTTGCGGTGCGGCCGATACCAGGTCAAACCGGATTGGGTCAAACCGGACAGGAACGCATGCTGGAAATAACTGCCGCACCCGAGTCTTTATGTCTGCTGAGAATATCCGCATTGGGGGACGCGACCCATGCGGTGCCGGTCGTACGTGCGATTCAGCAGCACTGGCCCGAAACCCGGATTACCTGGGTGATCGGAAAGCTGGAGCACAAACTGCTGGGCGGCATCGACGGTATCGAATTCATTGTGTTCGACAAAGGCCGCGGCTGGCGTGCGTACGGCGATCTGCGGCGCGCGGCAGCCGGTCGCCACTTTGACATATTGCTGCATATGCAGGTTGCAGCCCGCGCCAACCTGGCCAGCCTCGCGCTGAAAGCGCCGATCCGGGTCGGCTGGGACCGCGCCCGCTCGCGCGACCGGCATCACTGGTTTGTCAATCACCCGGTCGCCGACGCAGTGCAGCAACACCAGGTTCAGGGTTTTCTATCCTTTGCGAGGGCGCTTGGGTTGAATGCTACAGAACCGCAATGGCGATTGCCGGTCGGCGACGCGGACCGTGCGTTTGTCACTGCGCATGTCGAGCCCGGCACCCCGTTGCTGGTGATCTCGCCCTGTTCCAGCCACCCGATGCGCAACTGGTCGCCCCGGCGTTATGCCGAAGTGGCGGATCATGCGATCGAAAGCCTTGGCATGCAGGTCGTATTGTCCGGCGGACCTTCCAGCCTGGAACAGCAGGTCGGCCGGGCGATCGAACAGCGAATGTCGCAGCCGGTCAATAATTTAATCGGCCGGGATACGCTGACCCAGTCCCTGGCAATGCTCAGCCGCGCCCAGGTGGTGATTTCACCGGATTCCGGACCTGCGCACATCGCGAACGCGGCCGGCACGCCGGTGATCGGCCTGTACGCCTGTACCTGGGCCAGGCGGTCCGGACCGTACAACAGCCTGCACTGGTGCATTGACAAGTTTCCGGACGCGGCCCGGCGTTTCCGCGGCAAGCCACCCGAACAACTGCGCTGGGGAAGCCGTATCGAACAGCCCGGCGTGATGGACCTGATTCAGGTCGGCGAGGTCATCGACAAGCTCGACCGGCTCGCCGCCGACGGCTTTGAGGAAAACGCCGCGAATTCATCTCGCCATACCGTTTCTTAGGGACCGGCGCCGGCCGCGGCAGTCTACAATCGGTTTTTCTAAGGAGCTACAGGCGACCCGCCGACCCCGGTTGGGTGAGCGAGCAACGCGAGCGGCACCAGAGGGGTTGCGCCTTTGTTCTACGTTGTCTTGCGGTTGCGGTTTTCGTCCACAGGACGAAAGAAGCGGGCGCGAGACTCCTTAACATGTGTGCTGAAAACCCGGAGGTGCGGTATGAGTGCTGACTATGATCCCGACGGCCTGCGTTTGCCGATAAAAGTCGATGCAACATCCAACGGCGAATTCGAACCCATCCCGCTAAACGACCAGGAAAGAAAGCTCTACCGGTCGGCGCTGACGCAGGCCGAGGAGAACCGCCGCCGCATCGGCCTGGACCGGCGCCGGTTTCTGGTTTCCGCCTGCGGCGCAGCCACGACGCTGCTCGCGATGAACAAAGCCAATGCCTGGGCCGGCCGGAGCCAGGGCTATTTTGAACTGCCGGACGACGCGGCACTGGACCGGGACACTGCCGATGCACTGCTCGGCGGTCGTGAATTTATTTTCGATATCCAGGGCCATTACGTGCCGCCGAATGTCGCACGCACGTTAAAGCCGGCCTGCACTGCGGATCACACCCCGGTCAGCCGCGACTATATGGCCTGCCTCGGTGCCGATGACTTTATCAAAGATGTGTTCATGGACTCCGACACCGACATGATGGTGTTGTCGTTTATTCCGTCGGCGCCGGAAAACGAACCGCTGACCATCGAAGAGGCCGCCGCAACGCGCGAGATCGTCGACAAAATGAACGGCAATCACCGCCTGCTGCTGCATGGCCGGGTCAATCCGAATCAGCCCGGTGACACCGACCGGATGGATGAACTGGCGAACCAATGGGGCGTATCAGCCTGGAAGTGCTATACCCAGTGGGGCCCGGACGGCAAAGGCTTTTTCCTGTCCGATGAGGACAGCGGGATTCCGTTCATCGAGAAAGCCCGCGCGCTGGGCGTGAAGAACATCTGCGTGCATAAGGGAATTCCGTTCGGCCGCCGGTCTTACCGGCATTCCCTGTGTGACGATATCGGTGTGGTCGCGAAACGTTTTCCCGATGTAAATTTCATGATTTATCATTCTGGCTATGTACCTGGACAAGCTGAAGGACCATACGATCCGGAGCGTAATGAAGGTATAGATTCGTTAATCAAGACAGTGATTGAGAACGATCTCGGCAAACACAGCAACGTCTATGCCGAACTCGGCAGCACCTGGCGCTTTTTATCTACCCGTGATCCCGACAGTGCCGCACATACCCTCGGCAAGCTGTTCAAGTATCTGGGCGAGGACAACGTGGTCTGGGGCACAGATTCGGTCTGGTACGGCTCACCGCATGACCAGATCGTTGCGTTCCGCAGTTTTCAGATCGCCGAGTCGCTGCGCGAACAGCACGGCTATCCCGAAATCACCCCCGAACTGCGGGCCAAGGTATTCGGCCTGAACGCGATCAAGCCGTACGGGATCAGCATGAACGAGGTGATACAGCGGGCGGCCAATGACCTCATTTCGACCGACCGGCTGGCTTACCGGCAGAACCCGAACCCGCATTTCCGGACTTACGGTCCGAAAACCAGGCGCGCGTTCCTCGATTTGCTGAAAGCGAGCGGCGCATAGACCGGCTGGCCACGGTCTCAGACCAGAGCCCCGGCTGTCTCCGCGCCGGGGCGAATCAGCGCCCGCCGAGACCGGTATTGGTCTGAGCCGACAGGAAGCGTAGTGCCGCCCGATATCAGCCATGCTGCGGTCCCGGGGTTCCGGCTGCCTCACGCCCTGCACGCTACCAATTCGGCAAACGGTCTGAGAGAATGCGCTGATCGTCAAAACAATGATTAAAACGCTAGAATAATGATTACAACGTGATCGCGGGGGTCAGAACAATCATGAAACAGCATCTTCTTATCGCCGTACTGGTCTGTAGCTGGGCACCGTTCAGCCATGCTCAGTTCCAGCCGCCAGGCGGTGAAATCGCGACCTTTCCGCTGACCCGGCTGCCGATCAGCGTCCGCTGCCTGAGTATCGGCGGCGCCTGCAGCGCGGTGGCCGACAGCGTCGACATGCTGACCGCCAACCCGGCCGGCGCTGCTGCAACGGACACAACGGCATTCAGCGTTCAGTTCAGGTATTCCGACCTGGAAGCTATCTACCTCGATCAGGATGCGCTGGACTCCGAAAGCCTCGGGCCGCGTCCCGGGCAGCTTTACAAGCCGTACAAGGATCGCACTAGCGATCTTGCGTTTGTCGGGGTCAGCAAGCCGTTTGGAAAATGGACGGTATCCGCTTTCTATCAGCACCGACTCGCCTTTGACAGCGCTGAAGACGTCGAAGAAGTCTTCGATGTGCCGGGCGATCAGTTGTTTACCAATCGGAATGCGCTGTCCGCATCGCTGGACGGCATTGGTCTGAGTGCCGCGTACCGCTTTTCCGAGCACTGGTCGGCGGGGCTGTCGCTGATTCGGGCGGAGCTGGGCGTCGCCACCGTAGACTCCTGGCAGATCAACAGTTTTTCCGGCAACCCGGTGCTGATGAGTAATTTCGACGATGTTTTTCAGGCCAACCGTATCGATGACGATGCCAGCGACAACCTCGTGCAGTTCGGCCTGCAATACCGGCCGCGGGGCCGGTTTTCGGCCGGTCTGGCGTATCGCCAGGGCGGCGACTTTCAATTGGCCAGCCAGTCGATTCAGCGGCTGAGCCGGAACGGTGCGGCGCAAGATCTATCCACCGCTGTCGGGACCACCATATCGCTGCCCGATACCCTGGCCGTCGGCGTCGCCTGGCGCCCGACCCGCTCGCTGCTGTTCAGCCTGGATGCCGAACGTTTCGCCCACTCGGACCTGCCGCCGGTCAGAAGCCGGACCCTGGGCCTGGCAGCCCCGGTAGTCGGCCTGACCGAAGCCATCGACGATACCACCTCTTTCCGGCTGGGCTTTGAGAAACGCTTTTTTGTCGGCCGGGAATCCGGGCCCGGCTACGCGGTCCGTGCCGGTGTCTTTACCGAAGAAGACCATGACGGCCTGACGATCCTGGAAGGTTTCGATACCCACTTCACCGTCGGTTTCGGCGCCGAATTCGGCAGCCGAAGGCAAGTGAAACTGGACCTGGGTATCGAGTTCGGCGACGAGGAAAAGAACTACATGCTGGCGGTCAATTACACGCCTCGCCGCTAACGCCCCGCCCGCGTTGCCGGGCTCGACAATAGTATCTGGAGCTCAGGCGTAGTCCTGATAAGATTTTTCTTCGACGATGTCCGAACCCAGATGCAGGTTGATTTTTTTCTTCACATCGGAACGACGGTCATTGGTGAAATAAACGCTGCGCGCCAATTCGATAAACCGCTGATCGAATTCCTTGGCGCGTTCCTTGTCGCGAATATCGTCTTCGATTTCCCACAGCGACTCGTTGATCGTTTTTAGTTCCGCCTTCAGCGTTTGTATGGTGTCGTCCTCGCGCCCCGAACGAGACCAGGTCTGATTCAGCAAATTCAGTTCGAGCCGGACATTGGCGACCTTGTCCGGGTCGTCGATGCGTGCCGCCTTGATTTCGAGAATGGTGATTTTATCCAGCAATTCGCCGGGCGATACCGGCACCAGTATTTGTTCCATAGTTAAGCCTTATCAATCCACACGCTGATCGCCTAGACTTTGAAGCGGTATTCCCGATGGGGATCGCGCTCGACATCCGGCGGATAGTTTCTGCGTTTGTCGGCATAGTATGCCTGACGATGATCGCCTTCCGACAGGCGGTTATAGGTAATATACAAAACCCGGCGCTGCTTGTCGGTCTGGTTCGGACCGGAGCGGTGCGGTGCGTAGGAGTCGAAGAAAACCGCGTCGCCGGGACGGCAATGAACCGCCTCGTACTGCCGGCTCTGCGTATCCTCATCGGTCAACGGCGCCCACATCTTTCCGAGCAGGCCCTGTTTATGCATACCGGGCATCATTTCCAGGCTGCCGTTTTCCGCGCTGGTCTCATCGATCGCGACCATTGCAGTGATATGCAAAGCGGCATAGTCGTCCCAGCCGGCCTGGACGTCCTGGTGTTCTTTAAATCCGTCGCCACCCGGTTTCTTGAAGTTGATTTTGTCCTTGAACAACACCGCCGGCTCGCCGAACAGCTCGCAGACCGCCTGGAACATGCGAGCCTGCGTGATCAGTTCGCCGAAACCCTGGTGGTACGGGACAAAATTTTCGATGCGGCTCAGAATACGCCGGTGCGGACCGGACAGGCTGTCCTCGTAGTACATCATGTACTTGCCCGGCACCTCCGGATAGGCGGTCACCGCGTCGGTCCATTCGGCGATCTGAGCCGCTTCGTCCGCCGAATACATCTCACGCACCAGCAGATAACCGTCTCGTTGGAATTGCTCGATTTGGGCCGCGCTCAAAATCGATCGCTGCATCTTTACTATCCTTATGCCGCAGAAGCCGGCCTATTATGCCAGCGAAAAAACACGTCTTTGATGACCGATATCAGGTTGTTGACCGTCCAGTACAGCACCATGCCGGCCGGAAACGTGTAAAACAGCACGAAGAACGCGATAGCCATCAGCAACAAATTGCGAAACTGGCGCTTTTTCATATCCTCGCTCATCGCTGGCGGCCAATGCATATAGCTGGTTGCAATCGAAAAACCGGCCATCAGAAACGGCAGCAGATTGAGCTGCCCGCCGAAAAACGGCAGCGTAAACGGCAGTGCCGCCACCGCATCCGGGTGCGCCAGATCACCAATCCATAAAAACGGCTCGCCGGCTAGATGAATATTCTCGGCCAGCATATCGAACGCGCCGATAAATACCGGGATCAGCACGGCAACGCCGAACAGACTTTTCAACGAGTACAACGGAGTAACACCGTGCTCCTTGTGCAGCGCTAATATGCGGTTGGCCTGCTCCTCGCCTTTATATTCCCGCTTGATGGCTGCGATACCGGGCTCCAGCCTGGCCTGCGTGTCGTTGACTTCGCGCTGGAAGCGGTCGGCAATCCGATTCAACGGCCACATCAGGATTTTCACACAAATCGACAGTAGAATAATCGCCAGCCCCCAGTTTGGTATGAGCTGCTGTATCCAGCTCAGCAGACGGTAGAGTCCGGATGCAATGCCGCGCAGCCAGAACCACAACGCGCCATACATCATGCGGCCCAGTTCCGGTCCGGCCTGCCGCAGCGTGCCCGGTTCGACCGGCCCGAAGTAAATCTTCAACGGCTTGTCGGTACTCGTTTGAGACCATTCAAACGCGGCAATATCCTGACCATCACCGAACAGCACATCGGCCGGCGCGGATGCCTGCACCATCGCGGTCCAGAAGCGGTTGCGAAAACCCAGCCACTGGCCGCTACGCACCGCAACCGGCTTGCTTTGTGCTTCGTCCAGGCTATAAATGTCCAGGTCGTTCTCGCTGATATACAGATAACGCACCTTATCCAGCCAGCGGCCGAAGCCCGGTGCGGTACTGGCGCCGAACCGGTCCCCGGCGCTGAATCTGAGCGACATGCCCAGGTTATCGTGATAGCGCACGGTATAGCCCTCGCGTGCAATCTCATACTGCCGAAACGCTTGCCGGCGGCTGAAACGGATCAGGATATCGTCCGACCGGTCCAGCCGCCGATATTGCCAGCCCGAGCCGCCGGCCGCTGCGGCGCTGGCGACCAACGGATCGGTACCCCGCAGTACCTGACGGGGCGATTCAGACGCAGCGCAAGCCGGAAAACACAGCCGGGCATCGAGCAGATCGCCGGTATCGGAAAAGCGCAGTTGAAGCCGGTCGGTTTCCACCGTATGCGCCGCTGCCGCGTTGAAGCTCAGCATTAGCAGGCAAATACCAAGTACGCGAGTCATTGGCGGTAAAACCGGGTGTTCTCGCGCAGCGCCGCGGTCAGCAGATCAGCGTCCAGGCGCGGGGACTCGAGCAGCCGGTAGTCACGGTCTCTGACCTCGTGCAGGCCGTTCGGAAAACTGACGATGACCTGATCGGGCGTCACGATTGCCGAGTTGTAATAGCTGCCGCTGGCCAGCCACTGCCAGGAGCGGCCGCTGAACAGATTCCAGCCGGACGCATAATCTTCGGGCGGGTTTTCGCAGCCGAGCAGATTCTGCAGCAGGGTCGGCGGCACATCGTTATGGGAGGTTCGATGAGCAACGGTGTCGGCGGCGCGCCCGGGCCAATGCAGCACCATCGGCACGCGCAGCTGGTATTCGGAATAAGCCGAACCGTGTTGATCGTAACCCAGCCCGTTTTCATCGAACTCCTCGCCGTGATCGGCGCTGATCAGCACCACGGTGGACTGCAGCAGATTCTGCCGGTCGAGGGCTTCGAGCAAGGTCTGAATTTCGCTGTCGACGAAATGCACCGACGCCTGATAATCGGCGAATTTTCGGTCGATGGCCCGGTCGCCGCGAACCGGGAATTTCACCGGATAATTCACGGGCGCGTCGGCTGCAGTCGGCGCGTCATAAAACAGAAAGCCGAAAAACGGCCGATTGCGTTCATGCCGGTCCAGCCAGGCCAGCCAGTCGCGGGTGATGCGGCGATCGCGCACATGCGGTGCTGCCGACTCCGGCTCGGTCACCAGTCGCAGGTCCGGTATGTTGGCAAAAGCCGTGCGGTCCAGCGTGACCGGGCGGTACAGCGGACCGGAAGAAAACACTCCGAAAGCGTAGCCGGCGTGCTGCAACTCGTCGACCAGCACCGCCGGCTGCTGAACCGCTTCCACGGCCTTGAAGTAGCTCGGCGATATGCCGTAAAAGAACGAGAACGCGCCCATGCGGGACGAATTGCCGCCGCTGTAGTGCCGCTCGAAACGGGTCGCCTGCCGCTCGCTGAAGCGCCAGGTATTCGGCATAACTTCCGGTGTCAGCATATCCCAGCGCAATGCATCGACCAGTATGACCAGTAAATTGTGGCGCTGTACCGGCCGCTGACAACGCAGTGGCTGCAGCGGATAGCGCAGTACGCCGGCGGTCGAATTCCCGGCCAGGCGCCGGGTCAGTTGCCGCTCGCGCGATTGTTCCAGATCGACCAGGCCGTAGCGGTGCAGCAGCGATTTGGCGGTGCTGCCGCGATAACCGGGCAGGTACTGGGACAGTCCGGTAACCGGCGTGTAGTAGTTGGCGTCGGCCCAGATATGGGTGAGCTGCGCGCCCACCAGCGCAACAGCGGCGGCCAGGCCCAGCCATTTGGCCCTGCCTTTTGCATCGCCGCCGGCCAGGCGTGCCCACAGCCAATTGGCCAGCCAGGACTCGATAAACAGCGCGATCAGGAAGTAGATTCCTGCAAACAGCCAGGTCTGAACGCCGAGTATCTGTGCCGTCAACACCGTGATATGAAAGCGGTTCTCGGCGAACACCAGACTGTCCAGGTAGAGCCAGACCAGCAGTGCTGCCGCGACCACCGCTGCGGCACCGAACAGCAGCGGCTTGCGCGGCCACAAAACGATCAGCGGCAGACCGATCAGAAACAGCGGCAGCGCCGCCAGCAATGCGTAGTGACCGAGTGCGGCGGCAGCCAGGTAGACCCACGCCAGACCGCCGGCCGGCGGGCCGTGAATCCACAGATAGCGCAACCCGATCAACAGCAACAGCAGCGCATTGACCAGGATGAAATGACCCAGCCAGCGCCACAGCCGACGCCGGGTTGCGACCTTACCCAACGGTCCCGCCCTCACGGGTCCGGCCGGCCGAACCGAAACCTGTTTGCTGAATCGCGATTCGGGCGATTTCTTCAGCCGCAACCGGTACGCTGCGTCCGAGGTTGAACACCCGCTCTTCG
Source organism: Lysobacterales bacterium (assembly GCA_028289465.1). Classification (GTDB taxonomy): domain Bacteria; phylum Pseudomonadota; class Gammaproteobacteria; order Xanthomonadales; family SZUA-36; genus JANQPM01. The sequence continues at coordinate 6,397 of JANQPM010000071.1, read as the reverse complement.
CGCAGCGACCTGATCTGCGCGCGAAACGCGTCCGGGTTTTCCAGCAGCCGGCGAATCAGCGCCGGTGCGGCATCAATATCTGCCAGGTCCAGAATGGCGCCGACCTGCGGCCGAATCGCCGATTCGATCGGTTCGATATCCAGCTCACGCCAATTCGGATTACGTATGCGCCGCGGCAAGTCGATAAACAGCACCGGTTTTTCCAGGCCCAGCGCGTATTCGACCGCCATTGCCGACCAGTCGCAGACCAGCAGATGCGAGCGGAACAGGGATTCCGACTCGCCCATGCGGTCGACATATTCGAACCCAGAATGATCTTTGAATGCATTGACCAGTCCCGATATCAATTCGGGCGTCAATCGAATCGTATGGTAGTGCGGGCGCATGATGACTTTGAACCCGGCCTCCAGCAGGGTGCGGATCAGCGGCTCGCCAACGCGATTGAAAATCGCATCGTCGCCCCAGGTCGGCGCGATCAGGATGGTCGGTGTATCGCCCTGCGAATAGTGGCGGTTCCGGGTCTGCGCCGCTTCCAGCAGCGTTTCCAGCCGGTGATAGCCGTGCTCGAACAACTGCTTGGCCGGCAACGCTTTCAGCGCCTCCCGCCGGCGAATCTCATGCATTTGGTGCGGCCCGGCACAGAAAATGCTGTCGTAGTGATCGTAGGAATTTTCAAAATCCACCATATGGGTGCTGCCCATACCGTGAAACAGATAAATGTAGTGCACCGGGTGCAGGGAACGCTTTAAATCGAGATTGTGCAGGTCCATCATGGTCAGCACAAACACGTCAGCCCGGCAGACCTGAAAGAACAGCGTCCTGAACCAGCCTTCTTCAATGCACAGTGCATGAAAACGATCATCCCTGAGTTGCAGGCCGGCATCACCGGGGTCGGAACTGACGTACACCACGCGCCGCTGCAGGCGGCCGATCAGTTCGTGAATAATGGGCTGGAAGTGGTGCCAGTCCTGGCCGCTTTCGGCGTAGAAGACGATATTGCGCCAGTCATCGGACAATCGCTTGAACTGCCGCCAGGCCGCCCAACTGCCGAATAAACCCATCAGCCGGTGACCAGTGTTGCGAACCGGTCAGTCAGACGCCGGATCATCTTCGACCGCCGCCTTGGCCGATTTGCCGGTAAACAGCGCCTTCAGCTTGTACCAGTAGGTCTTCAGCGCCAGCGCGATGGATGCGAATATTCCGATGATGGCGGAGATGATCATGCTGCCGGTGGACGGATCCAGATAGGCTTCCGCATCACCGGTAAAAAATAGCGTGACGATCAAAACAACCAGAATACTATGGCGCGCCATTACTGCCCTCGGAATTCGCCGCATCAAACGATCTATTTTACCGCCATTTATGCCCTAGTGCCCACCGATTGCGGCTTCAAGCGCACCGTCAAGGCGCCGCATATCGTAGTCGCTGATTTCGCCCATGGTCGAAATACGAAACATTTTCTGTGCCAGCCCGCCCTGGCCGGCATAGATGACGAAACCGTGCAGCTTCATTCGATCGTGCAGGCCGTCATAGTCCATGCCGGTCGGCAGATAATAGCTGCGCAGCACTGCGGAACTCTCCGCCGGCGGTAGCAGCGGCTCCACACCCAGTTCGGCCAGTTTCTCGCGTACCCGCTGCTGCCTTTGGCGGTAAATCGAACGGCGAACCTCCCAGCCGCCCTGCCGGTGCAGTTCTTCCAATGCTTGGGCCAGCGCCAGTGCGCTGTTCGTCGCCGGCGTAAACGGTGTGCCCTGACGCTGCTGTGCGTCATTCCAGCGGGCCAGATCCAAGTACAATGTTCGTGCCGGAACGGCGGCCTCATGCAGCGCCGAATGCCGACAAAGCACGAAACATAAACCCGGAATTCCATGTAAGCATTTATTTGCTGTTGCTGCCACTGCTGAAACATGTTTATGATTAAAATCAATATGTTCAGCACCAAAGCTCGACACACCATCCAATAGAAACTGAACTTTATGCTTGCTGCATAGCTCGATAATCTCCTGGATGTCGTTGAGCCGGCCGGTGGTGGTTTCATGGTGCACCATAGCCAGATGGCTGAACTGACCCGCGGCCAAAGCCCGATCGACTGCGGCTGAATCAACGGGCTCGTCCCAGCCCCAGTTCAACGCTTGATATTCGATGCCGTGGACGGCGGCGATTTTACTCAGACGTTCGCCGTAGACGCCGTTTTCCAGCACCAGCAGCCGGCCGTCACGCGGCACCAGCGTCGCCACCATGGCCTCCATCGCCGCCGTGCCGGAGCCGCCGAGCAATACCGCGCTCCAATCTTCAGGGCTGAGATCGTAAACCGCCAGCAGTTGCTCCCGAATGCGGTCCTGCAACTGGAAATACTCAGGCTCGCGATGGCACAGGTCTTTGGCGGTCGCCGCTTTTCGAACCTTGTCGGACAGGCTGACCGGCCCGGGGTTGAGCAGGATTTCACGCATGCTTGCTATCTCCTTTCGCCGCCAGCCATGGCACATCGACACCGAGGTGATTCATCAGCCGGGTTTTGACTTGTGCCGGACTGAGGTTCGGGCGCGGCAAGCTGTCCGGTGCGCCCGGCGCGGTTTTCAGATGGATAAAATTCGGCCCTGCCGCCTCGACTGCCTGCCCGATCAACGCGGTATCGGTGCCGGCATAGCTGTGCGCGTATCCGCAAGCGGTCGCAACACGTGAAAACTGCACGCCTGGTGATACCGTTCCCTGCCCGCCTGTGGAATCGTGCACTTCGTTGTCCAGCAACACATGGTGCAGGTTATCCCCGCCATACGCGCCGACCGTGGCTAGATTACCCATTCGCATCAGCGCAGCACCGTCGCCGTCGGCAACCAGCACCTGCCAGTCCGGGCGCACCATCGCAAAGCCAAGGCCCAGACTGGATGCACAGCCCATGGAACCCACCATATACAATTGATTCGGCCGATCATCCAGCGCGAACAGTTCACGCCCGGCGTAACCGGTGCTGGCAATAACAACGGTATTGCGCGAGGCGGCCGCCGACTGCATCGCCGCCAGTACCGCGCTGCGCGTCGGTCTGACACCATCAAAACCAGTTTCCTGCAATTCGCGGTTTGGCCGCGGCGGCGCGGCGGACGAGCGCAGTTCGTGGGCTGCCACCGTACCTTTTTTCATCACCAGCGCATAAGGCCGGCCGGTGGCATCCATATGCGCGGTGGCGCGCCGCAACGCCGGCTCGATATCCGCCGCACTCTCCGGAAATATCTCAGACGGAATCTGCATGGTTTCCAGCATGGACTGCGTGATCTGACCCATCAACGCATGCTGCGGCTCATCGGTCAGACCGGGCATACCGCGCCAGGTGACGATCAGCAGCACCGGCAGGCGAAAGACATAATTTAGCGAGGTCAGCGGGCTGACGGCATTACCCAGACCGGAATTCTGCATCATCGCAATCGAGCGCTGCCCGGCCAGCGCCGCTCCGGCTGCGGTCGCTACCGCATCGCCCTCGTTGGCCGACGATACATAGGTCAGCTCCGAATCGTCGATCACGTAGTTGATGAACGGTTTCAGAAACGAGCACGGCACGCCGGCATAAAAGGCGAACCCCCGCACGCGTGCGCTTTCAACGAAATCCTGAGCTTGAATCATCGAATACCGAAATTATGGATACCAGGCCTGTGAATATCCAAAGCCATAAACCGGGGGAATAAACCGGGCCATAAACCAGACTGCCATTTTAGCCGAACCCCGCCCAAATGGCAGCGGCCGGCATGCTATCGAAAATCGGGCGCCGGGTATGGCGCTGAGATGCAGGCCGCCGCCGGCTTCGAAAGATCGCTGAGCGACTTCGAAAAGCGGGCGAGAGAGGCCGGCCGGCTTAGTTTCGATGCCCGTGGGCGAACCGTATCGCGCGCTGCAGATCGTCGATGCTGTTTAAGTCCAGCCAGTGGCCGCTGATGTACTGTACTTGCGGCGCATGACCATTCCGCGCCATTTCCGTCAACAGTTCCGGCATACCCATCGCAGCGAAGTCCGGCTGTGCTTTCAGCCGGTTGAGGCTGTCGAGCAGTACCCGGCGACCGTCGCCCTTTACCCTCAGCAAGCCGATCCAGCGCCCTTCGGGGGGGCGCCCCACAGCTCCCGGACTGGAGCTTACCGCTTCCAGCGAAACGGTCTGCTGATACATCGCACGGTTGTCGGGCGCGGAACACCAGACCAGGTCTGTGGCATTGCCTTCGATGGTCTCGACCGGTGTGGAATCCACCACCGCCAGCAGATCTGCGTCCCAGTCCAGCAAATTGGTCAGAATATAGGAGCGGAACAGCAAATCGCCGTACAGGATCACAGTATCGTCGGTCAGCGCATCGCGGGCCGCGTCCAGCGACGACAATTCGCCGCCGTTTTCCCAGTGCGGACTGATCAGCAGATTGATGCCCTGCACGTCAATGGCTTCATGCTTATAGCCGGCGACAACAGTGATATCGTTGACATCGCGGCTCTTTAATTTATCGACCAGGCGCCGCAACACCGGCTTGCCATCCACCGATATCATGACCTTCGGCTTGTCTTCGGTGAGTTCATCCAGGCCGGTGCCCCGGCTGGCGGCGAGAATGACGGCCGAGGCCGGCGAGCGGCCGGTGCCGGAATAACGCTTTTCCGCCGCCAGCAACTCATCGGCGCCCTGCAATCTGAAGATCTCCTTGACCGGCGCGATCCGGCCTTCCGATTCCACCAGCGATTCGCTGGCCGCGATGTCCGCGGCGACCGCCTGCATTGCGGCGATGCTTGCGCGCACCAGATGATTGGCCCAGATCACCAGACTGATGCGGTGTTCGCGGAATACATCGGTCGGCGTGGAATAATACTTGGTCGGCACAACGACCAGCGGCGCCCGATCGGCCCATTCGGTCGCAAATGCGAGTACCTCGTCCGGCTGCAGGCGCTTGGAGTGAATCAAAATGGCATCCGCCCCGGCCTGCCGGTAGGCCTCGGCCCGCTTCAGCGCTTCATCCAGGCCCCAGCCGGCGATCAGCGCCTCGACCCGTGCGACGATATTGAAGTCGTCATCGGACTGGGAATCCTTGCCGGCCTTGATTTTGCCGCAGAAGGTTTCGATGTCTTCGAGCGGCTGCTGCTCTCCCTGAATAAAGGAGTTGGTTTTGGGAAACAGCTTGTCTTCGATGCAAACGCCGCCGATACGGCGTTGTTCCAGCTTTTTGACCAGCCGCCGCATATTGTTGAAATCACCATAGCCGGTATCGCCGTCCAGCAGGATCGGTATCGAAGTCACATCGGACATGAATTCCAGTACGTCGACCACCTGGGTCCAGCTCAATTCGTTGTTGTCGCGTACCGCGAACTGGGCCGACAAGGCCAGCCCCGATGCCCATATGCCGCTGAATCCGGCCTCTTCGACGATGCGTGCAGACAGGCCGTTGTGCGCTTCCATAATGAACTCGGTCTGACCGGATAACAGCAGTTGGCGAAGTTGTTGCGTTCTTTTCATCTGTTGGACGATTACCTGATAGTTGATTATTTGGTTAGCGGCTATTTGATACCGTTATTTGATATGGGGCAATACTTCCGCTTTCGCACGCTGAACGTCTTCCGGAAAATCGATTTCTATCCACGGCAGGCCGGTGATGTCCTCGCAAACCGCCGAAAACGACCCCTGCAGCGCGAAATCCCGCAGGACCTCCTCGTGCGGCTGGTCACCCCGCCCCTGCTGATCGTAGGCCCGGCAGCGCCCGGCCACCCAGGCCGCCGCGTCCGGCGCCAGACGGAAGAAACCAACCGATTCGCCAATGGTATCGTAGTCCAGCGAATCCGCCAGCCGCTTGCGAAACTCGACGATGCGGCCGTCTTTCAGGCAGATCTTCACCGGCTCGTCGCCCGGCGTGAAATCCCGGTCCAGCAGAAACACATTGTCGTGCTTCGAATCCGCCAGGCGTTGCAGAATCGCCGGATGGTAGAGCACATCGGCGTCCATAATCAGCACCGGTTCGCCGCAATGCAGCGCCTCCTGGGCACAGAGCAGGCTGATCACACTGCCCTCTTCGAAGCGTGGATTCTCGTGCCAGACCACCGCTGCGCGGTGCGCCATATTGCCGACATGCCGATAGAGCTCGCGCGCCTGGTAGCCGACCACCAGATGAACGGTCCGAATACCGAGCGCTCTGAGTTGACGCAGATGCCGCTGCATCAGCGATTCCTGATCGAAGCTCAAGAGTGATTTCGGTCGCTGGTTATTGCACTCGGCCAGACGGCTGCCACGCCCTGCTGCCAGAATAATCGCTCTCATTAAATACCACCGTTATTAAGTTGTCTTACGCCCGCTTCTTTCGTAGCGCAGGTGAAGTCAGACGGCGGTTTCGCTAAGCGAAGAAGCCTCCTGACGGAGCCGTTAAGCGCGTGCGGACGAAAACCGCAA
>JANQPM010000063.1 GCA_028289465.1 Lysobacterales bacterium | reverse complement strand
CGTTTCTGGTCCGGCACGCCGATGGACAGCCTGGTTGCGGCCCGCGCCTGGGCCGTGGAGATGCTGCTGTTGACGGCCTGGCGCCGGCTTGTCGGCCAGAACGATGCGGCGGTGGCGCTGGTCGCGCTGGGCGGTTTCGGCCGCGGCGAGCTGCATCCGCATTCCGATGTCGATTTGCTGCTGCTAAGCGATTCCGATGCGCTGCCTGAAAAACGGATTGCCGAGCTGATTACCGTGTTATGGGATGCCGGGCTGAACCCCGGCCACAGCGCGCGCAGTGTCGCCGACTGCATCACCGATGCCGAACAGGACGTGCAATTCACCACCAATCTGATGGAATCCCGCCTGCTGGCGGGCTCGGTCGATGCCTATCAGGCATTGAAAGCATCGACCGGCCCGGATCAAATCTGGCCGGCCGGCCGCTTTTTCGAGGCGAAATCCCGAGAACAACTGGCGCGTCATCAGCGCTTCCATGACACGGCGTATAACCTGGAACCGAATATCAAGGAAGGCCCGGGCGGGCTGCGCGATATTCAGACCATCGGCTGGGTTGCCAAGCGGCATTTCCGGGTCGATACGCTGCACGGTCTGGTTGAACACGGGTTTTTGACGGCACCGTTGTTCAATGACTTGATCAAAGGCCGACAGTATCTGTGGAAAATCCGCTATGGCCTGCACTTGCTGGCCGGCCGGGCGGAAGACCGCTTGCTGTTCGATTTGCAACGGCAACTGGCCGAGCGGCTCATCGGCGAAGACCCGGAAGACGGTACGATCAATCAAAAAGTGGAACGGCTGATGCAGACCTACTACCGGACCATTACCGGGCTGGAGCGCATCAACGAGCGGCTGTTGCAGTTGCTTGACGAGGCCTTGTCGGACAACGATGCTGCGCCGGAACCGCTGAACGACTTTTTTCAGGTACGTCATGGCTATCTGGAAGCGCGCCGTGAGAGCATTTTTCTCGAGCGTCCGCTGCTGCTGCTGGAGTTGTTTTTGATACTGCAGCAGAATCCCGATCTACGGGGCGTCAGTGCGGCCACCTTGCGCCTGCTGCGCCAATACCTGTATCTGCTGGACGATAAGCTGTGCCTGAGCAGCAAGGCCAGTGCCGTGTTTCTGGCGCTGCTGCGGCAGCCGCAGGGAGTTTATACGCAGTTGCAGCGCATGAACCGCTATGGCGTGCTGAACCGCTATCTGCCGACGTTTGAAAAAGTCGTCGGGCGAATGCAGTTCGACCTGTTTCATTTCTATACTGTCGACCAGCACATCCTCTTCGTGGTGCGCAATCTGCGCCGCTTTGCATATGGCAAATATTTGCAACAGTTTCCGCACGGACAGCAGGTTTTCCAGCGTATCGACAAGCCGGAGCTGCTTTATCTCGCCGCACTGTTTCACGATATTGCGAAAGGCCGTGACGGGGACCATTCGGAACTCGGTGCGGAAGATGCGGCGAACTTCTGCGAACAGTTGTCGTTGGATGCAGCCGACGCCCGGCTGGTGGCCTGGCTGGTACGCCATCATTTGCTGATGTCTTATACCGCGCAGCGCAAAGATATCAACGACCCGCATACGGTGGCCGAGTTCGCCGGCCAGGTCGGCGATCAACGTCATCTGGATTATCTCTATCTGCTGACCATGGCGGATATTGCGGCAACCAGTCCGAAGCTTTGGAATTCCTGGAAAGACAGTTTGCTCTGGGAGTTGTATATTGCCACCGGCCACAGCCTGCGCCGCGGTCTGGAAAACCCGCTCGAACGGCAACTGGTGATTCGGGAAACAAGGGCTGCCGCGCTCAGTGAACTGCTGGCATCGGGCTACAGCAGCAAAGCGATCGCAGTACTTTGGGATTTGCTGCCGGAGCAGGCATTCCTGCGCCTGACACCGGACCAGTTGGTCATAGCCGGCGCACTGATCCTGGATGCCGGTGACTCGGAAAGCGCGATCGTTAAGATTCGCAGCCGGCCGGAAAAAGGCGTGACCGAGCTGTTTGTCTGGGCGGTCGATTACGATGGCCTGTTTGCTGCAGTTACCCAGGCTATCGACCGCATGCGGGTGAATATTCTGACCGCGCGGATTCTGACCACCAGCCACGGCTACAGCTTCGATTTTTTCCAGATCATGGACGCCAATGCGGCGCCGCTGCGGGAAGACGATGCGGAGCGGCTTTGCGCCGCCATTCGGCAGCGCGTCAGTGCGCGTCAGGCGCACCCGCCGATGGACATCAGCGTGCCGGCCAGGTTGCAGCATTTTCTCGACCGCCCGAAAGTCGTATTCGGCCGGTCCGATGGCCACCAACTGACGGTCATGGAACTGCAGTGCACCGACCGTCCGGGCCTGTTGGGGCGGTTGGCGCAGTTGTTTTTGGAGGCCGGCGTACGGGTGCATGACGCACGTATTGCGACCTTCGGCGACCGGGTGGAAGATACCTTCGTGCTGTCGAATCGGCACGATCAGGCTTTGGCGGTCGAGCAAATGGAATCGCTGGCCAAGATGATCCGCAACAGTCTGGGCGGAGAAAATACCCAACAACCGCCGGCGCTCACCGCCGGCAAATAAGATCAGGAATCGTAAGTTAGCCATGCAAACCCAGGATATTGAGGCCACTATTAAGGCCGTTATCGAGGCCGCCTTTGAGCGCAGAGACTGTTTAACTCCGGATTCGGCCGACCCGGATATCGTCAGCGCTGTCGATACCGCGCTGGACGGTTTGGAACAGGGCATTTTGCGGGTCGCGGAACCGGCCGGCGACGGCTGGCAGGTGAATCAGTGGCTGAAAAAAGCCGTGCTGCTGTCGTTCAGACTGAACGCCAATCAGGTCGTCGCCGGTGCTCATACCCATTATTTCGACAAGGTTCCGCTGCGCTGGGCCGATGCCGGCGGCGGCGATATCGCGGACAGCGGCGCACGCGTAGTGCCGCCGGCGACGGTCAGGCGCGGTGCGTTTATCGGCCGCGACGCGGTACTGATGCCGAGCTATGTCAATATTGGCGCCTATGTCGGCCGGGGGACGATGGTGGACACCTGGGCGACAGTCGGATCGTGCGCGCAGATTGGCGACCATGTTCATCTGTCGGGCGGGGTCGGTATCGGCGGCGTATTGGAGCCGCTGCAGGCCGCGCCAACCATCATTGAGGATAATTGCTTTATCGGCGCCCGGTCGGAGATCGTCGAAGGCGTGATTGTCGAGCGCGGCTCGGTAATCTCCATGGGCGTGTTCATCGGCCAGAGCACCAAAATCTACGACCGGCAGAGCGGGGAGATTTTTCGAGGCCGGGTGCCCAGGGGTTCGGTTGTCGTGCCGGGGTCGCTGCCGTCCGCCGATGGGACGCACAGCCTGTATTGCGCCGTCATCGTCAAGCAGGTGGACGAGAAAACCCGCGCTGCCACCGGCATCAATGAACTGCTTCGCAGTATCGACTAGGCGCGGAGTATTCCCATGCTGACCGTATATGGCATCAAACAATGTGATACCTGCCGCAAGGCGTTGAAGTGGCTGACGCAACATGAATACCCGTTCCGCTTCCACGATTTGCGGGTGGACGGCTTCGACGCGGCGATACTTGACCGGTGGCTGGAAACGGCGACGCTGACCGAGTTGTTAAACCGCCGTAGTACGACCTGGCGCCAGCTAAGCGATGCTCAGCGGAACGATGAGGGCGACGCGCACAGACGTAATTTATTGTTACAAAACCCGACCTTGGTGAGACGTCCGGTATTTTTCAGGAGTAGAGTACTGGCTATCGGGTTCAAGCTTGACCGGCTTGCCAGGCTGCTCGCTTGATCCTTCTGTAAGGGACTATAGGCAAAGTAGATGTCTGCCGTATTGCAACTGACCAAGAATCTGATCTCCCGCCGCTCTGTGACTCCGGACGATGCCGGCTGCCAGGCGGTGATTGCAGAGCGGCTTCAGGCCAAAGGCTTCGATGTCGAATGGATTTACGCCGACGAAGTGACCAATGTACTGATGACGCACGGCCACGGCGGGCCTCATGTCATGCTGCTTGGGCATACCGACGTGGTGCCGTCCGGCCCCGAAGAAGACTGGTCATCGCCGCCGTTTTCGCCGGTTGAACGGGACGGCCTGCTTTATGGCCGGGGTGCAGCCGACATGAAAGGAGCGGTCGCGGCTATGGTGGTTGCGCTGGAGCGCTACGTGGAGGAATTTCCCAACCATCCCGGTACGCTCAGCCTGGTGCTGACCAGCGATGAAGAGGGGCCGTCTACCCATGGTGTGCGGGTGGTCGCCAAGCTGCTCGAAGGGCGTGCCCTGGTTCCGGACTATTGCCTGGTCGGCGAGCCTTCCAGTTTGCAGGACCTCGGTGACAATGTCCGCATCGGCCGGCGGGGTTCGATCAATGCGGAACTGACGGTCCACGGAGTACAGGGCCATACCGCTTACAGCGACCGGGTGGTCAACCCGGTACACCTGTTGTCGCCGTTTCTGGCCGAACTGACCGCGCTGCAATGGGACGACGGCGATGCGCATTTTCCGGCCACCAGCCTGCAGGTTTCCAATTTTGCGGCTGGCGCCGGCGCCAGCAATGTCACGCCCGGCCATGCGACGGTCAACTTTAATATTCGCAATGCGCCGGAATCTTCCGGTTCGAAAATCAAGCAGCAGTTGCTGGAATTGATGCAGAAGCATGCGATCAAGCATTTTGACTTGGACTGGAAGGTTTCCGGCGAGCCGTTCTTTACTCGTCCGGGCCGCCTGTCCGAAGCGGTGACCGATGCCGTCGACGTCGTGTTGCACCGAAAGCCGGAACTGGATACCGGGGGGGGCACTTCCGATGGCCGCTTTATTGCGCCGCTGGGTACCGAAGTCGTGGAAATCGGCCCGGTCAACCGGACCATTCACCAGGTGGACGAATGCGTATCGGTGGCCGATCTGGACCATCTTTTCGTGATTTATTTCGAATCCCTGAGGCGTCTGATCGATACCTGAGCGCAGCACTTCGGCGATATGCCGCCGCGGCTCTCCGCAGCATGCCGGATTTTCTTGATTCATTCCTGAAATGCCCCTAATTAACTGAGTGTCGACCGCAGCCGGATACCGGGTTGCGTGTCGATTTGGCAGGCAATCGGGAAGATACCGCAATGCGAATGGACAAATTCACCAGCAAATTTCAACTGGCTCTGGCCGATGCGCAGAGCCTCGCGCTCGGGCGCGACCATGCGTTGATCGAGCCGGTACACGTGATGACCGCGCTGTTGGATCAGGACGGCGGTAGTGTGCGCCATCTGCTGACCAAGGCCGGCGTCCGGCTGCCGCAACTGCGTTCCGCACTGGATGAGCGCCTGGACAGTCTGCCGAAAGTGCAGGGTGCGGCCGGCGAGATCAATTTGTCGAATGAGACCGTGCGCTTGCTGAACGTGATGGACAAGATCGCGCAGAAAAGAGGCGACCATTATGTGGCCAGCGAACTGTTCGTGCTGGCCGCACTGGAACTCAAAGGCGTGCTGGCGGACCTGCTGGCCCGCGCCGGTGCGTCCAAAGCGGCGATCGAAAAGACGGTCGACGAGGTTCGTGGCGGCGAGCAGGTGGCCGATCCGAATGCCGAGGACAATCGCCAGGCGCTGGAAAAATACACCATCGATCTCACCGAACGCGCAGAGCAATCCAAGCTGGATCCGATCATCGGGCGCGATGAGGAAATCCGCCGCTGCATCCAGGTATTGCAGCGGCGGACCAAGAATAACCCGGTACTGATCGGTGAGGCCGGCGTCGGCAAGACCGCAGTGGTAGAAGGCCTGGCGCAGCGCATAGTGAACAACGAGGTCCCCGAAGGGGTGCGCGGCAAGCGGGTACTATCCCTGGATATGGGCGCGCTGATCGCCGGCGCCAAATTTCGCGGCGAATTCGAAGAGCGCCTGAAAGCAGTGCTGAACGATCTGAAAAAGCAGGAAGGTCAGATCATTTTGTTTATCGACGAGTTGCACACCATGGTCGGTGCCGGCAAAGCAGAAGGCGCGATGGATGCCGGCAATATGCTGAAACCGGCGCTGGCGCGCGGCGAACTGCACTGTATCGGCGCGACAACCCTGGACGAATACCGCCAGTACGTGGAGAAAGACGCGGCGCTGGAGCGGCGTTTTCAGAAAGTATTGATCGACGAACCCTCGGTCGAGGATACGATCGCGATTCTCCGCGGCCTTCAGGATCGCTACGAAGTGCACCACGGCGTGGAAATCACCGACCCGGCACTGGTCGCGGCAGCGACCTTGTCGCAGCGCTATATCACCGACCGCCAGTTGCCGGACAAGGCGATTGATTTAATGGACGAGGCTGCATCCCGTATCCGCATGGAAATCGATTCGAAGCCGGAAGCCCTGGACCGGCTGGAGCGGCGGCTGATTCAGCAGAAGATACAGCGCGAGGCACTGAAAAAGGAGAGCGACGACGCATCCCGCAAGCGTTTGTCAGAACTGGAACGGCAGATTCAGGCACTGGAGAAGGAATTTGCCGACCTGAACGAAATCTGGACCGCCGAGAAGGCCGCCGTTCAGGGCACCACCCATATCAAAGAGGCGCTGGAACGTGCACGGGCCGAACTGGATACTGCGCGGCGGGCGCAGGATCTGGCCAGGATGTCGGAACTGCAATACGGCAAGATTCCGGAACTGGAACACCAGTTGGCCAGGGCGGCCGAGGCGGAGCAGGCGGAATTCCAGTTGCTGCGCAGCAAGGTCACGGAGAATGAGATCGCCGAAGTCGTCTCGCGCTGGACCGGTGTGCCGGTGTCCAAGATGCTGCAGGGCGAGCGCGACAAGCTGCTGGCCATGGAAGAGTCCCTGCACCGGCGTGTGATCGGGCAGGACGAGGCGGTTGTTGCCGTGTCGGACGCTATTCGGCGCAGCCGTGCCGGTCTGGCGGATCCGAACCGGCCGATCGGTTCATTCCTGTTTCTCGGGCCGACCGGGGTCGGCAAGACCGAGCTTTGCAAGGCGCTGGCGGAATTCATGTTCGACAGCGAGGAAGCCATGGTACGGCTGGACATGTCCGAATTTATGGAAAAACATTCGGTCGCGCGGCTGATCGGCGCGCCGCCCGGATATGTCGGCTACGAAGAAGGCGGTTATCTGACCGAGGCCGTGCGCCGCCGTCCGTATTCGGTCATCCTGCTGGACGAAGTGGAAAAAGCCCATAGCGACGTATTCAATATACTGCTGCAGGTGCTGGATGACGGGCGGCTGACCGATGGTCAGGGCCGCACCGTGGACTTCCGCAACGCGGTTGTGGTAATGACATCCAACCTCGGTTCGGATCGCATTCAGGATTTGCAAGGGTCGGGCTACGATGCGATGAAATCGGCCGTGATGGACGTGGTGGATCGCCATTTCCGCCCCGAGTTCATCAACCGGGTCGACGAACTGGTCGTATTCCATCCGCTGAACCGGGAGCAGATTCGCCAGATCGCCGGCATTCAGATCGCCCGTCTTCAGCAGCGTCTGGCGGGTCATCAACTGGTGCTGGAAATCAGTGACGATGCGCTGGATTTACTGGGAGAAGCCGGTTTCGACCCGATCTATGGCGCCCGGCCGTTAAAGCGGGCCATTCAGCAACGTCTGGAAAACCCGCTGGCGGAAAAAATTCTGGCTGGCAAATTCAAGCCCGGCGATGTGATCCATGTCGATGCGGCAGACGGCGAGCTGAACCTGCACTAGGCTGCAGGTGCCCAGTCAGCGGGACGGCAGCACCGCGCGGGCCGCCGGCTGACCCAGCAAGTCCAGAAAACCGCCAAAGATGTTCTGGCCGAGCCGGTTCGAATTGGCGATGTGGCGGTCGGTGTCCTGCCGAATCTGTTCCGCGCTCGACACAACGCCGCTGTTTTCCAACTCTTCCAGATAGGCGGGCAGGGACAGCCAGCGGTTGATCAGACGACGATCCAGCTCCAGGTGAAACTGCAGGCCGTACGCACAGTCGGCGTAGCGAAAGGCCTGATTCCGATATGCCGCCGAGCGGGCCAGATGCTTTGCGCCGGCCGGCAGGTCAAAGGTGTAGCCGTGCCACTGAAAGATCGGCGTCGGCTGGGTCAGCGCCGCGAACAGCCGATCGGCACCGCCGTCCCGCCCCGGTCCGACCGGGTACCAGCCGATTTCCCATTCGCTGCCGGGCCGGACTGCTGCGCCCAGGGTATGGGCCAGCAACTGAGCGCCGAGGCAGATGCCGAGCACCGGAATATCGCGCTCGAGCGCCCGTTCGATGCAGCGTATTTCGGTCGCCAGATGGGGGTGGCCAGCGGTGTCGTCGGGCACCATCGGCCCGCCCAGTACGATCAGCGCATGGTAGCGGTCCACGGTCGGTTGGGCATTCGGATCGCGGGAGAAATTGACGTAGCGGATTCGGTGGCCGCGCTGCCGTATCATCGGATCCAGCATACCCAGCGGTTCAGCCGCAACATGCTGAAAAACCAGTACTTTTGCCATGCCGATCAGCCTTGGTGAACGGCTGGCGAACGATGCCGTGCAACGCGGCGTTCGGCGCTGCCCCGCAGCCCGGACAACATCACAGACCCAGTACGCCCGTACCCTGCTCGAACACGATATCCACCGGTATATTGGCGTCTGCCAGCCGGTTGAGGTCCGCAGCCAGCTCAGGCCGGATCACCCCTTTTTCGGCGACCAGTCCGGCCGCACCCTGATAATCGCCGTCGCCCTGTATCATCAGCAACTGGCGCGACAGCGCTTCCACCGCCGTTTCAAAGTTCGTGACATTGATACGATAGCGGCCGGATTCCGGGTTGCGGCTGAACGCGTCCATCTCGCGGAAGAAGTTGAAGCGGATCATATTGGCCTTGCCGTGTGCGGAGGTCGCGCCGAAACGCACCGAGCGGAAGATGCCCGCCATGAAGGTTACGTAGTTGTCCAGCAACTCACCTTCGCTGATTTCGCCTTTGTCACGCAGCTTTTGGATCATGTACAGGCCAAGAATGTCGGCCTTGCCTTCCTCCAGCGCCGATGCGTGTTCGCGCAGCGCCCGCCGCACGGTACCGCTGCCGTCCAGGGTATTTTTGATACCCAGCCCGTGCGCCACCTCGTGGAACATGGTATTGGCAAAGAAAGCGTTAAAGGTGATATGCCGGCGCTGCTCCTGATCGATGAGCTCGTCGGCGATCGGCACCAGAATCTGATCGAACTTGGACCGCATCGCGTTTTTCAGTTGCAGCCGCCGCGTGCCTTTGGCCAACTGCACTTGTTCGTCGTTCGGAAGATTGATAGCGATGGTTTTTGAGCCGGCGTTGCAATCGCCCGCGTAGTAAATCACATCGTATGCGTTCAGATCGGCATCCGAACCGGGTACTTCCTGCTTATAGCGGTCGTCGACCGGCAAACCGCGCTGCAGTTCCGGCATGTACTGGGCAAATCGCTGCAGGCGCTCGCTCCAGGCCATGTCCTTGACCAGCACATAGGCTTCGAACGCCGCGCGGTAGCCGTAGAGTTGATCTTCATAGGTCTCGATCGGACCGATGACCACATCTATGGGGTTGTTCTTCATGTCCATCCAGGCCATGTCCGACGGCTGGTAGTTATCGGTGACCAGTGCATCGGCCCGCAACCGCAGGTAATTGGCGAAATCGGGATCTTCGGCCAGTCCGGCCGCTTCGCGCAGAAGGGCGGCGGTCTGCTCGAGCTCGGGCTTGAACACCATGGAGTACGGATGCAGGTGCAGTTCTCCGGCCTCGTTGCGCCGGACAAACGAATACAGCCCGTCTTTTCCGGGCTGGTCCCAGGCCTCGAATTCATCTTTGCTCATATCGGCCGGGTAGAACCGGGCGCCTGCCGGCTTCGGTCCGAAGCGGTCGATAAACGGCTTGTTGCCATCCAGCCGGTCCCACGGACCATAGTTAATCTGTGCAAAGCGCCGCGCGGCCGGGTCGGCGATTGATTGCAGCAGCGAGGACGGTTCTCCGTAAGCTTGTCGCCAGAACAGCCCGTCCATGATTTTCGCCGCTTCGATCAATAGCGGAAGCATCGCTTTCTGGTCGCCGCTGAGGTGCGACAGGTCGGTTGTCAGTGCGACCGGCGCATAGATGCCGAAACGCTGATTCGCTGTCGGTTCCGCCGCTTCCTCGGCTACCGGTGTTTCTGCCTTCGCTGCGACTTCGGCAGGCGGGCTGTCAGCATTGTCGGCCGGCTGCTGGCAGCCGCTCAACAGACCGGCCGATAACAGGCCGAGCAAAAACACTTCAGTGATTCGATTTGCCGTATTGCGCATCAGGTTTCCTCCGCATAACGATTTCGCACGTTGCCGTACTGCACGATGCCGTACTCTGGGCTGAGTCAAAACAGACCGGCAATAATAGCAAATTGGCGGTCGGTATTGCTGTTCGCGAGCAAGTCTGCCAGCACTTCGGTAGGGGGCGCCTTTCAGGCGCGATGCTTGTCATCGCCTGAATGTCTAGTAGGTGCTCATGGCAATCGCGGTACATGTGACAGACAAGGAACGCCGCGTTTGCGAGCGAATGAACCGGCTGACCGGTGCACGGCCGATTCGGTCCGTGTGTCTGGCGGCATCCCGGCTTCGCAGCGATTCCGCTGGCGCTCCAGGCGCGTTTCCAACCTTTAAAAAACGAATCCGACCCCCATTTCCCGCCTGCCGGGCGGCGATCTGCCCGGTAGTTTGAGATAGTTGACCAAAAGGCCCTTGGTATGCCGATATACGAATACCGCTGCGCTGCCTGCGGGCACCAGATGGAGAAACTGCAAAAAATGGCGGACGACCCGTTGCGGGACTGTCCGGCATGCGAGCAGCCGGAATTAGTGAAATTGGTCTCGGCTGCAGCATTTCGCCTGAAGGGCGGCGGTTGGTATGAAACCGATTTCAAGCGCGGTAACAAGAAGAACCTGGCCGAAAAGGACGGCGCGAAGGCTGACGGCGGGTCGTCGGATTCGGGCGGCAAGTCGGAAGGTCAGACATCCGCCGGCGGTAGTAAGGACTCCGGCAAAGGCACTGCAGAGGGATCCGGCAGCAAAAAAGCGGACAGCACACCGAAAAGCAGTCCGGCATCCAACACCGTTTAACGCGTTTGTCGGCTATAATCGGTCTCTTTCAGCGGCCGGCGCATATCCGTTTTTCCGAAGGTGATCCGTGCGGGCCGTCAACGGCATGAGACAGCATGCCCAAACCGGGTACCGGTTTGGGCATTTTTGACACAGGAAACGCTGATGCGCAGTCATTTGTGTGGCGAGGTGACGGAGCAATTGGACGGTAACGCCGTGCAGCTCTGCGGTTGGGTGGACCGTCGGCGCGATTTGGGCGGCTTGATCTTTATCGGCCTGCGCGACCGCAGCGGCATCATACAGGTCGTTTTCGAGCCCGGCGGCAGTGCTTTTGAGGCCGGCAGCCAGTTGCGCAACGAGTATTGTGTGCGGGTGCAGGGCAGGGTACGCCTGAGGCCGGAAAGCCAGTGGAACCCGCGGATGGCCACCGGCAAAGTGGAAGTGGTTGCCGAGCAGGTGGAATTGCTGAACGCATCGGCTCCGCTGCCGCTGCTGATGAGCGATGAGGACGGCGAAGACACACGCCTGAAATACCGCTATCTGGATCTGCGCCGGCCGCGCATGCAGCACAATATGCATCTGCGCTCAAATGTCTACCGATCCATCCGCGAATACCTGCACCGGGAAGGCTTTACCGAGTTCGAAACACCGATACTGACCAAGGCGACGCCCGAAGGTGCGCGCGACTACCTGGTGCCCAGCCGGGTCAATCCCGGCCAGTTCTATGCGCTGCCGCAGTCGCCGCAGATTTTCAAGCAACTATTCATGATGGCGGGTATGGACCGCTATTATCAGATCGCGCGCTGTTTCCGCGACGAAGACCTGCGGGCCGATCGCCAGCCGGAGTTTACCCAGTTGGACCTGGAAATGTCGTTTGTCGACGAAGCGGACATTCAGAGCCTCGCCGAGGGCCTGATGCGCCGGGTCTTTGCCGAGGTGCTGGAAGTCGAACTGCCGGAACCCTTCCCGCGCATGAGTTTTTACCAGGCCATGCAGCGATACGGATCGGATAAGCCCGACCTGCGCATCGGGTTGGAACTGGTTGACCTGGCCGACCTGGTGAAAGACGTGGAGTTCAAGGTGTTTTTCGGCCCGGCCAATGATCCGAAAGGCCGGGTCGCCGGCTTGAAAGTACCGGGCGGTGCGGAACTGAGCCGCAAGCAGATCGACGAATATACAGGGCTGGTCGCGAAATACGGCGCGAAGGGGCTGGCCTGGATGAAGATCAACGATGCCGCGGCCGGCCGCGATGGCGTGCAGTCTCCGATTGCGAAGTTCCTGTCCGACGATGCATTGCGCGGCATTCTGAACGCCGCTGCCGCTGAGTCCGGCGATTTGCTGTTTTTCGGTGCCGGCGA
>JANQPM010000041.1 GCA_028289465.1 Lysobacterales bacterium | reverse complement strand
CCGCCGTCTGACTCCACCTGCACGCGCTTAACGGTTCCGTCAGAAGGCTTCTTCGCTATCGCGAAACCGGCGTCTGACTCCACCTGCACGCGCTTAACGGTTCCGTCAGAAGGCTTCTTCGCTATCGCGAAACCGCCGTCTGACTCCACCTGCGCTACGAAAGACGCGAGCGCGAGACTCCTTTAGATGCAGCGCCGTTGAGGGGCGATTCCGGCGGGACTGAGACAAAGCGTGTAAAACAGTGGCTGAGAGCATTGAATTTGTCGTTGTCAGGCGTTAATCTGCGCCACCTTTAGTTAGAATTTGCAGCCGGGAATTCGAGACCGGTCTGGGCATCGGGCCGGCGAGGCGACGCACCAAGCGGACGAATACAGAGAGGATAGTTGCGTGACTACCAATATGGCGCTGAAAGCCTGGGTCGAAGAGGTTGCATCCCTGACCCAGCCGGAAACGATTCACTGGTGTACCGGCAGCGACGCGGAAAACCAGGAACTGGTCCGGCAAATGCTGGGCAGCGGTGATCTGATTGCACTGAACACAGAGACTCACCCGAACTGCTATCTGCATCGTTCCGATCCGTCGGATGTGGCGCGGGTAGAGCATCTTACCTTTGTCTGTACCAGTGCCGAAGCCGATGCCGGTCCGAACAACCACTGGATGCCGCCACAGGAGGCCCACGCGAAGATCGATGCGCTGTTCGAAGGCGCAATGCGCGGCCGCACCATGTATGTCATTCCTTATTGCATGGGTCCGATCGACTCACCGCTGGCGCGCTGCGGCGTGGAAATCACCGACAGTCCGTATGTGGTCGCGAACATGCGCATCATGACGCGCATGGGCAGCCCGGCGCTGGCGCGAATCGAACGCGAGGGACAGTTCGTCAAAGGGCTGCATTCGATTGGCGATTTATCTCCGGAGCGTCGCTATATCATGCACTTTCCCGAAGAGCTGAGTATCAAGAGCGTCGGATCGGGCTACGGCGGCAACGCGCTGCTGGGCAAGAAGTGCCATGCACTGCGGATCGCCAGCCACCAGGCCAGGTCCGAAGGCTGGCTGGCCGAGCACATGCTGATCCTGGGCCTGGAAAGCCCGCAAGGCGAAACGCACTACGTTGCCGCGGCTTTCCCTTCCGCCTGCGGCAAAACCAACTTGGCCATGCTGATTCCGCCGGAAATCTACCAGGGCTGGAAAGTATGGACGGTCGGCGACGATATCTGCTGGATGAACCTGGGCGAAGACGGCCGTTTGTGGGCGATTAATCCGGAAGCCGGGTTTTTCGGCGTTGCCCCCGGAACCAGCAAGAAAACCAATCCCAACGCGCTGGCCATGCTGGATCGCGATGCCATTTTCACCAATGTTGGGGTCACCGCCGACAATCAGCCATGGTGGGAAGGCCTGGGTCGGGACGAGCCGGCCAAGGACTGGCAGGGCAGGGACTATGTGAAAGGCAATGGCGCCGCCGCGCATCCTAATTCCCGTTTCACCGTTTCCATCAAACAATGCCCGGCCTACTCCGAACAAGCGGAAGCGCCGCAGGGTGTACCGATTTCCGCGATCATCTTCGGCGGCCGCCGAGAAAGCCTGGTGCCGCTGGTGTTTGAAACGGAGTCCTGGGCGCGCGGCGTGCTGGTCGGCGCGTCGATGGCCTCGGAAACTACTGCGGCCGCGACTGGCCAGGTCGGGGTGGTTCGGCGCGATCCGATGGCCATGAAGCCGTTTTGCGGCTATAACTTTGCCGACTACTGGCAACACTGGCTGAGTTTCGCCGAGAAAAGCGACCGCTTGCCGAAAATCTTCCATGTGAACTGGTTCCGCAAAGACTCGGAAGGCCGCTTCATGTGGCCGGGTTTCGGCGACAATATGCGGGTTCTGGAATGGATTATCGGCCGTTGCAAGAGTAGCGCCGATGCTGTGGCCACGCCTATCGGCAACGTGCCTACCGCTGACAGCCTGAACGTCGATAATCTGGATATCGATGCCGGTACGCTGGCGGAATTGCTGCGCGTAGACCGGGCCGGCTGGCAAGCGGAACTCGAACAAATCGGCGAATATCTGGGCAGCTATGGCGAGCGTCTGCCGGAAGGCATAAAGCAGGAGCACCGGCGCATTTCCGATGCACTAGCCTGACCGTCCCGCGACCCGGGGCGATACCGCGCGACCGATACGCAATGAGGGCATATTACTGCGACCATTTCGTATTGCCGCTGCCGGCCGGACACCGTTTTCCGATGCAAAAATACGCCCTGCTGCGGCAGCGTATCGAACAAGCGTCGTTTTACCCACCGATAACATTATGTGTGCCGGCTGCGGCCGGCGACGAAGATTTGCTGCGCGTCCATGACGCCGATTACCTTTACCGGGTGACCCGCGGGGAACTGGACCGGCAGGAGCAGAGCCGTATCGGCTTTCCATGGTCCCGGCGCATGGTCGAACGCTCGCGGCGCTCGGTCGGCGGCACCATCGGTGCGGTACGCTCGGCCTTCGAACACGGTGTGTCGGTCAATCTGGCCGGCGGGACGCATCACGCTCATATTGATCACGGCGGCGGCTACTGCGTGTTCAACGACGCGGTGGTCGCGGCGCGCTGGGCTCAGACTCATCTTGCCGCCGAACGCATCGCCTTTCTCGATCTGGACGTGCACCAGGGAGACGGTACCGCCCGCCTGTGCCAAAGCGATTCCAGCCTCTATACCTGTTCGATTCACGGCGCGGGCAACTACCCGGCGCGCAAGGCGAGCAGCGACCGCGACATCGCGCTGCCGGATGGGACCGATGATGCATCCTATCTGGCTGCGCTGCAGCAGGCCCTGGACGGCTTGTTTGCCGATTGCCGGCCGGACCTGATGATCTATCTGGCCGGAGCCGACCCTTATCATGGCGATCGGCTCGGTCGCCTGGCGTTGAGCAAGGCCGGCCTGCGCCAACGCGACATTCGAGTATTCGATGCCTGCCGGCAGCACCGGGTGCCGGTCGCGATGGTTATGGCCGGCGGCTATGCCGAACGGGTACAGGACATCGTGGATATTCACTTTAACAGCGTGGTCGAAGCGCATCGCAGCTATCAATGCTGGCAGCGACGCGACAGTTAGCAGTAGAAGTGCCTTTCGGCGCAAGGAGACAACACAGGTCCTGATCTTTCGGCCTGAAACCTGCGGGCACCGATACGCGGCAGGGCGGCAGCGACACGGCTTGTGTAAACTGTCTTCGATCGAAATGTATCTTATGGTAACGGCTTTAAACGCTTTGACGCCAAATGCCATCTAATTCCACAAACACGGGCAATTCGAAATAGGCCGGGATTTTTGAAACAAGCAGCGTCTGCCATTTCGGAACATGACCTCGTTCGTCTTGCTCAACAGGGCGATACTGCGGCGTTCGCGTCGCTCTATCGAATGCACGTACGGCGCATACATTCTCTATGTTGGCGTATCTGCGGTGGAATAGACGCGTTGGCTGAGGAACTGACTCAGGATGCATTTGTGAAGGCATGGACGAAATTACATACCTTTCGGCTGGAAAGCCAGTTCAGCACCTGGCTGCACCGGGTAGCGGCGAACGTGGCGCTCAGCGACCGGCGCATTCGAATGCGCAGAGTCGAAAAAGAGCAGCCGCTGGATGCAACCTATGCTGATCAGGCCCTGGCGGTCGGCGCGACCAATGTCGGCCAGGTCATGGACCTGGAAGCGGCGATCGCAAAGTTACCCGAACGGGCTCGAACCGTTCTGGTACTGCACGATGTGGAAGGTTACCGGCATCGGGATATCGCGGAGGTAACCGGCATGGCCGTCGGCAGTTCCAAGGCGCAGTTGCACCGGGCGCGGAAACTGCTACAGGAGAGTTTGGCCCGGTGATCTAAGGATCCCGGTGAACAAGAATCCAGTGAACAAGGATACAAGGATACGTAGTGAACAAGGATACCGAACAGAGATTGCTCGATGCATTGGGTACACTGCCGAGGGAGCGGGAACCCGGAAGTGATCTATGGCCCGGAATCGAGGTTCGTCTGAATGCGCCGCAGGTGCAGGTGCCGCCGGCACGCACAGCCCGGCGGCAGCCGGCGATGATTGCCGCCGGCCTGCTGGTAGCGGTGCTCGCAGGCTATCTGGTCGGCTCGCGCCAGCCGCCCGGTGACGCGGACGAAATGCTGGCTGACGATACGGTGTACGGAAACGGCGGGAATCATCTGGCCGCACTGTTTCAGGAAATGGACGGCGCGTTGAAGGAAGTCTACGGCAGCAGCCTGCTGTCCGGTCCTGATTGGATGCCGGCGACAACCAGTATCGAGGTTGAGGACGGTTTTAGTGAGTTGAAGGATCTTGCGAAGGTGTTGCGGGACGCGTTGCGGCAGGATCCGGGCAATGCCGACCTGGCCCGCTGGTTGGTGCGGGTAGAGGCACGGCAGATGTCGCTATTGAAGGAAATGAATCAACTGGAATTCCAGTCTTGGAGAGAATTATGAACAGCGCACGCAGATCAGCCATTGCGGCTGTATTCGGCCTGCTTCCGGTCAGTCTGATACCGGTTCAGGCAGTGTTAGCCGATATCAGTATTGATGAAACGCACGATCTGGACAGCAATGGCTACGTCACTATCATCAATCCGGTCGGCGAACTGGAAATCGAAGCCTGGAACAAGGACCAGGTGTCCATTTCCGGCCGCATCAGCGAAGAGTCGAAAGGTCTGCAGGTGAGCCGTACGGGCAGCGGTCTGCGTATTGAGGTCAAAATGCCGAAAAAGCACCGCCACCGCGGTGAATCCAAGCTGCTGGTCAAGGTACCCGGAGGAGCCAGCGTCGAAGCCGAAACAGTCAGTGCGGATATCTATGTCGACGGTGTGGAAGGGGAACGCGTGGTCGCCGCGTCGGTCAGCGGCGACCTGGATATCGAAGCCGGTGCGCGCGTCGCCGACCTGCAAAGCGTCAGCGGTGATATCGAATACCGCGGCAAATCGAGTCAGACCCAGATAGAGACCGTCAGCGGTGAAGTCATCATTGACGGCGTCATGGGTGAAATCCGGGTAGATACCGTCTCCGGAGATGTGGAAGTCGTCGCATCGGGTACCAAATGGGGCCGGTTCGAGACCGTATCCGGCGACCTGGTGCTGGATACCGAATTATCCAGGGACGTGCGCTTGTCTTTCGAGAGCATGAGCGGCGATGTCGAATTGGTGTTGAAAGGGGACATCTCCACCCGTTTCGAGGCGGCCAGCTTCAGCGGGACCATCCGGTCGGATTTCGGTGCGGTCGAAAAGCGCCGCCATGGTCCGCAAACCTCGCTGGACACTGTTGCAGGCGATGGCGACGGTCTGGTTCGAATCGACAGCTTCAGCGGCGATATTGCTATTCGGCGCTGATCATAAGGTGTCTTGTACCCGCTTCTTTCGCCCAAGGGCGAAAACCGCAACCCCAAGACGGCGTAGATCCACAGATTCCAGCCTCTGATTCGCTGCGCGAACCAACCGGCTGGAATCGGCGGTGTCTTTTGCCCGCTTCTTTCGAGCGCAGGCAAAACCAGACGCGCTTAACGGTGCCTGCCGACCGGCTTCTTTGCCGTTAAACCGCCGGCCAAGTCACCTACATCAAGTCACCTGAATTGGGGTTTTACGATAGCGAAGAAGCCTTCTGGCGAAGACGTTAAGCGCGTTCGGGCGAAAGCCACAGCCAAACGCCCCAGGTTTCTTATTCTGGGGCCTCCCAGTCCGGCTTCTTTCCTTCGGAAAACCGCCAGACTGTCCAGCCGGGCTACAACGTGCAACTAACGCGCGACCCCTCTGGTGCCGCTCGCCCCTCTGGTCTCGCTCGCACTGCTCGCTCACCCAACCGGGAGAGCAAGCCAGGGGAGGCATGGCGGTTTGCGCAACGCGCAAGAAGCC
Organism: Lysobacterales bacterium; assembly: GCA_028289465.1. GTDB lineage: Bacteria > Pseudomonadota > Gammaproteobacteria > Xanthomonadales > SZUA-36 > JANQPM01. Next base: position 44,100 of record JANQPM010000041.1, on the reverse strand, counting down.
GTGCTTCACGGCGACTGCTCCGGCGGGTCGCCTGCGGCTCCGAGGCCCTGCTTTACCTGCAGCAACCCCGACGACGTCTTTGCGCTATAGCCCCATCCAAAACTATCCTTCCTTCCGGTGGCACCGCACCAAAATTGACCAAAAGTACGTAGAAACAACGTACGAAAACTCCTCTAATCGTATTTTTTGCGCAAATATTAACCAATATCATCATTGTTTGTTAGATAAGTCTTTGATATTAATATCTTTAACGGAAAGTTAACAAAATCTTTTCATCTTGTTGCAGATAGTGCTAACATTTCGTCTGTTCAGGAATTGTGTCTGAACGCCTGTTCTGCGGGTGTTTGCTGACTGTAGACGCAACAGGCCTGAATTAAATTTTCGGTATCGGCCGAATACCAACCATTTATGGAAAATATTGGGAGAGTCTCAATGAAATATAACCGTAATCCCCTATATCAGGCGGTTCACTACGCGCTAGGTGTCAGTGCTGCTGCCGGTATGGCACTTGCGGCGGGTCCGGTCTTTGCGCAAGACAGCGGCTCGGAAGAAGATGCGTCAGTTCTGGGTAAACTGCAGGTTACCGGTTCCCGCATCAGCCGCGTAGAAGTTGAAGGTGCCAATCCGGTAACCACCTTGGACCGCTCAGATATCGAGCGTACCGGTTTGACTGATCTGGGCCAGTTGATTCAAGAACTGCCGTCCATTACCGGTTCGCCGCTGAGCCCGCAAACCAACAACGGCGGCAGCGGCGCGACGCTGGTCGATATCCGCGGCATGGGCACGCTTCGTACCCTGGTGCTGATCAATGGCCGCCGTACTGTTACCTCCGATTTCGGCTTCTTCCCGCTGTCCAACGTTGAGCGGGTTGAAATCCTGAAAGACGGCGCATCGGCAGTTTATGGTGCCGACGCGGTATCCGGCGTGGTGAACATCATCACCCGGCGCGATTTCGAAGGCGCCGAGTTCGAAGTTCAACTGGGCGAAAGCCTGGAAGCCGACGGCGAAGCGGGCCGTGTACTCGACGCCAGTTTTATCACCGGTGGCAATACCGAGCGTGGCAACTTTGTCGTCGGTCTGGACTATGTTGAAGTCGACGAAGTGTTCCAGGGTGACCTGGACAGCCCGATTTACACAGACGCGTTGTTTGTGCTGGATCCGACTTGCGCTAACGACCAGGGCCTGGCTTCTATCGGTGTAATCTGCCCGAACAGCGGTCTGCCGGGTACGGCAACCGTGGGTTCGTCTCGTGTACCTAACGGTAACTTCGTGGTACCGAGCCTCGGCCGTGTCACGCTGACCGATGGCGCCCCAGGCACCAGCCCGGGCGATTATCGTCCGTTTATCGGCAGTTTTCTGGCCAGCCCGAACGACACTTACAACTTTGCACCGGTGAACTATATTCAAACGCCTTATGAGCGTTCGAATTTCTTCTTCCAGGGCAATTATGAGCTGTTCGACAATGTGAACTTCTACGGCGAAGGCTACTTCTCCAACCGGAATTCCACCCAGTTGCTGGCACCGCTGCCGTACGACTCGCGCTTCGATCCGTCGTTTGACCCGGTCAACGGCGTTGCGATTTCCCGCGACAACTTCTACAACCCGTTTGGCGAAGATGTGACCGAATGGCGTCGCCGTATGCTTGAAACCGGCGGCCGTCTGTTCGAACAGGAACGCGATACCTTCCAGGTCGTCGCCGGCCTGCAAGGCACCTTCGGCGCCACCTGGGGCTGGGATATGAGCTATGTCTACGGCAAGCAGAACCGTACCGATACCGACTTCGGTCAGTTCAACGGTGCGGCATTGGCGCAGGCTTTGGGCCCATCATTCCAGGACGCTGACGGCAATATTGTCTGCGGTACCCCCGCATCGCCGATCGGTGGCTGTGTCTCGCTGAATGCGTTCGGTCCTCCGGGCAGCATTACTCAGGAAATGCTGGACTTCCTGTCGATTCCGCTGAACGACCGCTTTGAAACGACCTTGCAGGTCTTCAACGCGACCGTTACTGGCGATATCGCCGATCTGCCGGCCGGCCCGCTGGGTGCGGCCTTCGGTTACGAGTTCCGTTCAGAGGAATTCACCCTGGTTCCGGATTCGGCCAAAGTTGCCGATGCCACCACGGGTAATACCGGCGCCGGTACGGCTGGCGATTACGATGTGGATTCGTTCTTCTTCGAGTTTGCGGTTCCGTTACTTGCCGATCTGCCGGGTGCAGAGCTGCTGGAATTGAGCCTGAGCGGTCGTTTCGACGATTACTCCACCATCGGTTCCAACGAAACCTTCCAGGGCGGCTTCCGCTGGCAGCCGGTTCGCAGCGTGCTGGTTCGCGGTACTTTCAATGAAGTTTTCCGTGAGCCCACCGTTGGCGAACTGTTCTCAGGCCAGGCGGACAGTTTCCCGGATGCAGCCGATCCGTGTAACTCGAATAACTTCGGCAGCCAGTCTGCAGAAGGCCAGGCACGCTGTGTTTCACAGGGCGTACCGCAGGGCGGTTATACCCAGACCGATACGCAGATTCGTTCCCGCGTTGGCGGTAACCCGAATCTGAGTCCGGAACAGGGTGACACCACGACCTTCGGTATCGCGTGGTCGCCGGAATTCATCGACGGCTTCAGTGCGACGGTCGATTTCTGGGAAGTTGATCTGGACGACCCGATCACTTCGGTTGCTGCAGAATCCATCCTGACCGAGTGTATTGCCAGCGGCAATCTGTGTGAGAACATCACCCGTCTGCCGGGCGGTAACATCGACCAGGTGGTCGCGACCAATGTCAACATCGGTAACGAACGGGCGGAAGGCATCGACTTCTCCGCGTCGTACAGCCATAACACCGATGTGGGTCTGTTCAAGTATCGCTGGCTGGGTACCTACCTGAAGGAACGTGAGTCGCTGGTACTGGCCGCGACTTTCGATCCGTCCGGGGCCTATCTGGGTGGCGGTACACTGGACGCTGCCGGCCGCTTCGAAGACCGTAACGGCTTCACCCGGGGCGTGTATCCGGAATGGAAACACAACCTGGACGTTGACTGGAGCAACGGCAACTGGGGTGCTTCTTTGAGCTTCGAGTACATCGACTCTATCGAAGAATGCTACCCGGATCCGCTGGGCATCAACGACTGCAGTCTGCTGATTCAAGAACGGAACGCGGATACCAGCTCATTGCTGATCAATGAGACGGACAGCGTTCTGTACGTTGACTTGGTAGGTCGGTACACCGTCCCGGGTTGGGGTACGCAGATTACTGCGGGCCTGACCAACGTGACCGACGAAGATTCTCCGTTTATCCATGGCGAATTCAACGCGACCACGGATACGGATACCTTCCGTCAGCTCGGCCGGTCCTGGTTCCTGAATGTGAGGCACAGCTTCTAGGATTCAGAACCGCTGTTGGCCAGACCAACAACCGACTGCTGGGGCCGCTTTTGCGGCCCCAGTTTTTTTGAGCCAAAGTTTTTGTACCCGTCGTAGTTTGGGGGCCGGTCTTCAGCGGTAACGAAAAGCGGTGGTTTCCGGCGCGGGTTATATCAATTGCGGGTGGCTTAGTTTACCGGAGAAGCTTCCGACGGCATCATCAAGTCCAGGCGCTGGGAAGCGACCGACTGGCGGGTCAGGTAAATATATTCGCCGTCCGTACTGAAATGGGTATCGTTGACACTGAGGCTGGCGACGGTCTGCGGTGCGTTCGGTGCCAGCGCTGCCGCTGCGACCTGAAAGTCGATATTCAGCCCGCTGCCGCTTTCCCGGCCGATCAGCAGTTGATTGCCGAATGACTCCAAAACCTGTATCGGACGAGCCCGTTCCGCGTCACCGAAATCCACTTGGGCGAGTTCGCCGCTGCGGTAATCCAGGCGATGCAGGGAACCGGTGTCGCTATCGGTAAAGAACAGCCATTCCTGCTGTTGTTCCGGCTCGTAGGTATACGCGTATTGTGCCGGTACTTCCAGGTTCTGCCGGATGATGTTGATCCGGCCGGGGATTCCGATCGAGGTTTCGCACAAATTCCATGCTTCGCCGCCGTCCAGTTGACAGAAGAATGCGATGTGCTCGCTGTCTTGGCGCCAATGTCCGGCGGCGGACTGCGTGACCGAAGACAAGGCCAGCAATTGGCTTTCGCCGGATGCCAGCGAGTAGAGATAGAGATCGCTGGATACCGCGTTGTGTGCCGAGAACAGGATGTAGGCACCGTCGGGCGACCAGCGCGGCTTGCTCAGCTTGGAGATCGAGGAATTGGTTGCCTGACGGTCTTCTGCCGTGCCCAGGTCGCGCAGCCATAGTTGATCGCTGCCCGAGCGGTTGGAAACATAGGCCAGGGTGGATCTGTCCGGCGAGATCGCCGGCGAATGATCGGACAGGTTGGAGTCGATCAGCAATTCCGGGCCGGCCTCGGCCGGGTGAGCCGGCACCCGCCAGATGCTTTGCTCCAGAACCCGCCTGATCAGCGCTACCGAACCGCTGGTACTGCTGACGTTGAGGTCGACAACGCCTTGCGTATCGGCAACCGGGACACGCTGGCCAGTTTCCGGGTCGATCATGATCAGGTGCGAATCGCCGTCATCGTCTTGTACCGCAACCAGAATGCGCTGGTCATCCGGCGCCCAGTCCAGCGATAGTCCGCGGTGCCTGAGTGTGATCAGCAGGCGCGTCATGCCGCTCTGGAAGTCATGGATCGCGATCGCCTGCTCGCCACTGCGGCTGGTCTGGAAAAAAGCCAGTTGCCTGCTGTCGTGGGAGAAACGCGGACGGTAGGCGCTTTGCAGCTGCGCCGGCCCGCTCGGCAGTTGGTGCAGGGTTTCGCCCTGGTCCGATGCGACCAGGATGGTCGCCGGTTGGTCGTCTCGTCCAGGCTGGGTGTAGGCGATCATGTTGCCGTCGGCCGACCAGTCAGTATACGGGTATTCGGGGTCGCAAGTGCCGAATCGTTCGTACAGCATGCTGCCGATGATCGGCATGGTGTATGTGCCGCAGTCATTGCTGCTGATTCGGCTGACCACCAGGAACTCGCCACCGGGGGAAATTGCCGCGTGGGCATAGTCAGCGCCGTCGTTGGGTGTGATGCGTACGCTCCAAGATCCTTCCGCCAGGCTGACATGAATGGACTGCTTGCCGTCGGTGGTATCGACGAAGGCCAGGTAACTGCCGTCCGCCGATATGGTCGGGCTCTCCGCGAACCAGTGACCGGCGTTCAGCGGAACCAGTTGGTAATCGACTGGAAAATTGGCCGCGTTGACAACTACCGTTTCCGGCTTCGGCTGATTTGCCTTTGAGCGCAGAAAATAGGCGGCGATCAAAGCGGCCGCCAGCAGCAGCGCGATGGCATAGAGCGCATTTCTGCGTGCCGGCCGGGTGGTTGTCTGCTGTTCCGGCGGGTCTGTTTGCGGGGTACCCGGCTCTTCAGCCGCCGGTTCCACCGCAATATCGGCAATCAGACGATAGCCGACCTTCGGTATCGTCTCGATGTACTCCGGCTGCTTGTAGCGGTCTCCGAAAGCCTTGCGCAGGTCAGTAATGGCCCGGGTTAGCAGTTCGTCGGACGCAAAGTCGTTCTTCCAGACTGCGGTGATCAATTGTTCTCGCTTAACGGTTTGTCCGCTGCGACGAATCAATTGCATCAGGACTTGACTGGTCTTTGGCGTCAGATGAACCGTGCGGTGGATCGAGGCCAGTTGGTTACGGCTCGGATAGAATCTGAATGCGCCTATTTGTATCGTTTTTTTTAGTTTTACGGACATTTCCTGTGATCCGATACAGATCAATACGAAAATATTACTACGAAAAATTTCATATAACAATAAGATTCATAACTATATGAAAATAAAGGAGTATAACTACGAATATTTACGTACTAAATTCATATTAATTTCACAATATTCAATTGAATTTAGAAAAAACTCTTAATTCTTCAGTTGTTTATTCAGGACTTTTTGTCACCGAATTCCGAAACTCTTCGTGGAACGGTAAACGAGGAGCCATCGCAATGGACCGCTTATCCATAGACACCCTGTACCGCGAACTTGACCGTGCTTCTGTAGGGCATGGCCTGAGTTATTTGCATAGCGCTTCCATCTGCAATGGAAAAGAGCCGGCCGAATACATCAATCGCCATTGCTTTCGGCTGGGGCTGCGCGGACGCGTGCAGCTTAAGAATGGTGCATACCATGCCAGCATTGACCCCGAATCGTTTTACATTACCAATCCCGGCCATCCAATACGTTGCATAACATCCGAAGAAAACGCTTTGTCTTTGGTTGTCGCCTTTGCACCTCAATCCGCCCGCAATCTGGTTTTGGTCGATGGCGAAGAGCTGCAGTTTTTTGAGTGCTCCGCCGGAGCGGGGCCTGAAACGCTTCGTCTGGCTCAGGATGTCGCGTTGCTGTCCAGCCGTGTCCCGGTCCATGATGGCGGCCTGCAAAAGCGCTGTGAGGAATTGTTGCATTCTGTATTCGCCACCCAGCAACAATATATCGCCGGTGCCGATCAGATTCCAGCTAACAGCGCCAAGCGCCGGCGCGATATCTTCAGCCGTCTGCTGCGGGCACGGGATCATATCGAAGCCCGCTATATGGATGATCCCAAAATCGAAAATCTGGCCGAGGTCGCGCATCTGTCGCGCTCCCACTTTCTGCGTATGTATCGTGCCGGCTTCGGCACTACGCCGCACCAGGACCTGCTGGCTCGCAAACTGCGTTCGGCCTGTGAGTTGCTGTCCGACAGCAAACTGAGTGTGACCGAGGTCGCAGACGCCAGCGGTTTCGGCAACCGCTGCGCGTTCTCACGGCTGTTCAGCCAGCGTTACGGGGTCAGCCCCCGTCAGTATCGCAAAGCGGCCCATTTTCACTGAAATCCCGATGCCGCGCAGGCGGCATTCGGCCTCGGTGCGGCGGTTTTGCGTCAGCCCACCTATTCAGCTCGACGAGACGTCTACTGCGCTCGTAAATCGCACGATTAGTCACATTTATAAGCACTTTTTGCAAATTACGAAAACGGTTCCGGATTTAACATTTTCTTAAGAATTCTCCGGATTGCCGAGTCATCGTCTATTGAATGCCGGCGGCCGGGGTTTTTCTGGGTCTGGCACAAGGTGCCGCCCGCACTATCCATCAAAAACGAATGGAGATTAACTAATGCAACAGCCCAACCGTAACACTCTGTCCCAGGCGGTGCATTTGGCCTTGCTGGCCGGTACGACCGCGGGTCTGGCGTTTACTGCCGGCCCGGTATTGGCGCAGGGCGAAGATGATTCCGTCCAGTTGGACAAAGTGGAAATTACCGGTACCCGTCTGAAGCGGGTCGATATTGAAGGCGCTAATCCGGTTACTATTTTGGATCGCAGCGATATCAAACGCTCCGGCCATGCAGACCTTGGTGACCTGATCAAAGCCCTGCCGTCGATGACAGGTTCATCCCTGGGTTCCCAGCGGAACAATAGTGGTGGTCCTGCCGTATTGGCGGATATTCGTGGTTTAGGTGCCAACAGAACACTGGTTCTGATCAACGGCCGCCGCGTCGCCAGCGCGCTCGCGTCCGGCGGCACAGACCTGTCAGCCATTCCGATCGCATTGGTCGAACGGGTAGAAGTATTGAAAGATGGTGCTTCTGCGATATACGGCGCCGATGCGGTAGCAGGCGTAATCAATGTTATTACCCGCCGCGATTATGAAGGGGCGGAATTTGAAGCCCAGTACGGCGAATCCATCGACGAAGGCGGCGGTACGGTCAACGCCAGCTTCATCACCGGCGGCAACTCCGACCGCGGCAACTTTGTCGTCGGCCTGGAATATACCGAAGTGGATGAAGTGTTCCAGGGCGCTTTTGACGAGGAATATATCCGTCTGGCCGTCGGTGTCTATGACTTCGACGAATTCGCCCAGTTCGGCTATACCGGCATCAACCAGGACCTTGATGGAGACGGTATTATCGGTATCGCGTCCTTCGGGAGTTCGCGTACGCCCGGTGGCCGCTTTGTGGTGCCCAGCCAGAACGGTGGCAACCCGATCACCCTGTGCCAGGGTAATTCCGGAACCAGCGCTTCCGATTTCGGCCCGCTGGGCGCACCTTGCGGACCGGCCACTTATGACTTTGCGCCGGTCAACTACATGCAGACGCCGCAGCGGCAGAGCAACTTCTTCTTCCAGGGCGATTACGAGTTGTTCGACAATGTGAATGCATATGCCGAAGCGCGCTTCTCGAACCGGCGTTCCGAGCAGTTGCTGGCACCGCTGCCGTATGACTCGCGCTTTGATCCGAAGTTCGATGCGACCAACAACATCGCGATTTCCAAGGACAACGTCTACAACCCGTTTGGCGAGGACGTGACCGAGTGGCGTCGCCGTATGCTGGAAACCGGCGGCCGCAGCTTCAACCAAAACGTTGACCAGTGGCAGGTTATCGGCGGACTCTCTGGCGATTTCGGCGGCACCTGGACCTGGGATGCCAGCTATAACTTCTCGCGCCGTGACCGCGCCGATACCGATATCGGCCAGTTCTTCGGTCCGAATCTGCAGCAGGCGCTCGGCCCGTCATTCTTCCAGGCCGACGGCTCCGCGGTCTGCGGCGATGTCGGTGCGGACGGCGTGGCCGGCACGCCCGACGATAATGTAATCGCTGGCTGCGTACCGCTGGATGCATTTGGTTCTCTGGCGATCACGCCGCAAATGCTGGCCTTCGTCGCCGTGCCGCTGAACGACCGCTACACCAATACCCAGCAGGTATTCAACGCAACCCTGGTCGGCGATGTTCTCGACCTGCCGGCCGGCCCTGTCGGTGTGGCTTTCGGTTACGAGCACCGGAAAGAAGATTTCCGCTTCGATCCAGATTCCGCGAAGGCGGCCGGCGTGGTGACCGGCAACAAAGGCCTTGGCACCGTCGGTAACTACGATGTGGATTCGTTCTTTATCGAAACCGCTATTCCGCTGTTAAGCGGTGCGCCGGGTGCGGAACTGCTGGAACTGAATCTGAGCGGCCGTTTCGACGACTTCTCGAACTTCGGTTCCACCGAAAACTTCCAGGCCGGTTTCCGCTGGCAGCCGGTTCGCTCGGTGCTGGTTCGCGGTACGTTCAACGAAGTATTCCGTGAGCCGAACATGTCCGAACTGTTTGCCGGTCAGGCGGACAGCTTCCCGAATGCCGTGGATCTGTGTAATACCAACAACTACGGTAACCTGAATGCGACCCAGCAGGCCGAGTGTACCCGGCAGGGCGTACCGGTCGGCGGTTCCATACAGTCCGATAACCAATTGCGGGCACGGGTTGGCGGTAACGAGAACCTGAACCCGGAAGAAGGTGAAACCGTAACTCTGGGTGTAGCCTGGTCGCCTGATTTTGCGGATGGCCTGAGCCTGACGCTGGACTACTGGGAAATCGACCTGGAGAATGCCATTCAGGCGCCTTCGGCCAATGCGGTATTCGCACGCTGCTTTAACCTGGGTATACAGTCAGCCTGTAACAACATTACCCGCTTCAACGACAGTACCGCATCCATTAATGCAGTCTTTACGTTGACCGAGAATGTTGCCAAGGAAACAGCCAGCGGCTGGGACTTCTCCGCTTCCTACAGTCACAACACCGATGTCGGTCTGTGGAACTACCGCCTGTTAAGTACGCTTCTGGATGAGCGCATTCAGGACAACGGTATTCAAAGTATCGACGCGGCCGGACGCTTCGAGCACCGCGGCACCTTCGGTGGCGCCAGTTCGCAGGCGACCTTCCCCGAATGGAAGCATAACTTCTATGTCGATTGGTCGCGCGGAAACTGGAGCGCATCCGCTTCTGTGGAATACCTGGGTTCGGTTGACTACTGTCAGGAACCGAACTTCGGTTTCGCGCTGCCGTGTCTGGATACCACCCCGACCGGGCCATTCACCTTCACCGACTTTGCCGGCAGGACGCGCACGCTGACCGCCGATCAGGTCGAGTGGGAAGTGGATGAAGTGATCTACATCGACCTGGTAGGCCGCTATACGCTGCCGGGCGTCGGTAGTGAGATCACCGTCGGGTTGACCAATGTTACCGATGAAGAACTGCCGTTCATCAACCAAGGATTTAACGCGACCACCGATCCGGATACCTACCGGGCGTTCGGTCGTTCCTGGTATATGAACTATACGCATTCTTTCTAAGGTGATATCGAAATAGCCGTCAGCCGTTCAAGGTTGATTGCTGCAGGCCGCGCCGGTACCGGCGCGGCCTTTTTGTCGTTTCTGACCGCCGCTGCCTAATGCCATAATGCGCCTTCGATGATTATTTCGCACAAATACCGCTTCATTTTTATCAAGACACTGAAAACCGCAGGCACCAGCATCGAAGTGTTTTTGTCGCAGGTCTGCGGGCGGAGTGATGTCTTCACGCCGATCTATCCGCCGCACCCGCGGCACCGCCCGCGCAATTTCGGGCAATTCTACAACCACATTTCGGCTTTTGCCGTGCGCCTGGCCGTTCCGCCGGATCTGTGGAGCGACTACTTCAAGTTCTGCGTGGAAAGAAACCCGTGGGACAAGACGCTTTCCCACTACGCGATGGAAAATCATCGTATCGGCGGCAGCCTGAGTTTCGACGACTATCTGACCCGGCGGGAACTCTGTGTAAACTATCCGCTTTACACTGATGAGGATGACAAAACCCTGCTGGTGGACCGGGTGCTGCGGTATGAGCGGCTGGATGCAGAGCTGACCGAAGTATTCGGCCAGCTCGGCGTACCGTTTCCGGGCGAACTGCGGGTAAGAGCGAAAGCCGGCTACCGGTCCCAGCAGGGGCCTTACCAGCAGTACTATTCCGATGCGCAACGGCACCTGATCGAGCGCGCCTTTGCATGGGAATGCGAACACCTGGGATATCGCTTTTGACCGAACCGCCGCGACCACCGATTCGAATTCTGCACCAGATGGCACGCAGCGGCGGCACCGTTATCAGCCGCTGCATCGGCGCGATGCGGGATGTGGTGCTGTTGAGCGAGATCCACCCGGATGCTTTCCATCATTATCATCCGCTAAGCCAGGCGGCGGACTGGTATCAGTTGTTCTCGGCCGAGGAAGTCAGCGAGATCGTCCGGGTTGCCGATCCGCTGAATACCATCCGGATCATCGCCGGCCGTTGTGCCGAGCTCGGGCAGCACCTGGTCATTCGCGAATGGAGCCATTGGGACTATATCGGTACGCCGTATTGCCGCCCCGCCTTTCGATCGACGCTGAGCGAAATATTGGCACCGCATTTCGAACTGCGGCGGATAGCGACCGTCCGCCACCCTCTGGATCAGTGGCTGAGTCTGACGCGGTTGTTTCCAGCAATGGGCGAGCTGGATTTGTCTAAGACCATGCGGGGTTGCCGCGCTTTCGCCAAGATGGCCGACGCTGTCGGTTTTCATCGCTACGAGGATTTTGTCGCGGACCCGGACCGGGGACTGTCTTTGATCTGCGAACAAATCAAGCTGCCCTTTGACGCATCGTATCGGAACGCATGGCAGACCAACGATAAAGTCACCGGCGATATCCACGGCAACCGTGCAGGCGATCGTATTCAGGTATTACCCAGACAGCCCGTGCCGGATGACCTGCGCGGACCTATTGAGCGCATCGCGGACTATCAAACCATATTGAATGTGCTGAATTACCAGCGCTGAGTCCGTCGCACCAGCCATTTTGGTTTTCTGTAGAAGCGCGTTCGGGCGCAACGACTCCAACTGGCGCCGGTCACTGCGTTGGCGGCCCGCATCAGGCTATAATCCGCTATGGCCCGGAACGCAGATGCTACGATGACTACTATCGACAACGATGAATTTGACAGCGATGTTTTTTTTGGCATCTACGATGGTGCGTTGTCGCCGGATTTCTGCCGGGATGTCATTGATCGTTTCGAAAATGATCCGCGCAAGGTCAAGGGTCTGGTCGGTGAGGGCAATTACCGGCCCGAGTTCAAAGGCACCACCGAAATTGATTTTGCGGACGTGACCCAGGGCTGGGAGGACGTGATCGGTATCATCAACAAGAACCTGATCTACCATTTGAAGAAATACATGGAACGCTGGAGCCGGGCCTTTAAAACCGTGGACATCGTACACGAGGGGTTCCGTATGGCCCGCTACAACCCCGGCCAGTTGTTCAATTGGCATTCGGACAATATCGGCAGCTCCATGAGCCGGGTGATTACCGCCCAGTGGTATCTGAACACTGTGGACGAGGGCGGCGAGACGGAGTTTCTGTGGCACCGGAAAGCGATCAAGCCGGTGGAAGGGCGTCTGATTTTCGCACCGGTGGGGTGGACTTACTATCATCGTGGTGCACCACCGGTATCGGGCCCGAAATACACTATTATTACCCAATTGCATCAGAAACTGCGGGCCGTCAAACCGCCGCCTGCAGCCGCCAATACGGCCGGTCAGCAGTCATAGGTGCCATGAAGACCGCAACAGCCTGGGACCGCTACTGGGCTTCAGGCCGCGGCGCGGCCTGTTTTGCGGATGCGGAAGGCAATTACCGCGGCCGTATTCACCAGGTCTGGCTAAATCTCTTTAACCGGATTCCCGACGCGTGCCGGGTGCTGGATATCGCCACCGGCAATCTGGCGGTTCCGCTGATCGGCGCCGGCAGCGGATTGCAGCAGGGCAAGCGGTTCGAGATTCATGGCGTTGACTCGGCCAGAGTATCGCTGCCGCCGGACCTGGATTCGCGGTTGACCGAGCAGATTGTTGTCCATGCGCGTGTTGCCGCCGAGCGCCTGCCGTTTGAAGCGTGTTTTTTCGACTTGGTCACCGGTCAATATGCCATCGAATACACGGACTGGTCGCTGGTCTTCGCGGAAATCGGCCGCGTATTGCGGCCCGGCGGTCTGTTGCAGTTCGTCAGCCACAGCCAGCGCTCTACAGTCGCGGCAGCCTCGCGGCAGCAATTGAGGGAGGTCGACTGGCTGCTGAACGAATGGCAGGTTGTGGAATATGTCAGCGCGCTGGTCAGGACCGAAATCCGGGGCCGGCGGTTCGATCCGGCCGGTCTGCAAAGTCCCGAAGCCGGCCGTGCCAAGCAGCGATGGACTGCAGTGGCGCAGAAAGCCTTGCTTCGAATCCGGCAGGAACAGCTGGTCGACGGGCTGACCTCAAAGGTCATGGGCAACCTGGGCGAGTTGTACCAGCATCGCCACCGGTATTCACCCGATGTGGTACTCGACAGGATCGGACAGGTCAATATCGAACTCGCCGCCCATCAGTCACGCCTGCAGGCGCTGTTGGATGCCGCGCTGGACGATGACACGGTGGAACGGGTGCGGACCGGTCTGGCGGACCTTGGTTTTTGCGTACAGCGTTCCGATGTGCTGAAGGACAGCAACGGCGGCGAGCTGGGTCATTTGTTCCGTGCCCGGCTGGAGCCGGCGGACCGCGACGCGTGATAGCGGCTGCGGATATTCGCGAATTCTGCCGTAGTCCGGACTGGCTGCTGGCCGGCATCGATATCGCCAACCGGCAATGCAGCTTTGCCAATGTCAGCCGGCAGACCTATCTGGATTCGCCGTTTCTGGATCACCGGATTCGGCCGATGCCAAGTGTTGTTCGCAGCGCACCGGCCGGCCGGCTGGTAGAAGAACTGGCCGGAACGGAAGCCGAATTCCCGCCCGGTTTCATCATCCATTGCGCGTTTGCCGGCTCGACACTGCTGGCCTCGGCGCTGAACCATCCCGGGCTGGCGCTGGTACTGAAGGAACCCAGAATACTCAGCGTACTGGCCGGGCACATCCGTCAGGCGCGTTCCGCCGGTCGAAATGCGGCCGCTTTTGATGACAGCATGGCAGACTTGGTTCTTTCGCTGCTGAACAAAACCTATGCAGCAGATGAACGCTTGATCATCAAGCCCAGTAATTATGCCAACGTACTGCTGGACTATCTTCCGGATCGCTATCCCGCATCACCGCTGCTGTTGCTGTATACCGACGCGAAACGATTTTTGGTTTCCAACCTGAAGAAAGAACGGGAGTCGCGCAAGATGCTGCCGGTATTCCTGGCCGCACTGTGGCAGGACAGCGACTATGCAGAGTCTGCCGGGCTGCCGGACTGGCAGGCGCTGACCTGGTTGCAACAATGTTTTGTGCTGTGGCACTGCCAGCTTTACCGTTTTATGCGCTTTTGCCAGCCGCGCCCGGGGCAGCGCATCGGCCTGTTGTCAATGAAGCAGATGCTCGACCGGCCGCAAGACGCGCTGACGGCTGTCGCCAGGCTGTTCGGCTTGTCCATGGACGGTGAGCTGATCCGCACCGTCGTCGAGCATGGAGTGTTTACCCGCCATTCCAAGGAATCGGACCGGAACTACTCGCCACGGCAGCACGATCTGGAACTGGCAGCCATCGAAACGCAATTTGCCGGACGCATCGAACAGACGATGGACTGGGCGCAAACCAGTCTGGCCCGGATACCGGTGCAGTTTGATAGAAAGTACTGCCTGCTCGACTAAGCGGCGTGCGAGAACGCGCAGTTAAACGCGACGGTGATACGCGGCCGTTTTCCCATGTACGGAAAGACTTCGTGGTAGAGATAGGACGGAAACAGCATTAATTCTCCGGCCTGCATCGGGAAGTTGATTGAGCCCATATGAAACTTGCGGTCAAAGCTTACATTGGCCGGATCGATATAGCTGTTGGCCAGTTGCCGCGGATCCTTGAAGCTCAGCACGCCGGAATCCGGGTAGTCCGGGTTCGCGTCTCCCGGGTCCACCATGTAGACGCCTGACCAGGCGGCGTTCGGGTGGTTATGCGATGAGATATAGCCACCGAAATCCGTTAAATGGTACCAGCATTCGGTGAAGACTCTGAGTTGCTTACACTGCTCCATGCTGTAGTTATTGCTTTTGGCCACGCAGTACCACAGGTGCTCCATGCAGAAGTTCTTCAGCGCCTGAATCTCGGCCTGGGGCCACTTGAACAAATCCCAGGAGCTTTCGAAAATAGACACCTGTTTGCTGAGTACGCCCTCTTTATTGGCGTAGCGGTTGCCTTGTGTGCGCTGCCGGGTAAACAGGTTGATCAATGCCTGGTTCAGGCTGTCCGGCTGCGGATGCCTGGCGCTGAACAGCGGCGTTGCGAACTCGCCCCAGAGGTTGGCGCTGCTCTGTTGCATACGTGCTTCCATGGGTGGAAATTGCCCGACAGAACCGATGCTGTCAAGCTGTAGGGTCAAGCCCCGGGGTCAAGTCGTGGGTCAACTCGCGGTCAGGGCGTCTCGGTATTTTTCGGTCTGAGGCGCTCCAGAATTTCCTGCCGGGCGCCGGTCAGAATGGACTCCCGATCCAGGGAATCGACGATGGACTGCACCGTTTGTTTCGCGCCGGCTTCGCCCCAGGACTTTCCGGCGACCAGATAGGCCTCGGCTGCCCGGCCGACAAGGTAGGTCGCGTAGTAGGCCAAAGCGCCCTGCGAACCGGCGGTCAGCACCGTGGACAAACCGGCGCTGACGGTTTTCATCGCGGATGACAACAAGTTCACGCCCCAGTAGGCGCCCATGAGTGCGGCAAGCTGGCCGGCTATGGTCCACAGCAGTCGGCCGGCTTCTTTATGGCTCATCGGTATGCCATACAACTGGCTCAGGTGAATAACCATGGCCACGTCGCTGCCTGCCGCAGCCAGCAGATCGGCTACCGGCACCGGGTTGACCGCAACCAGCACGCCCTTGCCGAGGCTGTAGCTGCGGACGACGCGTTCGGCGAGTTCGCGTTTGATCGTAACGATTTTCTCAGCCACGGTCTGATCGAGCTCGCTGGCGAACAGCGCGGCATTCAGTGCCGCCAGAGTTTTTCCTTCGCGCTGTAAAATGTCCCACAGGCGCCGGCGTAATGCCCCGATATCGGCAACAGCCTCGCGTTCCACATGCCGCTCCGAACCGTCGGCGGCGATTTCGATAACGCGCTGCGGTCGCGGCGCAGCGCTGACCGCGACGATATCCTTGACGGATTGCAGCCCGGCGCAGCGCTGATGCAGCCGGCTCAGCAACTGTTCGCGTTCTTCGGGGGAATAACGGTCGGCTTTGTTGAGTACCATAATCAGCGGCCGCTGCCGGCGGTTAAGCCGTTGCAATGCGTCGCGCTCAATACGGGTCAGGTCGGCATCGCAGACAAATAAAATCAGATCGGACTGCTGTGCGATTTCATGCGCCAGCGCTTCCCGCTGATCGCCGTTCAATTCATCAATGCCGGGCGTGTCGATCAGAAACACAGCGTTGATTCGATGTTCCTGCCAGGCTTCGCGCTGCGCTGTCCTGGTTTCGCCGTGCAGCGGGCTGGTAGAAAAAACCGTCTGGTTGAGCAGTGCATTGAGTAGGGAGGATTTACCCACGCTGACCCGGCCGAATGCGGCGATATGTATCTCCTGGCGCCGCAGCTTGTCTTTCAGCGCCTCGATCTGGCGAAATTCCTCGCTCAGCTCGCGCCGTACCGGGTCCGGAATATTCTCGTCCTCAATCAGCGATATCAGCGTCCGGTGCGCCCGCAGCAGGTGATTTCTGGGCAGCTCGGCGGCTGGCCCCGGTTGTTCACCCGCCTCACGGGTTTCGGTTTTCTTTTCGGTGCGCCAGAGCCAGCCGGGCAAAATGTCCCGCATGCGATTCCAAGGCATTTTCCAGAGTCTCCTCAAACACGGCGGCGGCGGGGTAGGGCCGCAGCTCCCCGCGGCTGGCCAGCGTATCCGCTACTGCACGGCCCAGGCTGTGAAAGATCATGCCGTAAGCGACCGCGTGCAGCAATCCGCCAGTGATGGTGCCAATGCCGGGAAACGCCTTTAGCGCATTGCCGGCAATAGCCATGGTTATTGCGGTGAATTGCTTCAGCCGGCCTCCGGCCAGCCGCAAGAAACGATCGACCTCCACATCCCTTACGCGCACATCGTAGAGCCGACAGAGTTCATGAATGAACTTGGTCGCGAGTGCACCCTGGATCACCAAATCGGAGCCGGGGGTGATCGCGGCCAGCGCGCCGACCATCGCACGCCGGGAATAGGTGTCGGTCAGCTCGACCGCCTGCTGCGCCAGGTGGCGGGACCGTGCATCTTGCAGTTTTTCGGCCGCCAGCAGCAGCACCGCACCGTCGCGCAGCGAGTCCATCAGGGAGCGGTCTGCGTCCAGTTGTGCCTGAATGGCCTGCCGCAGCTGCCACACATCGGGCTCGCGGTTTCGAATCAGAACCTGTTCATTGCCATCTGCATCGGCCTGGACCACGGATTCCTCACCACCGGTCCGGGTATAAACGATGCGTTCGGCGGCGAGCTTACTGGTGGCAGCCAGCCGCTCGGTAATCAGTTCCAGTTCGCTGTTGCTGTAGCGGTCGGTTTTATTGATCACCAGCAATACCGGCTTGTCCAGATCCAGCAGCCGGGCCAGCGCCTGGTGCTGGCTGTGGCTGAGATCGCCATCGGCGACGAAAAGCACCAGATGAGCGCGCCGGGCCTCGTCCAGAATCGTAGCTTCTTCGGCTGCCGGAAGATCGTTGAAGCCGGGCAGGTCTGCGACCACCACCCGGTCGCCGGAAGGTGCAGACCATTGGAAATGCTGCACTTGCTGAGTGGTTCCGGCCAGCACGCCGGTTTCTACTTCCGCGTCCGGAATGAGTGCTTTGACCAGGCTGGATTTGCCGCTGCTGACTTCGCCATGAATCGCGATATAGATTTCACCACCGCGTTTACGGCGGCGTTGTTCGCGGAATTCGCTTAATACTGGTTCGATATCAACGCCATCCTGGTTCGCCGCAGCCATATCCGCTTTCAACTGTTCCGGCGTCAATGGTGCGGCTGGCGGTTCGGTTGCGGTTCGCGGCTTTAACCAGCGCCAGACCAGCCAGCCGGTAGTCGCAACTGCCGACAGCAAAACACCGGCATAGACTAACTGCAGCCAGGCCGGCAGGTTCTGCATCTTCTGCCAAACCGACAAAGCAGTGTCGGTAGCCGCCAGAAACAGAAAAGAAAACAGCGCCAGACCCAGGATAAAGACCAGCGCAACGACTAAACGTATCGGCACCGAAAGCCCTCGAAAAACATTGACTTATTGTACGGATGGGCCGGAATGCTGCCAATAAAAACTTGGTCGCGTAGACGCTTGGGTGTAAATTGGAGCAGATCGTCGACAAAGGGGGTGGGACTGATCCGTCAATTTCAATTCCTCTGCATACTGTTCTTGCTGGCTGCTGACAGCGCTGCCGGCACGGTTGCGGTCGAACCGGTTTTTAAGACTTATGGCGTCGACGACGGATTGCCGTCCGGCCATGTGATGACCATAGCCCAGGACCGCCACCGCTACCTGTGGTTCGGTACTCGTGAAGGGCTGGCGCGTTTCGATGGCCTGGAGTTCAGGGTTTACCGGCACGACCCGGATGACCCGGACTCGATTCCGTCCAACAGCGTTCAGGTGCTGTTCCGGGACAGCCGGGGACGGCTGTGGGCCGCATTGGAAGAAGCCGGGTTGGTGCAACTGGATGACAATGGGCGTGTGGTACGGCGTTTTCATGCCGATTCCGCACAATTTGCACTGCCCGGAAACAATGTCTGGGCCATTGCCGAGGCCTGTGACGGCAGTCTGTGGCTGGGCTTTCTGGAACAGGGGCTGGTTCGACTGTGGCCGAAGAACGGCCGCATCGTTCACTATCCGCCGATCACCGGCGATAGCGCTGCCGGCCTGCCCGCGGAAACCGTCCTCAGCCTGCTGGTCGATACTGAATGCCGTCTGTGGGTCGGCACCTGGCGCCGGGGCTTGTTCCGTTTGCACAGCCAGACCGATCAGTTCACCGGTTACCGGGGTGTCGACGGACTGCCCGGCCTGACCGTCACCGCATTGGCCGAAGACGGACAGGGGCGTATCTGGACCGGTGCGCGGCGTGGCGTGACGATTATCAATCCGGACAACGATCGGCTGCACGATGTGCCGCTGCCGGAACAGGGTCAGCGCACACCGCTGGTTACCGGGCTGGTGTTGGACAGCGACGATACCGTCTGGGTTACTTCGCGCATCGGAATTTTCAAGCTAGATCCGCGGAATGCCAAGAGCGGGCCGGCGGGCGCTATCCGGTTCAAGCCGATTGCTGGTCTGTACGGCAGCCTGCCAACCGATTCGTTTTGGTCGATTTTCCGCGACCATGGCGGCGGTCTTTGGTTTGGCTCACTGGGTCAGGGCGCCAGTTTTCTACCGGCAAACTGGTTCAACTTCCAGCGTTATCAGCGTAATCCGACTGATGCAGAAAGCCTGAGTTCGGATGCGGTGATATCCCTGCACTACGATGCGGTCGACGGCGGTGTACTTTGGGTCGGCACTATGGATGACGGACTAAACCGCATCGACCTCGAAACTCACAGGGTTACCCAGTACCGGCACGATCCGGACCGGCCCGACAGTCTGGCGCGCCCGCGCGTCCGCTCGATTTATCGCGACAGCCGCAACCGCTTGTGGATCGGCCACGGTGACGGCATCAGCCAGTTGTTAAGTGACGGCCGTTTTCGGCATGCGTTCCAGGATGCCGCACTGCGCGAGATCATGCAGACCGGGTTCGTTGCCGATCAACTGGATGTCGGAGACGGGCGGCTGTGGCTGGCGCTATACGGCAGCGGCCTGCTGTATTTCGATCCGGACGGCGGCGCCTACCGCCACTATCATACGGCTGCCGAGCCCCGCTATCGCCTGACCCATAATTTTGTCTATTCGGTTGCTGCGGGCCCGGACGGGCGTTTGTGGCTGGCCAGCGACGGGGGGCTGATGGCTCTGAATACGGACGGCGCGGTACAGGCGCTGACCGGCGCGCCGGTAGACCAAGTGGTGGTTGCAAGCTTTGGCACGGATGGCGATCTGTGGCTGGGAACCGCCGACGGCGTCAGCCGGTACCGGATTTCCGGCACTCACCTGGCACGGATCGCGCAATACAGCAGCCAGGACGGCCTGCCGCCGGCGACAGCCGTCGGCCTGGTATCGACCGATACCCATGTGTGGCTGACCACGCAAGCCGGCCTCGCGCAGCTGGACCCCCATAGCGGCGCGGTACGCGTGTTCGATAAATCGGATGGACTGCCGAGTATCGAATTCGAAAAGCTGGCAGTCGAATCGACCCCGGACGGCCGGGTATTTGCCGGCAGCACCGGGGGCGTAATCGGGTTTGACAGCAATCGTCTGGCTTTTTTGCAGCAACCGCTGGCAGCCCACATTCGAGGCATTCGAACACCGTCCGGCCGCAACGAAGCCTCCGGGGGTCAGGCCGGGCGGACGCCGATCGAGTTCCCCTATGATGAGCAGGTCATCACCTTCGATTTCGGCACCGTGAGTTTTTCCGCGCCGCAGCACATCCGTTACCGCTACCGGCTGCGCGGGCTGGATAACCAGTGGGTGGAAGTGCAGGGCGTCAGGGAAAGAAGTTACAGCCGATTGCGGCCCGGACGCTACACTTTCGATGTCCAGGCAACCGGCCGCTGGGGCGACTGGAATACGCCGGTAGTCTCCGCCGCAATCCGAATATTGCCGCCGGTTTGGCGCACTCCGGGTGCATTTGCGCTGTATCTGGCCACTGCGTTTCTGATCTTGCTCGCAAGCTATAGCGGCTATCGTTCGCGCCGCCGCCGGCTGCATCAATTGCGGCTTGCGCAGGAGCGGCAGGAATTCGCCGAAGTGCAGCGGCAGGTCACGCGCCGGCTGACAGAGACGGTTGCGCTGGAAGAAATCATTCGGCGTTATGCCGAGACCGTATTGGACCAGACCAGTGCCGATGGTATCTGGTTTTGTTTCGTCGCCGATAACCTGCCCGATGATCTGTTACGGACCGGCGATGACGCGCCGGAGCTACCCGGCCGGGATTGGTTTCAGACCCATCTCGCATCGGTTGACCCGGCCGACCCGACACAGGACTTTCCGATTCGGCACAGCGGCGGTCGGCACGGTTCCAGGGTATTCCACGGCATACCGCTCGCAGCCCGAGGCACCTTGCTGGGCCTGGCGGTGCTGCACAAGACCGGCAGCCAGCCGTTTGACGCCCATGAGCGGACCCTGGCGCGGCTGTACGGCAAGGTTGCCGGCGCCGCGATAGAGAATGCACGCCTGTTTGAGCGATTAAAGCACTCTGCCGCCAAGGCTGACCAGGCCAGTGCGGCCAAGTCGGATTTCCTGGCCACAATGAGTCATGAGATTCGAACCCCGCTGAACGGCATACTCGGCATGGCCGAACTCTTGGACGAAACCCGCTTGAACGCCGAGCAGCGAAGCCTGCTGCGGTCGCTGCGGTCTTCCGGCACCAACCTGCTGCGGGTGCTGAACGAGGTACTGGATTTATCGAAAGCGGAATCCGGCCGGCTGGAATTGGAAACGGCGGAGTTCAGCCTTTGCCAGTTGGTCGAACGCACCGTCAATCTGTTTGCCGGCAGTGCCGCCGACAAGGGCCTGGAACTGTCCGCTGTGATTCGACCGGCCGTGCCGGATACGCTGATCGGGGATGCGGGACACCTGGAACAAGTGCTGAATAATCTGACCGGCAATGCCGTGAAGTTTACCGAGCGGGGGTCGGTGGATATTCGAATCGACCGGGCTGGCGACGGCCGGATTGTGTTCAGTGTGCAGGACAGCGGTATCGGTATGACACCGGAGCAAACCCGGCGCCTGTTCAAAGCCTTCAGTCAGGCGGACCAGTCGACCAGCCGCCGTTACGGCGGGTCGGGCCTCGGGCTGGCTATTTCGCAGCGTATCGTTGAGGCCATGGGCGGGCGAATCGAAGTACAGAGCGGGATCGGCGGCGGCAGCCGGTTTTTCTTCAGCCTTACGCTGCCGGCCGTGGCCGATCGCGACGTTCGGCGGTTGCTGGACTGTGAATTGGTCAGACGAAAAGGCGTAATCGTCGTTGCCGGTGATGCGGTTGCCGAATCGGTGGCCTGCTATCTGGACCGCTGGCGTATTCCGTGCCGGGTCAGGCCGGCGCTGACCGCCGGCGATTCGGGCTGCGCCTCAGACATCGGTATTGACGGTCAGACGGATACGCTGATCGTCGACATGAACCAATTGGAGTGCGTTCGGAATAGCGCCGCGCTGACCGCGGGCTGCGAGGTGCTGGTACTGATGCCCTATGGTGCGGAGTTCGACGATGACCGGGGCTTCGGTGTCGTCCGCAAGCCGGTCACTTATTCCCGTTTGGCAACCGCATTGATGACGATTGCGCTGAAGTCGGCGCAGAAAGCCGCCGGCTAGGCCGGGTTCTCCGTTTTATAACCTGGGCTGAAATCCCGTACCGCGTCGATCAGAACCCCAAGGTGCTCGGGAGGGACATCCGGTGTGATGCCGTGGCCGAGGTTGAATACATGGCCATGACCATCACCATAACTGGCCAGTGTCTGTTGCACCGCAGCGCGAATGGCTTCCGGTCCGGCCAGCAGGGTCGCCGGATCCAGATTGCCCTGCAGAGCGACCCGGTCGCCGGTCAGATCCCGGGCCTGGGCCAGACTGCAAGTCCAGTCGACACCGATTGCGTCGCAACCGGTCTCCGCCATCGCTGCATAGTGAATCGAACATCCTTTGCTGAACAGGATGACTGGCACATGCGTTCCTGCATCGCTCCGGTTCAGGCCGTCGACGATGCGCTGCATATACGCCAGCGAAAATTCCCGGTATTGTGCATACGGCAGCGCGCCGCCCCAGGTGTCGAATATCTGTACCGCCTGGGCGCCGGCTGCGATTTGTGCATTCAGGTAGTCGGTGACGGCATCGGCCAGTTTGCCAAGTAAATGGTGGGCGACAGAAGCGGATTCCAGCAGCAGTTTCTTGGACTTGGCAAATGTGCGGCTGCTGCCGCCTTCGAGCATATAGGTCGCCAGCGTCCACGGGCTGCCGCTGAATCCGATCAGCGGCAGCCGGTTATCCAGGCGTTGCCGAATCAAACGCACCGCGTCGGTCACATAGGACAACTCTCGCTCCGGGTCGGGCAGCGGTAATTGGCGGATATCCCGTTCCGAGGCCAGTGGCTGCCGAAAGCGCGGCCCTTCGCCTTCTTCGAAATACAGCCCCAGGCCCATTGCATCCGGAATCGTCAGAATATCGGAAAACAAAATCGCAGCGTCCAGCTTGAACCGCCGCAGCGGCTGCAGCGTGACCTCGCAGGCCAGTTCGGGGTTGGTGGCCAGAGACATGAAGCTGCCCGCTTCGGCGCGCAGCTTGCGGTATTCAGGCAGATAGCGGCCGGCTTGGCGCATGACCCAGACCGGCGTTCTCGGAACCGGCTTCGCGCTCAGCGCGCGAAGCAGCAGGTCGTTTTCCGGTGCGAACGCAGACATCAGGCCGCTTCCGGTGCCTTCAGCGCTGTCGTAATATCCGCTTCCCGAATGTTCTCCGCGATAAAAGCGTCGCCGATGCCGCGCAGCAGAATCAGCCGGCGCACCTGGTCCAGGTTCTTCTTGTCCAGACGCATGGCCGAAACAATGTCCTGACGGTCGATCTCAGCCGGGATCGCAACCGGCAGCCCCAGCCCGCTGAGCAGTCTGATCAGACGCTTTTCCGCATGCTGATCGCACAGTCCCAGTTGCCGGCTCAGCCTGGCGGCGGCGACCATGCCGATGGACACAGCCTCGCCATGCAGCAAGGATTGATAGCGGGTAATGGTTTCCAGCGCATGGGCGAAGCTATGGCCGAAATTCAGCAACGCGCGCTGGCCTTTTTCTTTTTCATCGGCTGCGACCACGGCCGCCTTGTGTTCGACCGAGGCTTTAACGGCCTGCAGTACCGCATCGGGAATCCTGGAACCGAGCAGCTTGGCGTTGTTGTCCAGCCAGTCGAAAAATGCGGCATCTCTGATCGCGCCGTACTTGACCACTTCGGCCAGTCCGGCGCCGTATTCCCGTTCGTTCAGGGTATTCAAGGTATTGATGTCGGCGATAACCGCTGTCGGCTGATGAAAAGCGCCGATTAGGTTTTTTCCGGCCTGGTGATTGACGGCAGTCTTACCGCCGACGGATGCATCGACCTGGGCCAGCAGCGTGGTCGGCACCTGAATCACATCGATGCCGCGCATATAGGTCGATGCGGCGAAGCCGGCCAGGTCTCCTATGACACCCCCGCCCAACGCAATGATGACGGTATCGCGGGTTGCATTGGCCTGCACCAGACGGTCAATGATCAGACGCCAGATGCCGGTGGTCTTGTGCTGTTCGCCGTCCGGCAATATCAACTGTCCGCATGGTTCGCCGTCCAGTGCCTGCAGCAGGTGTTGCAGGTAATGTGGGGCAACGACCTCGTTGCTGACGATAAATGCCGGTCGCCGCTGCAGGTGGCGCTGCCACAGTACGGTGCTGGATATCAGGTTTTCGCCGATGTAAACCGGGTAGCCGCCGCTCGCGGTGTTAACGTCAATGGAGATCATGCCTCGTTCCCTGATAGCGGATCGTAGTGTACCGGACGCCACTCCCGCAGTACGGCCTTGGCCACGATATTGGCCATATGGCGAACGCTGCGCTGGCTGGACAAGACGCACAGATCGGCAACCGATTCATAAAGCGGGTTGCGCTGGTCGGCCATCCGCCGCAGACGCTGTTCACGGTCCGGAGTTTGCAGCAGCGGCCGCTGCTTGTCGCGTTCCAGACGTTCCAGTTGCCTTTCAACGTCGGTTTGCAAATAGACGACAAAGCCGCGCTGGCTCAGCAATTCCCGGTTACGCTCGACGGTCACCACCCCGCCCCCGGTTGCCAGCACATGGTGGGGCAGGCGGGTCAATTCATCCAGCAGCCGGGTTTCGCGTTGCCGAAACCCCTGTTCTCCCTCGATATCGAATATCAGCTGAATCGGCGCGCCGGTGCGGGCTTCCATCTCGCGGTCGCAATCGACAAAACTCAAGTCCAGCTTGCGGGAAAGCCGCTTGCCGATAGTCGTCTTGCCGGAACCCATCGGACCGACCAGAAAAATGCTGGAAGACTGATAAGTCACAGCAGACCGGCATCGGCGGGCGCATGGTATGCTCCATGGCCGGTTTTGGATACCATTGGATTTGAATAAAGCATAGATACCGAAATGACCCGTTTCGTCGTCCTGTTTGTGGTGTTGTTATTCGGTCTGTTCTGGCTGGAATTATACCCGCCGGTGGAACAGGCCGTCATCAATCCGTTCACTGCGCTGGTTGCGAAAATCAGCGTCGCGATTATTGACTTTTTCGATGCGGATGTCATCGCGTTCGAGCGGACCATTCAAAGTCGCAGCACCGGCTTTGCGATTGTCGTCGAACGGGGCTGCAATGGCGTCGAAGCATTGATTATTCTATTTGCCGCTATCTTCGCATTCCCGGCGCCGTGGAAGAACAAACTGCAAGGCTTTGCGATCGGTTTTTTCGCCATTCAATTGCTCAACCTGGTTCGAATTATCAGCCTGTTCTACCTGGGGCAGTGGAACGAAACCGCGTTCAAGTGGTTTCATTTGTATCTGTGGCAGGCGCTGATCATTCTGGATGCGCTGGTAGTCTGGCTGATCTGGCTGCGGACTCTGCCCAAGCCCGGCAGCCAGTCAGGCGAACCCAAGACGCCACGGTTGCAGACCGGATAATGCGGGTTCTTGTTGCCGGTGCCGGAGACGTGGGCCTGGCCGCCGCCGGGTATTTGCTGGCCGGGGGTGCGGAAGTGACCGCACTGCGCCGCTCGGTCAACACATCCGACGACGCATTGCAGTGGATAGCCGCCGATCTCGGCCGGCCAATAAGTCTGCCGGTCGAACCCGATGTCGTCATTTTCTGCGCCAGTCCGGACCGCCGTGATGAAGCGGGCTATCGCCGCGTGTATATCGACGGCGTCAACCATTTGTTCGATGCGCTGAACCCAATGCCGGCCAGCCCCTGGCCCGGCCGGTTCATCCTGGTCAGCAGTACGGCCGTTTATGCTCAGGATCGGGGCGAGTGGGTCGATGAAACATCCGCCGCGTCGCCGCGTCGTTTCAATGGCCGGATACTGCTGCAGGCCGAACGCGTGGCTGCCGAGCGCTGTCCGGGAGCAATCGCGGTCAGGGCCGGCGGGATTTACGGACCCGGGCGCATGCGTCTGATTCGCATGGTACGCGAGGGCGGCCTCACCGTTCAGGCCGATCCACCCCAGTTCACCAATCGTATCCACCGGGACGACCTGGCCGCCTTTCTCGCCTATCTGGCCGGGTTGCAGCAGCCGCATCCGGTCTACTGCGCGGTGGACGATGGGCCCGCCCCCCGACATGAAGTTCTCGCATGGCTGGCCAGACGCATCGGGGCTCCGGCCCCGGTCATTCGGAATACTGATGCGGGTCAAGGAAAACGAGTGTCGAATCGCCGACTATCACGCAGCGGTTTCCGCTTACAATATACCGACTACCGAGCCGGCTACCGACAGATTTGCCCGGCACCGCCGACCGGACTCGATAGCGCATTGACAGGACATGGAGGAACTGAATGCGAATAAGCCAAGACATATTGGACCGCTTTAACAGCGGTTTTCAGCAGGCCGAGCGCAACGGTGTGATAGAACCGACCGCGATGGTGCTGGCTACGGCTCACCAGAGCCAGATTTCTTGCCGGACGGTGTTGCTGAAGGGTTTGGATGGCAGGGGTTTTGTGTTCTACACCAACCTGACCAGCCGCAAGGGTCTGCAATTGGTCCATAATCCGCAGGCCGCATTGACATTTCTCTGGCGCGAGATTCAACAGCAGGTGCTGGTCGAAGGCAAGGTCGAGAAGGTTTCCGATCAGGAAGCCGATGCCTACTTCGCCCGCCGCTCGCGCGGCAGCCAGATCGGGGCCTGGGCGTCCAAGCAATCGCAAGTGATGGCCAAGCCGGGCGACTTGTCGGCCCGGGTTGCCGAATACGAAAAGCGCTTCGAAGGCGAATCGGTGTCGCGGCCGTCTCACTGGTCCGGTTTTCGCGTTGTGCCGGACATGGTCGAATTCTGGTACGGTCAGGACTGCCGGCTGCATGACCGCTTCCGTTATCAGTGGCAGGACGACGGCTGGGATATGGTTCGGCTCTACCCCTGATCTGCGATGCACCGAGGAATGCCGGTATGACAATCTGGGTCCAGCATGAACTGAGCATCGCGACTTCCGGCAAGGGTTTCCATGACCTGACGGCGCAGCTGGCCCAACGGGTTGCCGACAGCCGCGTCGTCACCGGCCTGTGTCATTGCTTTGTTCGACATACCAGCGCTTCTCTGCTGATTACAGAGAACGCCGACCCGGACGTCCGTGTGGACCTGGAGCGCTATTTCAGCCGACTGGTACCGGAAGGCGGCGGGCACTATTTGCACGATGCAGAGGGTCCTGACGATATGCCGGCACATATCCGCAGCATGTGGACCGGCAGCCAGCACAGCATACCGATTCGCAATACCCGACTGGCGCTAGGCACCTGGCAGGGTCTTTATCTGTGGGAGCACCGGGATCGGCCGCACCGTCGGCACGTGCTGGTCAGTATTCAGGGTATTGCAGAGGGCGCCTAGCTGTGCGGCAGCGGTTCGATCGGCTCGCCGGCGTCATCGAGCTGCGGGTAGGGCAGATCGTGATCACGACAATATTCGGCAATCTTCGGATGTATCCACTCGAAGCGCAGGCGCTGCCGGTCGGATGCCGGCAAGCTTCGCTCGGCGTATAAACCTGCCGCCTGCCGCTGCCGCTGTGCCTCATACAGGATTACCGCGCATGCCACCGACACGTTCAGCGACTGCGTCATCCCGAGCATGGGAATCTTGATTTCCATATCGCATTTACGCAGTACGTCTTCAGTGACGCCGAAGCGTTCGGTACCCAGAATGACCGCAGTGGGCTGTGTATAGTCATGCTCCCGGAAGTCCACGGCTCGTTTGGAAAAATGAGCGGCGGCCAGTTGGAAACCCTGTTCTTTTAAATGCTGCACGGCGAGTTCGGAGGAGTGGTGCCGCTGAACTTCTACCCATTTTTGCGCTCCTTGTGAGGTATGGTTTAACGCCGGAAGGCCGCCGCTGGCCGGTACCGCGTGTATGCGCGTCACGCCCACCGCGTCACAACTGCGGATTACTGCAGCAAAATTGTGCGGCTTGTGTACCCGCTCCATCAGCACGGTCAGATCAGGCTGGCGCAGCGACAGTACCTGGTCTATCTTCTGTCGTCTTGCTTCGGTCATGCGCGCAGTATAGCCGAGCTGATGACGAAATTCGGAGTTGCGGCCGCCGGGATCGGAAGACCCGGCAAAGCCGCGGCAAACCCGCAGGACGTTGAATATTGAAGGTTAATCTGCTCGATCAATTCAAGCTGCTGTTGCAGCGCGACCCGGCACCGGTGCCGGAAGACCGGCAACACCGCGCCAGGACCGCGTTGCTGCTGGCGATTCTGGAGGCGGACTACCGCGAACAAGATGCGGAACACCGGGTCCTGCGTGAGGTGCTGCAGCGGCGCACTGCGGTAAGCGACGATGAAGCGGTGGCGCTGATTGCGTCTGCCAAGGCGCAATTGAGCGATTCCGCGTCGCTGTATGAATTTACCGAAACGCTACAGAAATCGCTGAGCCCCGATCAGCGCAGGGAATTGATGGAAGACCTTTGGTCGGTTGCGTTTGCCGATGGTGAAATTGATCCGCAGGAGGAACACTTGATGCGGCGTCTGGCCGATCTGCTGGCGGTGCCGCATCGGGTCTATATACAATCCAAGCTGAAAGCGCCTCGACGCTAAGCGACGATATCGGCGGGTGCGGAAGCGGCGCTATTCGGTAAAGAACTGCTGCCGAAAACGCACCATCAGCGGTTCGGTTTCTCCGTCCGGCGTAACCTCGATGGTGAAGTCCAGTGTTTCCCGGTTATCGATCCGAAATTCGCCCAGATAGTAGATTGCACCGCTGTCACTGCCGCTGCCATCTCCGGGTTCGCTGACTTCCCGCAGGTTGATAGCGCGCCGCTGGCCGGTCAGATTGATGGCTCCGGCGGCTACTTTCGCATTCACCGGTGAGCCGGGGTTTGCCATGACCTTGCGCAACACGGTGATATTGAGCAGCGCGCGGCTGCCGGAACGCTGAATACCGTAGGCCCGGGCCACTTCCGGCGGTATCAAATTGGTATTCAGTGCGTTGAAGTGGACGACATATTGACCAAAGTCCTGGGATTGCTGGGCCTGGCTGATGCTGCAGCAAATCATCAGTAGCGCCGCTGCTGTCACCTGGAAGATTCGATTCATCGTCACTGCCTCCTTGTCTTCGACCATGAGCTATTCTGACCCGATTCGGTAGCGCTTACAATCCTAGCAGACGAATCAGAAATTGTATCGCAAGCAATGCGATCAGCGGCGAGAAGTCCAGGCCGGACATCGGTTTTACCCACTGGCGTATGGGTCTTAAGACAGGATCGGTCAGTTTAAAGATCAGTGGGATAATCGGATGCCGCAGATTCTGTCCCAGCCAGCTCAGCAAGATTTGCGCTATCAGCACCACGGTGTAGAAGCTGAGGACGGAGTAGATCACCAGCCTCAAAGTTCCTATTGCGGTGATGTCCGCCGGCAGTACGCGGCCCGCTTTGATATTCAGCGCGATCGCCGACAGCAATATAAAGACCAGCGCGCAGGCGCTGTCCAAGCGGCCGATTGCCGGCAGCACACGGCGCAGCGGCATTACCAGCGGGTCGGTCAGCTTGATGACAAACTGGCAGATCGGATTGTGGTAGTCCGCGCGCACCATCTGCAGCAACAGCCGCAACAGGAACAGCAGTCCGTAGAAGGTAACCAGCGTATGCAGCAGATAGCTCAGCGCATTGGTGAAATTACCGGACACTACATTCGCCCGATTGAAAGCTGATGGTCTACCCGGGACGATGCGGCAGGCAGACGGTCCGGCCTGCGGTCTAATCCGCCGCCCTTCATCCCGACAGTTCGCGGCTGCGCTCGGCAGCCCGCTCGATGGCCCGTTGCATCAGGTGCTTGAACTCAAGCTGCCGTAGTACGCCGAGTGCGGCTTCGGTGGTGCCGCCCGGCGAGGTGACCTGCTCCCGCAGCGTCGAAATGTCTTGGCCGGAGCGCCGGGCCAGCGCTGCGGCGCCCGCAGCCGTTTCTATCGCCAGCCGGTTGGCGGTATCGGCCGGCAGCCCGGCCGTCTCGCCCGCTTCCCTCAACGCTTCTATCATATAGAAGAAGTAGGCGGGGCCACTGCCGGAAACCGCGGTGACGACGTCCATATCGGATTCCTGATCAATCCATGCGACCGAGCCCACCGCCTTCATGATTTTGGCTGAATCCGCGCGTTGCTGGGGCGAACAATGTGTATTCGCATACAGGGTTGTCATCGCCATGCCGACCATCGCCGGCGTATTCGGCATGGCCCGCACCACCGGCTGTTCGCCGCCAAAACTGGTATTGATCTTCTCTGTGGTGGTGCCGGCGGCCACCGACAGGATCAGCTGATCGTTAGAGATCGCCGCCGCAAGCTCCGGTAGAACTTGCGGTATCACTTGCGGCTTGACTGACAAGACTACGATATCGGCTTCCCGCACCGCCTCCGCGTTATTCTCGAACGTCTCAACCGAATACGCATCACGGATTCTGAGCCGGGCCTGCCGGCACGGGTCCGCGCTGCGGATCGCGAGTCCGGGTACCTGGTCTCTCAGGCCGCCGATAAGGGCGTTGGCGATGTTGCCGCTGCCGATGAAGCACAGTGTTTTACTCATTGGCGGTATACTGATGAAACCGCCGCTGTTCGTCAATGCAAAGTGAGCTGGAGGAGCCACCGGCGACCTGCTGAAATATCAGGACCGCGGTCCGAACAGGTCGGTGCCGATACGCACCATGGTGGTACCGGCCGCAACCGCCGCTTCTAAATCCGCCGACATGCCCAGAGACAGGGTATCGATGGAGGGTTTGTTGACGGCGGAGTATCGCCGGGCCAGCCGGTCGAAAAGTGCGCGCATTTCCCGCAGGCTTTGCAGTCGCCGCGCAGCCGAACGCGACGGGTTCGGGATTGCCATGAGTCCGCGCAGGCTTAAGCGCGGCTGCTGCACGATCAGCTCGGCGAGTTCGAAAACTGCATTCGGTGCAATCCCGGCTTTCTGCGCCTCGTCGTCGATATTGACTTGAACCAGGACATTCAACGCCGGCAGGTGACCCGGGCGTTGTTCGGCCAGGCGTGTGATCAGTTTGGCGCGGTCGACACTATGTACCCAGTGAAA
Source organism: Lysobacterales bacterium (assembly GCA_028289465.1). GTDB lineage: Bacteria > Pseudomonadota > Gammaproteobacteria > Xanthomonadales > SZUA-36 > JANQPM01. Next base: position 13,022 of record JANQPM010000041.1, on the reverse strand, counting down.
GTGAGCGGCCGCCAGCCGGGTCTTATTCGACTGCAGCGGCCCGACCAGATGCCATTCGATATCGTGGGCGGTCAGTTCGCGCTGTTTATCGACGGTTTCGCGCACATAGCTTTCGCCGAAGAGCCGCTGGCCCAGTTGATACAGCGCGTCGATGGCAGCGGCGGGATGCCGTTTGCCGACGGCAAGCAGCTCGATGCTGTCCGGCTTGCGGCCGGCATCTAAACAAGCTTTAACAATTCGCTGTTGCACTTGGGAGTAGCGGGTGGCAATATCCAATATCTCGGGCCCATAAAATTTAAGCAAAATTGCTGATATAATATATAGTTATATAACAAACTTCGGGGGAGGTTAAGAAGTTGATCCTGCAAACGCTTGTCATGCGCACCGGTGAGTTAATAAATAAAGGTGACCGTATTTTAACGGTTCCGGCCTGTGGCGTAAGGAGAAATCATGGATATCGCCGAACTACTTGCTTTTTCGGTTAAAAACCGGGCATCGGATTTGCACATTTCCGCGGGCCTGCCGCCGATGATCCGCGTTGACGGGGATATCCGGCGTCTGGATATGCCGCCGCTGGACAATAAACAGCTCACGGAGTTGATATACAGCACCATGAGCGACCATCAGCGGCGCGATTTCGAAGCCAACCTGGAAGTCGATTTTTCTTATGTTGTATCCGGCGTTGCACGATTCCGTGTCAATGCATTCCATCACGACCGCGGCGTTGGGGCCGCATTTCGGACCATTCCGGCGGCGATATGGACGCTGGAAGATATCGACGCGCCGGCGTCGTTCAGGGACATCATCGGCGTGCCGCGAGGGCTGATCCTGGTTACCGGTCCTACCGGTTCGGGCAAGTCGACGACGCTGGCCGCGATGATCGACCATCTGAATAAAACCGTTAGCGGCCATGTTCTGACCATTGAGGACCCGATCGAGTTTGTACACGAATCAAAACGCTGCCTGATCAACCAGCGCGAAGTTCACCGTGATACCCACGGGTTCAACCAGGCCCTGCGTTCGGCGCTGCGCGAAGATCCGGACATTATTCTGATCGGTGAAATGCGTGATATCGAAACCATTCGCCTGGCCCTGACAGCGGCCGAAACCGGCCACTTGGTATTCGCCACCTTGCATACCAGTTCGGCACCGAAGACCATTGACCGCGTGATCGACGTATTTCCGGCAGGTGAAAAAGCCATGGTCCGGTCCATGCTTTCCGAATCGTTGCGCGCGGTCGTTTCCCAGGCGCTGCTGAAGCGGGCCGGCGGTGGCCGGATTGCCGCGCATGAAATCATGATTGCCACTCCGGCAATTCGAAATCTGATTCGCGAGGACAAAGTGGCACAAATGTATTCAGCCATACAGACCGGCAACAATGTCGGCATGAGGACCCTGGACCAGTCATTGGAAGAGCTGGTTCGTCGAGGTGTTGTTATTAAGCAGGAAGCAGCGCGCCGGGCGGTTAACCGCGCCCTGTTCGCGTAGCGGCATTTACCTAAAAGGAGTTAGGTCATGGGACGTGTTGAAAACTGGCTGCGCCAATTGCACGAGGAAAAGGGTTCCGATTTATTTGTAACCAGTGACGTGCCGCCGTGCCTGAAGGTGCATGGAAAAATTCGTCCAATCGAGCAGCAGCCGCTGACCCCGGAAGAAACCGAGGAGATAGTTTTCGGGGTAATGAATGAACATCAACGCGAGGAATTCCGCGAAACCAATGAGTGCCAGTTCGCGATCGCGCTGGACGAAGCGTGCCGTTTCCGGGTCAGCGCATTCTATCAACAGCACAAGGTCGGCATGGTCTGCCGGCGAATTGAAACCCGCATACCGACCATTCAAGAGCTGGGCCTGCCGGAAATTCTCTGCGATTTGTCGCTGATCAAGCGCGGCATCGTATTGTTCGTGGGTGCGACGGGTAGCGGCAAGTCGACCTCACTGGCCGCAATGGTGGGTTATCGCAACAAGCGCCTGACCGGCCATATCATCACGATTGAAGATCCCATCGAATTCGTTCACCAGCATGGCAAGAGCCTGGTGACGCAGCGGGAAGTCGGCGTAGATACCGATTCTTTCGAAGTGGCATTGCGCAATACCCTGCGCCAGGCGCCGGACGTTATTCTGATCGGCGAAATCCGCACCCGCGAAGCGATGGAGCATGCGCTGACCTTTGCCGAAACAGGCCATTTGTGCCTGTGCACGCTGCACGCGAATAACGCGAACCAGGCCATGGACCGGATTTTGCATTTCTTCCCGGAAGAGTCACGCGATCAGGTCTTGCTGGACCTGAGTTTTAATATGAAGGCGATTATCGCGCAGCAGCTGATTCCGTCGGTTGACCGGCAGCGGCGCTGGGCGGCGTTCGAGGTCTTGCTGAATACGCCGCTGATCCAGGAAAAGATCCGCACCGGCAATATCCAGGAAGTCAAGAAGATCATGAAAGACTCCGGGCACCACGGCATGGTTACTTTCGACAAATGCCTGTTCAACATGTACCAGGAAGGCAAGATTTCTTATGAAGAAGCACTGCGCCATGCCGATTCGGCCAACGAAGTTCGCCTGATGGTCAAATTGGCCGAAGGCGGTGATACCGACTCGCTGGCCAAGCGCCTGGAAGGCGTGGCACTGATCGAAACCCATTAGCGCATCGCGCGTTACCGGTCACGCTTTGGCATTAACCAAATGTTAGGGTCCGCTTAACGATTAGTTAACGTCTTGACAGCTACACTGAACAAGCTACTCCGAGCAGCGGTATACGCTCTGGGCAGCATTGCCAGCAATTACATTGCTGAGATTACGGTTAACGGGGCAGTTTGGGCTCAGGTAGGATGTATCCACATCCGCTTGGGCCTTTTCTTTTAGCGCGCCGCCAAGCATGCCAAAGTGAGCAGTCAATGAAGATATTGATCATAGAAGACAACCCGGACATCGCAGCCAATGTCGGTGACTTTCTGGAAGACCACGGCCACCTGGTCGACTTTGCCGGCGATGGCGTGACCGGTCTGCACCTGGCGGTGGTTGGTGAGTTCGATGCAATCGTGCTGGACCTGGCGCTGCCCGGCATGGATGGCTTGGAGGTTTGCCGCAAGTTGCGCGAAGAGGCGCGCAAGAATACCCCGATTCTGATGTTGACGGCCAGGGATACGCTGGAGGACAAGCTGGCCGGTTTCGACAGCGGTGCAGACGACTATCTGGTCAAGCCTTTTGAGCTTCAAGAGGTGGAAGCGCGGCTACAGGTTCTGGTAAAAAGAGGCCGCACCGTAGAACCGCGGGAACTGGTGGTTGGCGACCTGCGTTTTAATCTGGATTCGCTGACCGTAATTCGTGGTGGCAAGGAGCTTGAACTCAATCCGATCGGTCTGAAATTGCTGCGCCGTCTGATGGAAGCGTCTCCGAATGTCGTTTCCCGGCAGGATTTGGAAACCCATGTATGGGGCGAGGAAATGCCGGACAGCGACAGCTTGCGTGTGCACATCCACTCGCTGCGCAGCGTGATCGACAAACCCTTCGGCCAGCCGATGATCCAAACACGGCATGGCATCGGTTACCGCCTGGTAGTGCCGGATGCGTTATCGTCGGCGACTCCGTAGCCGCATCATTTTTTCCTTTTTGCTGTTCGGCACGCTGCTGAGCGTGCTGTTCGCTTTTGCCGTGCTGCAATTGCAGAGCAAGCTGGAGGAACAGTTCATTGGCGATACGCTGAAAAAGGAGCTGGATGATTTCGTCGTCCAGTTGCGCCGCGATCCGACTGTCGTCGAGCCGTTTCATACCCGTATTGCCGGCTATATCAGCCGTCCCGGCGATGCATCCGAAGTACCGTCCCCGTTTCGTGCGCTGCCCGATGGCGTGCATAAAGTGGACACGCCAAACGGCGTCTACCGCGCGGCGATATACAAGGGTGAAGACTTCTGGGTATTCCTGACCCAGAACGTGACCGAAAACCAGCGCATCGGCAAACAGTTGTTTTACGCAGTCATCGGTGTCGTTATCTTGTTTTCCTTGGGGTCTTTCGCGCTCGGCATCTGGTCTTCCCGGCGGGTGATGAGACCGGTGACGGATCTGGCCGATCGCCTGGAGCATCTGGATGAGACCCGTTCGAACACCGATCTGGCATCGTTTTTCGCCGATGACGAGGTCGGCCAGCTGGCCGCCGCGCTGGACGACTATGCCGGCAAGGTGCAACAGATGGCAGAGCGCGACCGGGAATTCAATGCCGATGTCAGCCACGAGCTGCGAACGCCGCTTTCAGTGATTTCCGGCGCGACGGAACTGCTGCTGGCCCAGACCGATCTGCCGGACAAGGTTCGTACACGCGTGCTCAGGATTGCGCGCGCGGCCCGGCAGTCCAGCGACATCACGACCGCGCTGCTCCATCTGGTCAGAGCCGAGAAGGGTGTGACCCAGGACAGCGACGCGCACAGCGTCGCGGAAGTTGCGAACCAGCTCTCGCATCTCTACGAACCGCTGCTCGGCAGCAAGCTGGTGGAGCTGCATGTGATAGAACAGGAACGGGTCAGCGTGATAGCGCCCGAGTCGGTGATAGCCGTCTGTATCGGCAATTTGATCGGCAACGCGGTGCGTTATACCCAGGAAGGCGAGGTGACCATCCGCGTCGGCAACGGCGGAGTTCAGGTGGAAGATACCGGCCCGGGTATTCCGCCTCAGGAACTGCCGCATGTGTTTGAACGCCATTTCCGCGGCCAGTCGTCCACCGGTAAAGGTTCGGGGCTCGGACTGGCTATCGTCAAACGGCTGTGTGAACTCTACGGCTGGTCTATCCGTATTCGAAATCGTCCGGAACGGAGCGGATTGGTTTCGGAAATCCGATTTTTCGATCAGGATATCGTGCGATAGAAGGTGTCTTGCGCCCGCTTCTTTCGCCTGACGGCGAAAACCGCAACCGCAAGACTTCATCAGTTTAGAGATTCCAGCCTCTGATTCGCTGCGCGAACCAACCAACTGTAATTGGCGGTGTCTTGCGCCCGCTTCTTCCGCCTTCAGCGGAAACCGCAGCCCCAAGACCGCATGGGTCTATTGGATTCCCGCCTCTGATTCGCTACACGAACCAACCGGCTGTGATCGGCGGTGTCTTGCGCCCGCTTCGGCGGATTGCCTGCGGCTCCTTCGTCGCCCGATCCAATCATGCTATGGTGAATGAATAGTTCTCCGCCAGAGGTATTTCATGGCTATTGTTCGCTGCGTCAACTGCAATCACAGAATGTCCGACAAAGCGCCGGCTTGCCCGAGTTGCGGTTATCAGCGGGGTGTTGCCAGTCAGCCGGAACTGACGGAAGAAACGCACTATAAGAAGCGGCGCGAAAGGCTGTACCGCTTGACTATGCTGTCCTATGTGGCGCTAACCGTTTTTCTGATTGGCGCGATCTGGTATCTGATGGACAGCGCGTGGTTGAGCCGCGGTGCATCGGCCTGGTCCAAGTACTTGCTGGCTGTCGGCATGCTCGGCTATTTCGTACTCCGGGTCATGATGATCTATATCCGCCGACAATCAAGATAGGTCAATCTCCTCAATCCTGTTTGTTGGTGCTTTCCACTGTAGGAGCGCCTTCAGGCGCGAATATCTGTATAGCTGGTATTTATTGCACCTGAGGGCGTTCCCATGGGTACGGTTCAGGTGTTGCGTATTGGAACATGCGCGGTATAGTCTGTGCTCAAACTTGTCCGTTGCCGACCAAGAGATCGATTGAATCCATGGCTAAAGCTAATATCGAATTTTTTACCGAACACGAAGCGCTGCTTGAGTTTCCGCCGATACCGGCCAAGCGGGCGTTTCCCGACTGGTTTAAGAAAATGCCGGCAGCCAAGCCGGTACCGCCGGGCAAGGGTCGTTTTCCATTCGGTCTCAGCGACAAGCTGCGGATATCCAATGTCAACGCAACGATCCGCCGTTGCCCCGGATTGATTTCCTATCTGTCGGAAGGCTATCTGGTTCCGCTGTGGTCCGATTTTCTGGTCCAGATACGCGGCGAACAGATCTACTGTGTCGGCTCTAACGAACTGGCCCATGCGACACCGCACAGCAAAGCGCTGCAATACGAAACCATGCCGCTGAGTAATGCCTATATTGCCGATTCGGTAAAGTTCACCAACCCGTGGAAAGTCAGGACACCGCCCGGCTGGTCGGTGATGCTATCGCAGCCGTTCTATCACTTTGAAGAGCGCTATACGGTGCTGACCGGCGTGGTCGATTCGGACGTCTATCACCATATTCATGTCAATACGCTGTTCAAACGCGGGGATGCGGACCATCAACTGCGCATGGCGACGCCGTTCGTGCATGTGATGCCGTTTCCGCGTGATGCGCTGTCCCTGGAAGTGCGGGCGATGACCGCCGCGGATAAAAAGCGTATCGAGCGCCTGGACTTTCGCGCCAAGCGCTTTTTCAGCAAGAACGCGAGCATACGCGGCGATTGAAGTCTGCTCCGGTGAGAAGCAGGCTCAGAAGCGGAATGGGAAAACGGGCCGCTTATTGAAGCCGGCGGACCTTGACCGATGGACCGTAGCCTTTAACCTGCAGCCGCCAGGTGCCGAATATGCCGGGCTTGATCGTGACTTCCGGGCCTTCTATCGCGCGGACGGAAAACTGGTCCTTTTCGTTTTGTTCCCAGATCATGCCGTTTTCCAGTTTGAATACCGTCTTGCCGGTCCATCCGGTAAAGGTCCCGACGATGTTGGATGTGACCGGAGTGCGGTCGCTCTTTTTCTGATATTCAAAGCCTCTGCCGTCACCGTCTTTGTCCGACTCTGTTGATGTGGATGCTGACGATACCGGCGCTGGCGGTACCGGTGCTGGTGATGCCGAAGTGCCCGGCGATGCCGGTGCCGGCGGAGTATGCTCGGGCAGCAATTGATGTTTCTTGACCCATGCATTCAGGCTTTCCAATTCCGCATCGGTCAGTTTGTGCAGACCGGTCTCGCGAAATTCCTTGCCGGTCATTCTCTCCTCCAGGCTGGAGAAATCATCCGCCCAGATTGGCGTGGTTGCAATGAATGCGACCAGCAGCGTTAGTGTTCGAGTTTTCATTGGAAACCTTTCTCAGTACGCAGCGTGAGTGTAGCAAACAACGCTCGCGGTTTCCCACGCCACTGCCGCAGCGGGGCCGGACTGCGGCTTACCACAACGCGTAGGTGCTCAAAATATATTTGGCGCCGCTTTCAGGACGTTTGCCGGTGTGGCGGTACATCCAGTACGGCGGAAACATCAGCATGCGCCCGATTTCCGGTTTTACACTGAGGTCAAGGTCCACGAAATGGGTTTCGCCGCCTAACGCGACATCATTCAGGTACCACAGGAATACCAGGTAGCGGTCGGATACCGGACCCAGCGAATCGTAGTGCGGCTGGAACTGGTCCTGGCCCGCGTCATAGCGTTTCAGAATCAACGGCGCGAAATCGGCGGGCTCCGGCAGTGCCGGACGAATCGCACAGTCCTGGTCGTACCGCGATTTGTAGTGGCGGATGCAATTGCTGATCATATTGCAAAAGCCGAATGCCTCACAGTCCGAAAGGTCCATTTCCGTCCAGCTACTCTCGGCCAGACCGGAGCGGATGCTGGCGCCATTGCGCTGTTGCTGCTCCGGGTGCTGTTCGAACCAGTCGACGGTCCTGCGGCAAAAGTCAGCCATCAGGGCATCGTCGTAGACACGAATATAGTGATCAAGAGCGGTCATGCAATAAACAGCAACTCGGCTGTTTTATTCGTTATAGGTCTTGTTGGTAACGAACGTACGGAACCCGACCGTAGATCATTTCGAAGGGGTCGTCAATGTTGTCCTGCTGATTGTCCGATTCCAGCTCGGTGCTGTCGTCGAACAGGTTGGACGCGCCAATGCTCAGGTTGGCATTCCATGGGGTGCGCCAGGTAAAGTGCAGGTCAAAAGTGGTCAAGCTGTCAAGCGACTGATTGTTGAAAAACTCCACCGACTCGCGGTAGTTGGTTTGCAGGCCGCCGCTGAAATCGCCCCTGGCCCAGTCGAAGTCCAGCTTGGCGGTGTTGAACGGTGCGATCGGCGAGTACTGAATCGGCAACGCGGATTCAACGCCGAACATATTGATGTCGATATCGGTAATGCGCGTCAATTGCAGGCCCAGCTCCATATTGCCGGCCTGTGAAGTGGTAAAGCCCAACCGCAAATCAAGGTCAACACCTTCGGCCCGGCTGGTGACGGAAGCGCCATCGGCCAGCGCCGGGGCGATGACAATCGGCGCCGTTGTCAGCATCTGGGTCAGGCTGTGATTCAGGTCGAAGTTACTGCCGCCGTTCAGCAGCGCTGCGACGCGGTTGCTGCTGGTCCGGGTTTGCTGCTGGAAGTATTCCAGTTGCACTGAAATGTGGTCGCTGGGTGCCCAGCGCGGACCGAGGCTGATCAGATGGTCGGTAATACGGTGGCCGTTGAGTTCGTCGGAGATGAACTGGCAGTTGCTGGCGTGGTAAGAACCGGCCTCCATCACGCCGTTCTCGCAATGGATATTGCCGAGCGGCCTGAAATTGGGCTGATAATCGAAAATCGACTGGCTGAAGTTCAGGCCCAGGCTGGTGTGGTCGCCGGCCTGCAGGTTCAGATCGGAAGAGAAGCGCAGCAGGCCACCCAGGTCGTCGATATGGGCCTGCTGGGTCTGGCCGGTCAGCGTCAGCGGATCTGACAAGCTCAGGCGCAGCGTTTGTACGCCGTGCTGGGAATGAATCCCCGGGGAATGAATCCCTGGGAAATGAACACTGGGGAAATGTATGCCGTAACCGTCGATCACCGGCCGGTCGGTTGACAGCAGGCGTTCGTTTGAAGTGCTATCGGTCTCGGCTTGAGCGGATACTGAGACCGGCACATACACCAGCGCCACGGCAAGCAAAATTGCCGTGAACGCGAAGCTCAAATTTATGCGTTTTGCGCTAGCCACTTTACCTTTAATACAAACTGCCGGATGATCCAGTGTTTGTTAGAGCACAATTGGCTTAAAAAGTTTATTTAAAAGCATAGCAGAAAACGATTGGCATATGCGACTGAAAATCGTGCTGCCGAAACAAGATTTATCATGTTGCAAATCGACTGGAAAAGAAAGGTTTAGATCATGGTTCTCACCGAAACTCCAACAGCCGATCTGGGTGCTCCGGCGGCGGACTTCAAATTGCCCGGAATCGACGGCCGGGAATACTGCATTGACGATTGTCGCGACGACGCCGGTCTGCTGGTCATGTTTATCTGCAATCACTGCCCTTATGTGCAAGCCATACAGGCGAAAATAGTCAGGGATAGCGCGCGGCTCGCCGCCGAAGGCATCGGCTGCGTCGCGATCATGCCGAACGATACCGAAGCCTATCCGCAGGATGGTCTGGAGCCGATGAAACGGGTTGCAAAGGAATGGGCTTATCCGTTCCCCTATCTGCTGGATGAAACCCAGGCGACGGCAAAAGCCTACGGTGCGGTGTGCACGCCGGATTTTTTCGGCTACAACGCGGAACTGATCCTGCAGTATCGCGGCCGGCTGGATGCGTCCGGCCCGGCCCGGACGATGCCCGATGCCGAACCGGAGCTGTACAACGCCATGCATCAGATCGCCCGTACCGGTTCGGGGCCGGCGCAGCAATATCCATCCCTGGGGTGTTCAATTAAGTGGCGTCCAGACCATGCCTGATCCGGATAGGCTCGCACTCGGTTATTCTGGAACGCCGCTGGCAAAGAAACTCGGACTAAAACCGTCGATGCGGGCACTGCGGGTTGGCGCGCCCGATCATTATCTGTCCCTGCTGGGTTCGGCCGGTACCGAAGTCCGCTGGCTGACAAGACCCCGGTCTGCGCTGGATTTTGTGCACTTGTTCTGCCGCCGCAAAAAAACGCTGAATACCCATCTTCAGCGCTACCGGCCGCGCATCAGGCCCGACGGTACGATCTGGGTATCCTGGCCGAAGAAGGCGTCGGGTGTGGCCAGCGAAGTGACCGAAGACACAGTGCGGCATTACGCGTTGCCGCTGGGCCTGGTCGATATCAAAGTCTGCGCAGTGGACGAGATTTGGTCGGGCCTGAAACTGGTTATTCGTAAGGAACTGCGCTAATTCGGCGCAACAATAACGGTGTACACATCGGCCATCGGCCCAGTGCAGCCCGGCGGTAGTTCACGGTGGTAGAAGGGTCGGCAGACCGCATGAAGACTCACTTTCCGCAGGGTTTAGTGTAGTATTACCGCCTTTAGAACAACGCATGAAAAGAGGAAAAGCCGTATGAGTGGTACTCTTCTGGTAGGAACCGACGGCAGCGACGGGGGTGGCCGGGCGCTGGCATATGCCGCCGAACAGGCCAAAAAAACGGGGGCGGAATTAGTGATTGCCTACGTTATCGAATGGTCGCCTTATACATTCAGCACACCCAGTGAAAACGAAGTCCGGCACAAGCGGCGGGAAGAAGAAATCGAACGGGCGCAAGCCGATGTAATCGACCCGCTGGTCGAGAAATATTCCGAGCAGGGGGTCGATGTGCGCGGCGTGGTCCGGCACGGACATGCAGCCGAGGTGCTGGATGCGCTGGGCAACGAATTGCAGGTGCAGGGCATCTATGTCGGACGCCGCGGCAGTTCCCGTCTGGCGGCACTGCTGTTCGGCAGCGTGACGGCCAGCCTGGTACAGATTGCCGATTGTCCCGTCACCGTGGTTCCTTGACGGAACCGGCTAGAAGGAGATTTGAGCATGTTTAGAAAAATAACTCTGATGCCGGTTCTGTTCAGCTTGCTGGCGAGCTTTCCGGTACTGGCGCAGGAAGGGCTGGACCAGAAAATAGATGACGCGGTCCGGCCGATTGCGGACGCAGTTGCCGGCTTTATCTTTTCCTCGCTCCCTATTATGGGCGTCGATTTTCCGATCGTTTTGGTTTGGCTGATCGTTGCCGCAAGTATTTTTACGCTGTACTTCCGTTTTATTAACCTGCGCGCGATGCGCCTGGGTTTCCGCCTGGTGCGAGGGGACTACAGCGACCCGAACGCAGCCGGCGAAGTCACACATTTCCAAGCTCTGGCCACCGCGATTTCCGGGACGGTGGGTCTGGGCAATATTGCCGGCGTTGCGGTTGCGGTATCCCTGGGCGGACCGGGCGCGACGTTCTGGATGATTCTGGCCGGCCTGCTTGGCATGTCCTCGAAGTTTGTCGAGTGCACGCTCGGCGTTAAGTACCGCAACGAAAACCCGGACGGCACCGTATCGGGCGGCCCGATGTACTACCTGTCCAAAGGGCTGGCCGAGCGCAGCTCAAAGCTCAAACTACTGGGTAAAATACTGGCGGTCGCATTCGCCGTTTTCTGCATTGGCGGCTCGTTTGGCGGCGGCAATATGTTCCAGGCCAACCAATCCTTCCAGCAGTTGCTGAATGTGACTGGCGGCGAGAGCAGTTGGCTGGCCGGCAAGGGCTGGCTGTTCGGCCTGATCGTTGCCGGCGCGGTCGGTCTGGTGATTATCGGCGGTATCCGGGGCATTGCACGGGTTACCTCTAAGCTGGTGCCGTTCATGGCCGTAACTTATCTGCTGGCCGGGTTCACCGTCATTTTGATGAATCTGCCGGCCGTACCGGCGGCATTCGGCGCTATTGTGTCCGGTGCGTTCAGCCCGGAAGGCGTTGCCGGCGGTGTTATCGGCGTGCTGTTCCAGGGCTTTAAGCGGGCCGCGTTTTCCAACGAGGCCGGGGTGGGTTCTGCAGCCATTGCCCATTCGGCGGTAAGGACCAATGAGCCGGTTACCGAAGGCATCGTTGCGCTGTACGAGCCCTTTATCGATACCGTGGTGGTGTGCACGGTGACCGCACTGGTGATTATCATTACCGGCACCTGGGATCCGTCAGTCGACCCGAGTGCCGGCGTACAACTGACCTCGGATGCATTCCAGTCCGCCATTTCCTGGTTCCCGTGGGTGCTGACGGTGGCGGTCGTGCTGTTTGCGTTCTCCACGATGATTTCCTGGTCGTACTATGGCCTGAAATGCTGGACCTATCTTTTCGGGGAATCGAAAGCCGCGGACACGACTTATAAGTTGCTGTTCCTGGTATTTGTCGTGATCGGATCGTCAATGCAGCTCGGCGCGGTCATCGATTTCTCCGACGCAATGATCTTTGCGATGGCGTTTCCGAACATACTCGGTCTGTACTTCCTGATGCCGGTGGTCAAGCGCGAGCTGGACAACTACTGGTCGCGCTACAAGGCAGGCCAGCTTCAGCGCCACCGTAGCGCTTAAAAAGGAGTCTCGGTAACGGCAAGCCTGCACAGCCGCGCAGGCTTGCCGGTCCGGTTATTTTGCCGAAACGGTGCCGCCTGCTCTTGCCCGCGGGTCCGGCATCGGCGACAATTGCCGACTGCTTTTACCGGCATCAGCCGACCCATAACAACCGAGCAGGACCCGCATCAATGCCCAGTCGACGTGAACTGGCCAACGCCATCCGTGCGCTCAGCATGGACGGTGTGCAGCAAGCCAACTCCGGCCATCCCGGCATGCCGATGGGCATGGCCGATATCGCAGAAGTTCTGTGGAACGACTACCTGAAACACAATCCCGCCGATCCGGGCTGGGCCGACCGCGACCGCTTTGTGCTCTCCAACGGGCACGGCTCCATGCTGGTCTATTCGCTGTTGCATCTGGCCGGCTACGATTTGTCCATCGACGAGTTGCGCAACTTCAGGCAACTGCATTCCAAAACCCCGGGCCATCCCGAATACGGCGAAACGCCCGGTGTGGAAACCACCACCGGGCCGCTGGGGCAGGGTATCGCCAACGCCGTGGGCATGGCTCTGGCAGAACAGGTTTTAGCGCGGCGCTTTAATCGCGAAGGCCATGCCGTTGTGGATCACCGGACCTGGGTTTTTCTCGGCGACGGCTGCCTGATGGAGGGTGTTTCCCACGAAGCCTGTTCGCTGGCCGGCACGCTGAAACTGGGTAAGCTGATCGCGTTCTGGGACGACAACGGCATTTCCATCGACGGTGAAGTCGGCGGCTGGTTTACCGACGATACGCCGGCCCGCTTCGAGGCCTACGGCTGGCA
>JANQPM010000035.1 GCA_028289465.1 Lysobacterales bacterium | reverse complement strand
TGGTTCGCGCAGCGAATCAGAGGCAGGAATCCATAGACTCATGCCGTCTTTTGGTTGCGGTTTCTGCCGAAGGCGGAAGAAGCGGGCAAAAGACACCGCCGATTCCAGCCGGTTGGTTCGCGCAGCGAATCAGAGGCAGGAATCCATAGACTCATGCCGTCTTTTGGTTGCGGTTTCTGCCGAAGGCGGAAGAAGCGGGCAAAAGACTCCTTATTTGCGAACGCCGGTTTTGAAGGAATTGATAAACTGCTTGCTGCGTTCGCGGGTTTCCCGGTATTCAGAAACGGTCTGGCACTGGGTAACAAAGAAATGGGAACCCGTCGGCCGGTATTTGGAACAGACGATTCGCTCGTCGTCGGTTACGTTGACCGGAGAAGCCGAACTGCTAACCAGTTGCACAACGCCGGCGCTTAAATGCAATGTTTCCTGCCTCGCCACAGACTGTTGACCGGCACAGCCGGCAAGCGCAATCATCGACAGCCCCGTAATCGCCCCGACTATTTGATGGCTCTTATTCATTTCGTTTCGTTCCAGTTCAAGTTCGTTAAATACGCCAAATCAACACCTGGGTGAAAAGCACTGTTTGCCAATGTGCGGAGGGGCTTGCGTGTTGGCGTTGGCAGTAGGGGCGCACACTAACTAACAGTGCTGGAGTATTCACCCAGGAAATTCAACTTTTCCAAATTCAACTTATCGGCTAATTCGCCCTTGTCGAGGTACCTTTTTCAAGCATGGTACCCCCATTTGTTTCAATCTGCCATACCATCGAGACCGATACCACATCGAGTCTCTTTCGTAAGCCCGCATCCCGCCAGGCCTGTAAAGTTCGGTCACCGGACCTCACTGTTTGTACGAATACTATCGTATGTTGGTGAAATTGACAAGTCAAATCGGCAGGCCGAGCGCGGCAAGCATCTCGCCGCCCGCGGCGCCGCGCAATTGCTGCGCGACCTCAAAACCGAGCTGTTCCGCCTTCTGCGGGCTGCCTTCAGCGGCTGCACGGACCACCCGGCTGCCATCGTCCATCCCAAGCAGGGCTTGCAGTTGCAGCTTTTGATCCGAAATCCGCGCCAAACCGCCCAGCGGCACCTGACAACCGGCCTGGAGCACACGGGCCAGCGTCCGTTCGGCCGCCGCACAAGTCGCGGTCACCGGGTCGTTCAACGGCGCAAGCAGGCGCCGAACCCGATCGTCGTCGCTGCGGCATTCGATACCGATAATGCCCTGCCCCGGTGCCGGCAGCCAGTCCGGCGCGCTTAACTCAGCGGAAATACGCGCTGACCAGCCGAGCCGCTGCAGGCCGGCCACCGCCAGAATAACCGCATCATATTGCCCTTGTTCCAGCTTGTTCAGGCGGGTATCGACATTGCCCCTGAGATCGGACACCGCCAGATCAGGCCGCAGACGCCGCAGCTGGCACTGCCGGCGCAGGCTGGATGTGCCAACGATGGCCCCGGCAGGCAGTTCGTCAGGCAGCCGGTGGTCCCGGCTGACCCATGCGTCTGCCGGATTGACCCGCGGCAGCACCACCGGCAAAGCCAGACCATCGGCCAGCTCGGCCGGTACATCTTTCAGGGAATGCACAGCAACATCCGCATCGCGTGCCAGTATCGCGTGCTCCAATTCTTTCAAAAACAGGCCCTTGCCACCGATCTCAGCCAATGGCTGATCGAGGATTCTGTCGCCTTTGGTGACCAGCGGCACGAGGCTGAGCTGCAAATCCGGATGTGCCGCCTGGAGCAGATCCCTGACATGGTTGGCCTGCCACAAGGCCAGTTTGCTCTTGCGCGTTGCAATTCGTAAAGTCGGCACGGGCGGGAAATTCGGCAAAAACTACAGGTGCTTTAGCAACTGGCGCACGGCCGGCAGGTTGCGCCGGCTGACGTCCAGGTGCTCATCAGTGCCGTCCAGCACTACCCGATATTGTCCGTTGGTAAAGCGCTGGAGACCGCGCAACCGGGATTTCGCGATCAGCGCATTGCGGTGAATCCTGAAAAACAGATTTGAAAATTCCTCCTCCAGCGCTTTCAGCGTGTCGTCGATCACCGCGGTGCCGTCGCTATAGCCCACAGTGGTATATTTCTGCTCGGCCAGCAGGTAGATCACGCTCTCGACTGGAATCAACTCCAGCTTGTCACCCACTTTGGACCGGAAAAATTGCCGCTGATCGTCGTTCAGCTCCACTTTGCCGAGGAACCGTTTAACCTTGTCCACGGCCGCCCTCAAGCGCTCCTCCCGCACCGGCTTCACCAGATAATCCAACGCGTTTTCCTCGAACGCACGCAATGCATGCTCGTCGTACGCCGTGCAGAACACCACCGCCGGCGGCTTGTTCAGCGAACGGATTTCATGCGCGGCACCGAGGCCGTCCATACCGGGCATTTGAATATCGAGAAACACCAGATCGGGATACAGATTTTCGGACAGTGCAACCGCCTGTTCGCCGGATTCGCCCTCGCCGATCACTTTGCAGTCGGTAAACGCATTCAGCAGGCGTATCAGCCTAGAGCGCGCCAGAGGTTCATCGTCAATCACTAATATGTTGAGCATAGGGAAACCGAATTATGGTCTGAAAAAAATCGCCGGCCGTATTAGTAATCAGATCGGCCTGACCGGCATAATGGTAATACAAGCGCTCGCGGATATTTTGCAAGGCCAGGTGGTTTCCTTCGCGCTGCTGCCGAGCATCCGGGTCCGGCAGCGGGTTCCTGATGACCAACATGACCATGCGGTCGTCCTTCGCGCCGGACACCGTTATTGTACCGCCATGGCTGCTAGGCTGAACACCATGATAAACCGCGTTCTCCAACAATGGTTGCAATATCAAGGACGGCATGTCGGCGTCCCGGGGCAGCCTTTCGGTTTTCCACTCCAGCTTCAGGCGCTCGCCGAGGCGCTGCTGCTCCACCGCGAGATACTTGCGCCCCAGATCCAATTCTTCGCCAAGGCTCACGCTGCGGTCGGCGCGGCGCAGCGCAGCCCGAAAAAGGTCCGCCAGATCCACGGTTGCCGCTTCTGCGGCGTCCGGATTCTCGGGAATCAAACTGGCAATCGAATTCAGGCTGTTAAACAAAAAGTGCGGCCGAATTCTGGACTGCAGGGCCTGTACCCGCGACTCGGTCTGCACCAGCAACTGCTTGCGCCACTGTTCACGCATATATAAATAGCGAAGCAGCACCGCGCTGACCAGCGCGGTAATCAGTCCGACGTAGGCCACAAAGGCGGTTCGGCTTGAATCGCTCTGCAGCCAGGCCAGCCGAAAGCTGTGTTCCAGCCAATGCACCAGCCAGGATATCGACACCGCTACCAACACCACGACCAGCCAGCACAACCAGTAGGCAGTGCCATGACCGGCCCGCGAAGGATGGCGGTGCAGCGTATTGTTCAGGATGCATAGCAAGGACGCCGACAGCAGTACCAGCCACTGTGCAAACAGCGAGCGCATCAGCAAAGCCGGCCAGTTTCCCAGGCCGCTGACGGTGGTGTGGATAATCAGCACGCAAATCTGCGCGACCGTTATCGCTGCGAAAACTAGTTTCCAGCGGCAGAAGTCTGGTAGCGGGACGCCGTATCGAAGCTGCGGTTCCAGTCGGTGAATGGCGCTATCCACCAAGATCCAGCCTTTGTATCAGCCACTGACCGATATCCTGGACTTCTGCCGGACAAACCGCATGGGCCATATCGTAGGAATGCCACTCCACCGGATAGGCCAGAGATTTCAATGCCCGTACCGCCCGCTTTCCGGCCATGTAAGGCACTATCGGATCCATGGTGCCGTGGCCGAGAAATAACGGCGTCGATGTATTGGCGTCGGCCCTGGCGGCCGCGATACGCTGCTCGAACAGTAAATAAGCCGACAGGCTGATAATTCCGGCCAGGCGCCGCGAATACCGTAAACCCACGTGCAGTGCCATTGCCCCGCCCTGGGAAAATCCGGCCAGCACGATTCGCTCGGCCGGAATGCCCCGATTGAGTTCGCGCTCCAGCAAATCCTTGATGGCAGCAGCAGAAGCTTCGATGCCTGCTTCGTCCTGGTCACGACTCAGATTCACACCCCTAATGTCAAACCATGCACGCATTGCAACGCCGCCGTTGATGGTGACCGGCCTGACCGGCGCGTGCGGAAATACGAAACGCACACCGGCGTCGGCCGGCAGACCGAGCTGCGGCACGACAGGCTCGAAATCATGGCCGTCCGCACCCAGTCCGTGCAGCCAGATAACCGCGTATTCGGCAGTCTGTCCGACAAGGACCTCGACGCAATCCAGCAACGTGCCCCCGGCAGGCCTTGATTGGTCAGACATTAGTAATGTTTCCTGTTTCAACATGCCGTATAGTTTAGCCCAACAGGCAAGCAATAACGCCATATATATGATGTGTAATGATTTTTTACAGTTAATGAAGAGCAGTCTCCGCTTATTGCTGGCAACCGCCGTGTTCGTCGCCGGCTGCGGTCAAAGCGGCGATCTTTATCTTCCCGACAATCCGCAGACACAACCGCCGATGCTGCCCGGCGAGGAACCGCCGGAAGACCCGGAAGCAACCGAAACCCGATCTTCCGATGCCTGATCTGCCAATACGCATACCGTTTGTAAAAATGCACGGGCTCGGAAACGATTTTGTGATCCTCGATCAACGCCGGGCTGTATTTCCCGATCACCGCGATTTTTACCGTTACGTTGCCAACCGCCGCTACGGTATCGGCTGCGACCAAGTGCTGGTGCTTGACGGTGCAGCCGGACAGGCCGCAGCCGCCTACCGCGTGATCAACGCCGACGGCAGCGCAGCGGAGCAATGCGGCAACGGCGTACGCTGTCTGGCCAGCCTGTTGCAGCGTAACGGCGAAATCGGCTTTGACGAGGCGCGATTGGAAGGTCCGGCCGGACCGGTAACGGTGCAATGCCTGGACGACGGACAAGTCACAGTCGATATGGGGAATCCGCAGTTCGATCCGGTGCAGGTGCCGACGGCATTGAGTTTCGCCGACGGCCGCTGCCGGCTGCCTTTGGACGATGAAACGCTGGAACTGGGCGCGGTATCGCTCGGCAATCCGCATGCGGTGATTGCCGATCAGGGCTGGAGTGAGCAGCGCTTTCGCGAACTTGGCAGACAGGTGAGCGAACACGCCGGTTTTCCCGATGGCTGCAATGCCGGCTTCGTCACCCTCCATTCCACTCGACACCTGAGCCTGCGCGTTTACGAACGGGGTGTCGGGCCGACCGAGGCCTGCGGCAGCGGCGCCTGTGCCGCTTTTTCCGTCTACCGCCTGTGGGGCCTGGTCGACGCGCGCGCAACGGTCGATCAACCCGGCGGTCAACTTGTGATAGAGTGGGCCGAGCCTAATTCGGCGCTATGGATGACCGGACCGGCCAGTTACGTCTTTAAGGGTCAAATGGACTATGACGGAAGTTGACAATACTACCGAGCAGCAGGTTTGCCAGTTCTTGGAAGCGCACCCGGACTTCCTTTCCCAACACCCGGGATTGCTGGAAAAGCTTCAATTACAGCATAGCAGCGGGACCGCCACCTCGCTGATCGAACATCAGGTCAAGCAATTGCGGCAGAAAAACCGCGAGCTCACACGCCGGCTTCGCCAACTGGTTCAGATAGCAAGCGAAAACGAAAAGCTGATGTCGCAATTGCATCAATTGACGCTGCAACTGATTCCGATAGCCGACCTGTCCACGTTCTTCGAGCAACTGGTCGGCGATCTGCGCAGAGAATTCAATGCCGAGTGCGTTTCCGTCCACCTGTTCTCTGAGTTACCCGACCTGAAAGCCGGGCTGCCGGTGCGGTCTGTCGACCAGGACGAACCTGAACTCAAACAGTTCAGCATCTTTCTGGACAACCAGCGGACGACCTGCGGCCGGCTGAATCGCAGCAAGCTGGATTTTCTGTTCGGTCCGGAGGCGGAGAAAATACAATCCTCGGCGATGGTTCCGTTGGGCAAGGCCGTCGAATACGGCATTCTGGCCATCGGTTCCAGCGACCCGGCCCGGTTCTTTCCCGGTATGGGAACGCTGTTTCTGGATCTGCTCGGCGATGTGATCAGCCACCGCCTGTCGGTCAGCGAACTGGAACCGCGTCGCCTGACAGCCTGACCGAAGTACGGCGGTGAAGACACCGTGCGGGATTTGATTGCCCAATTCGGCTGCCACCTCAAAGACGAACGCCATCTTTCGCGTCATACGCGGCAGGCCTATGCCCGCGACCTGGATGCTTTTTGCCGCTTGGCCGGCGATACCGAGCCCGGCAAACTCACCGAAAACGACATTCGGGCGTTTATTGCGAAGCGCCATCGGCAAGGACTGAACGGGCGCAGCCTGCAGCGCCTGCTGTCTTCCATTCGCGCGTTCTATCGCTGGCTGTTGCGGGAAGGCCTCGTTCAGCACAATCCGGCCACCGGCGTCAGAGCACCGAAACATGCCCGCAAACTGCCGAAAACCCTGGATGCCGACGCCGTCGCGCAGTTGCTGGATATACCCACCGACACGCCGCTGGCGATTCGCGACAAGGCCATCATGGAGCTGTTTTACTCCTCCGGGCTGCGCCTATCGGAGTTGGCCGGACTAAGCTGGGACCGCATCGACCTGAGATCGGGCACCGTGCGAGTGACCGGCAAGGGCAACAAGACCCGTATCGTGCCGGTGGGTAGGATTGCCGGCGATGCCCTGCTGGCCTGGCGCAAGGTGCGGGCGAATTTCGCAGGGCTTGAGGAGGCCACCGTCTTCGTCAGCCAGCGCGGTCGCCCGCTGTCGGTACGCGCCATTCAGCAGCGGCTGCTGCACTGGGCTAAGGTCCGCGGCCTGGAGCATCGGGTTCATCCGCATATGCTCAGGCACTCTTTCGCGAGCCATATTCTGGAGTCTTCCGGCGATCTGCGCGCGGTACAGGAACTGCTCGGCCACGCCGATATCTCCACCACCCAGGTCTATACCCATCTGGATTTTCAGCACCTGGCCAAAGTCTACGACAAAGCGCACCCGAGGGCTAAAAAGCGCTCCTGACATCAGGTTCCGCAACCCTTAATTTAGCGATGTAGCAGCGCCTTTAGGCGCGAATGTTTTCCGTTCATTAAAAAGCCCAGGTAGCCAATCGCCTGGATGATCGCGTCCAAAGGCGCTGCTACAGGCAGCGGTACTTCCAGATCGCAGTCACGGCAAACGCGCCTGACTTCGCAGGGATACCGCCGGAATGCGCCCGGTTCAACTTGCAAAAACGTAGGCCAACCCCCAATTAAGCCGTCTACCCGGATGACGAAATCAGCTCCGGAATCACTGAAAAACCGGACTAACGGAAGATAAATGGAACAGTACCGCGGCACCACCATCGTATCCGTGCGTAAAGGCAATCGGGTCGCATTAGGCGGCGACGGCCAGGTCACGCTCGGCAATACCGTGATGAAAGGCAATGCGCGCAAGGTTCGCCGGCTATACAAGGACCGTATCCTGGCCGGTTTCGCCGGCGGCACCGCAGACGCATTCACCTTGTTCGAACGCTTTGAAGGCAAGCTGGAAAAACACTCCGGCCAGTTGGTCCGCGCGGCGGTGGAAATGGCCAAGGACTGGCGTACCGACCGCGCACTGAGGCGCCTGGAAGCACTGCTGGCAGTGGCCGACAAGGACAACTCGCTGGTGATCTCCGGCAATGGCGACGTGATCGAACCAGAGCACGGATTGATTGCGATCGGTTCGGGCGGCCCGTTCGCCCAGGCAGCCGCAAAGGCACTGCTCGAGAACACGGACCTGGCGGCGGACGACGTAGTCGGCAAGGCATTGAACATCGCAGCGGATATCTGCATCTACACCAACCACAATACGGTGATCGAAGTATTGGAGACCGAATAAGTCATGTCGCAAATGACGCCAAGGGAAATCGTCCAGGAACTGGACCGCCATATCATCGGCCAGAGCGATGCCAAGCGCGCGGTTGCGATCGCGTTGCGCAACCGCTGGCGCCGTATGCAGGTGGACGATCAGCTACGCAATGAAATCACGCCGAAAAATATTCTGATGATCGGACCCACCGGGGTCGGTAAAACCGAGATCGCTCGGCGTCTGGCGCAACTGGCTAACGCGCCTTTCATCAAAGTGGAAGCGACCAAGTTCACCGAAGTCGGCTATGTCGGCAAGGATGTCGAGTCCATCATTCGCGACCTGGTTGACGTGTCGATCAAAATGACCCGGGAGCAGGCCATGGCCAAAGTCCGGCCGCGGGCCCATGATGCGGCTTACGACCGGGTTATGGACGCGCTGCTGCCGACACGGCAATCCTTCGGGTTCGCCAACGAACCGGAAACCGAAGTACCGGAGGACGAGACGCGCAAGAAACTCCGCCGCAAACTGCTGGACGGAGAGCTGGACGAGCGCGAAATCGAATTCGAAGTCTCCCAGTCTGTCGGGGTCGAGATTATGACTCCGCCCGGCATGGAGGAAATGGCCAGCCAGTTGCAGGGCATGTTTCAGAATCTGTCCGGCGGCCGGCAGCAAAAGCGCAAGGCCAAGATCGGCGATGCGCTGCCGCTGCTGATCGAGGACGAGGCGGCCAAGTTAATCAACGAAGAAGAAACCAAGCAGCAGGCGCTGACCAATGCCGAACAGAACGGCATTGTGTTTATCGACGAGCTGGACAAGGTTGCGAAGCGTTCCGAGTACGGTGGCGCCGATGTCTCACGCGAAGGCGTACAGCGGGACTTGCTGCCTCTGGTGGAAGGCAGCACGGTGTCCACCCGCTACGGCATGATCAAAACCGATCATATTCTGTTTATCGCCAGCGGTGCCTTCCATCTGTCCAAGCCGTCCGATTTGATTCCAGAACTTCAGGGACGGCTGCCGATCCGGGTGGAATTACGGGCACTGACCGTCGATGATTTCAACCGCATCCTGACCGAGCCCAACGCGTCGCTGACCGAGCAGTACCGCGCACTGATGGAAACCGAGGGCGTACACATCCAATTCACCGGGGACGGCGTCAGGCGCATTGCGGAACTGGCTTGGAAAGTCAACGAGAATACCGAGAATATCGGTGCTCGGCGCCTGCATACGCTGATGGAGCGGCTGCTGGACGTGGTGTCCTTTGAAGCACCGGACCGGACCGGCGACAAGGTGCTGGTCGACGCCGCCTACGTAGACGAACATCTGGAAGAACTGGCCGGTAACGAAGATCTGAGCCGCTATATCCTGTAACGTCGGCGGGTACGCTAGGCGCCGGCAGCTTCCTGATCAAACACCAGACTGATCAGCACCCAGCCGGGTTCCGGATGGATCTCCCCGCCCGGCGAGATCACGCGTAGCTTGCCGCCCCCATCGAGCAGGAACAGAATGATCGCGGCCTTGCCGTATTGCGCCCGGTAAGCCTCAAAATCGAATGTATCGCTAAGCCGGGTGGACTTAATGACCGCGCCCTGGCTGAGCAGGCTGGCCAGTTTGGCCCAGGTCACGTCCTTGCCGAACAGCACATTGCTGCGCAGGCCCATTGCGAAACCTTCCCGCTCATCGGTTTCATCGCCCCCCGACTGAACGCTGAATGCGCGCTTCGGGCCGAAATCATGCTTATAGCGCGAACAAATCACAGCGTTCGCCTCCGCGTTCCGCGAAATGGCCAGCAAGTGCGTGTAGCCGGTCAGATCCATAAACCGGTCCGCGTGCTCGGACAGCGGACTGCCGAAGAAAATCTCCATCCCCTTCATACGGGCTTCTTTCAGTCCGTCGCGCCGGGTATCAGCTACTTTCACCTTGATATCGTGTTTTTGCAGCGCCTCGCCGATGGCCAGCGCCACCTTGTTGGACCCGGCGATCAGCACCCCCTGCTCGCCCCGGCTGGAAAGCCCGAGCCGGCGTGCCAGCCAGCCGGCTGTCAGGCTCTGCACCACCACCGTGCCAATGATCATCACGAAGGTCAGCGGCACGATCGCTTCGGCTCCGGCAACGCCCTTTTCCTCCAGCCGCAGCGCAAACAGCGCAGAGACCGCGGCCGCGACGATGCCGCGCGGCGCTATCCAGGACAGCAGCAGGCCCTCGCGGAAGTTAACGCTGGTGTTAATACTGGAAATCAAAATCGACAGCGGCCGCGCGACAAACAGCGCCGCCAGCAATACCCACAGGCTGGGCCAGCCCAAGCTGCGAACCAGCTCGAAATCCAGCCGTGCGGCCAGCAGAATGAACAGCACGGAGATCAGAACGACGGTCAGATGCTCCTTGAACGACAGCAGTTCCTCAACGTCGATGTCCTTGTTGTTGGCCAGAATAATGCCCATTACCGTGACCGCGACCAGCCCGGATTCGTCGCCGAAGGTATTGGATACGGTGAACACCAGCAGCACGAAAGCCAGCGCCGCATAGTTTTGCAGGTAATCCGGGAAAGCATGCACCGCCAGCATGCGGCCGAACAACCAGCCGCCGGCAATGCCCCAGACCGACCCCAGCATCACGACTTTCAGAAACTCCAGCAGCGATTCCGACTGGTGGAAGCCGCTGACGATCAGCTCAAATACCAGCACGGCCAGCACAGCACCTATCGGGTCGACCAGTATGCCTTCCCAGCGAAGGATGTTCGCGACCCTGGCAGTCGGCCGAATGCCCCGAAGCATCGGTACGATAACGGTTGGGCCGGTCACCGAAACCAGCGCACCGAACAGAAATGCCAGCGGCCAGGACAGCCCGGCCAGGTAATGCGCCGCGACCCCCATCACGCCCCAGGTCATCAGAACGCCGATACTGGTCAGGTTGCGGATGATCCGGGTCACGCTGCGAATATCGGAAAAGCGCAGCGTCAGACTGCCTTCAAACAGAATGACGGCCACGCCGAGTGAAACGACCGGAAACAGCAAATCACCGAGCAGCGTATCGGGGTGCAGCACGCCAAGGCCGGGGCCCAGAACCAGGCCCGAAAGCAGCAAAAACAAAATCGCCGGCAAGCGCATGCGCCAGGCCATCCACTGGCACAGCACGCCCAGGGTCATTAACAACGCGATCAACAGAGCGGTTTCCACTACGCCTCCTTATTCCCGGACAGGGCACAGTCTATCGGATTGACAGGCGGCTACCAACGCACCGCGATGCCTCTTCGAGCCGCGGTAACCGCATCGCCCGGTTTGATGCTGGCTATCCCCGCCGGATTCAAGGAAAATGCGTAGTCCCGATACAGAGTGCGCCCAAGGGCAGGCAGGCATGAGCAAACCAACCACCCACTTCGGCTACCGGGAAGTACCGGTGGCGGAAAAGACCCGCTTGGTGGATGAAGTATTCTCGTCGGTCGCAAAAAAATACGACCTGATGAACGACATGATGTCGATGGGCATACACCGGCTCTGGAAGCGCCATTTCGTTGCCACCAGCGGCGTGCGGCCCGGCCACCAGGTACTGGACCTCGCCGGTGGCACCGGCGATATCAGCGCATTGCTGCATGCCCGAATCGGCCGGCGGGGAAGAATCATCCTGTCCGACATCAACGCCGACATGCTGCGGGTCGGACGTCAGCGAATGGAAGACCGGGGTATTGTCGGCAACGTCGACTACGCCCTGCTCAATGCCGAATCCCTGCCGTTCCCGGACGGCGGGTTCGACCTGATCACTATCGCCTTCGGCCTGCGCAACGTGACCGACAAGCCGGCTGCGCTGGCAGAAATGCACCGCGTACTGAAACCGGGCGGCAAGGCGCTGATACTGGAATTTTCCAAAGTCACCAGCGAAGGCCTGGGCAAACTGTACGATATCTATTCATTCAACATTCTGCCGGCCCTGGGCAAAGTGGTCGCGAACGACGAAGGCAGCTACCGTTATCTGGCCGAATCGATCCGCCGGCATCCGGATCAGGAAGCGCTGGCCGGCATGATGCGCGAGGCCGGTTTCGAGCGAGTCAGGTTCCGCGATCTTTCCGGCGGTATTGTCGCGATACACAGCGGTTACCATGTCTGATTTCAAAACGCCTATTCCCCATCTGCTGGCGCGTTTCATGCAAACCAGCATCAACCAGTTGCTGGCGCTGGACGATGGCATTGACCAGCGCGTTGCAGCGCTGGAAAACAAATCGCTGACGATTGAACTGCAAGGTCTCAATCTGCCGCTGGCATTCCGGGTGGCCGACGGCGAATTCAGGGTCAGCGCGGAGTATGACGAGGATGCCGATACGGTAATCCGCGGCACGCCGCAGGCGCTGTTTTCCATGGCCATGCCGGACTGGGGCAGCTCGCAGTCAACGGTCGAGATTCAAGGCAATGCAAACCTGGCCCGCGATCTGGAGCAGTTGTTCCGCAAACTCGATCCGGACTGGGAAGCGCCGCTGACCCGCATTTTCGGCGACGTGCTCGGCCATCAATTGGCAGTAGGTGCGCGGGAAAGCGGACGCTGGCTGAAAAGCTCTGCCGCGTCTACTCAGGCCATGCTCAGAGACTATCTGACCGAAGAGTCGGGCCTCACACCCCATCCGAAGCAGGCCGAACGCTTCCACGATTCGGTCGACGACCTGCGCGATGCAGTCGACCGGCTGGAAGCACGCATTCGGCGGCTGGAAGAGAACCGGCCTTAGTGTTCAACGGCATACGACAGTTCGGCCGCCTGCTGAACATCAGCGCCATACTCGCGCGCTACCGCCTGGACGAACTGACCGGCGCGCTGCATTTCTTCCGCCCGATGCGCGTGTTAAGGGTTCTGATGCCGTGGGGCCGCCGCGGCGTTGCCGGCAAACCCCGGGGCGAACGCCTGCGTCTGGCGCTGGAGGAACTCGGTCCGGTCTTTGTGAAGTTCGGGCAAATCCTGTCGACCCGGCGCGACCTGCTGCCGCCCGACATCGCCGACGAACTGGCCGAGCTGCAGGACAATGTGCCGCCATTTCCGGGCGATCAGGCCCAGGCTATCGTCGAACAATCGCTCGGTGCCCCGGTCGCGGAGCTGTTTCAGTCCTTTGATACCGAACCGCTGGCTTCTGCGTCCATTGCCCAGGTGCATGCCGCAACCCTGAATGACGGCCGCAAAGTAGTGGTCAAAGTAGTGCGTCCGCAGATCGAAAAACAACTGCGGCGCGATATCGACCTGCTGAAATCCATCGCCGGGCTGGCTGCCCGCTACTGGACCGAAGGCCGGCGTGTGCGCCCACGGGAAATCGTCGAGGAGTTCGAGACCGTCGTCTTTGACGAGCTGGACATGGAGCGCGAAGCGGCCAACGCATCGCTGCTGCGGCGCAATTTCGACCGCTCCAAGGAACTGTACATACCCGAAGTGTACTGGCAGTACTGCAAAAAGGACGTGCTGGTGATGGAGCGCGTGTCCGGTATTCCGGTCGGCAACATCAACGCTCTGAACGCGGCCGGCGTGGATTTGCAGCGCCTGGCCAAACTCGGCGTGCGCGTCTTCTACACGCAGGTGTTTCGCGACAACTTGTTTCATGCGGACATGCACCCCGGAAATATCCTGGTCAATGCCGACAATCCGCAAAACCCGTCATTTATCGCGCTGGACTTCGGCATTGTCGCCAGCCTGAGCCCGAAGGACCTGCACTATATTTCGGAAAACTTCCTGGCACTGTTTAACCAGGACTACCGCCGGGTTGCCGAGCTGCACGTCGAGGCCGGCTGGGTGCCGCCCGATGTCCGCATCGACGAAATGGAAGCGGCGGTGCGAACGGTCGGCGAATCCAGTTTCGCGCGGCCGTTGAACGAGATTTCGTTCGGCGAGCTGTTGATGAAGCTGTTTCAGGTCGCGCACCGTTTCCAGCTTACCATTCAGCCGCAATTGATCATGCTGCAGAAGACGCTGCTGAACATCGAGGGCCTGGGCCGGCAGCTCTACCCCAACCTCGATATCTGGGCTGTGGCCAAGCCGGAACTGGAGGCGATCATTCGCGAGAAGTACGGACTGGACAAGACCGCACAGGAACTGCGGCAGCGGCTGCCGGCCTGGCTGGCCCAGGCGCCGGAGATGCCGGGCCTGATTCACAAGTATCTGAGCCAGGCGACCCGCGGCCAGTTGGCGACCAGACTGGAATCGCAGGAACTGACCCGGCTGCGCGAAGATATCCGCTCGGCGAACCGGACTACGCGACAGGCCATCGCGGCCGCGGTTTTCGGTTTGTCCGGCGCGCTGCTGATCGGCCTGGAGGCCGGCCCGTGGCACGTTTTCGGTTTGTCTGCGCTGGGCCTGGCCAGCGTGGCCGCCGGCCTGGGGATCGCCGGCAGAATCCGCTGACGCCGATAAGACACACGACATCGTCGAAAATCCGGACTGGCATTTGCAACGCATTGTGCCCGCAGCCGCCGAAAGGCCGGATGAAGTCCGTCTTGCGGCACCGTTAAGCGCGTCTGACTCCACCTGCACGCGCTTAACGTCTTCGCCTGAAGGCGCTCCTGCATCGGACTGACGAACCCTCAACCTCGTGCCACAGCCCGACGAGAAGTACAGAATTTTTCCAAAGAAGAGAAGCGCGCGAAAAACACGCTTACATAATGGGCGCCAGAAAACCGAAAAAGGAACCGATAATCCGGGTCATTACCTGGCGTCTGGTGGTGGTGACCTCGGGAAAACTGCCGATCGGTACGTAGTTGCGGTAGAAATCGGGATGATCGGGCGCTACCGGCCGATAGCCTTCCCGCAGCTCGAATGCACTGGTATACCGCAGCGGCCAGACATCGAATACCGGCAGCGAGCGGGACACCGTTTCGATAGCATTACCGATATCGGACACCACCGGCACCTTGCCCGGCTTGGCCGCAACCACCCAGCTGTTACGGGGCTCGATATCGCGCCGAATCAGCTCTTCCAGATGCCGTGCAAAGGGTGCGTCGGTAATGATCAGGCCGTTCTCGGTGTTCAGGCCTTCCGAGCGCGGATCGAAATTATGCGAACCGATCATTGCCACGCGCTGATCCACGACGATGGACTTCGCATGCAGGCCGACTCTGGGGCCGTCGCGCTCTTCGCCCGGAGCCCCGGTCACCAGCGCCGAACGATACAGCCCGGCGGCTTTTTCCGCGCTTAGCTGTTCATACCGCGGAACGAACAGATGACGATCCCCGGGATAGGGTTTGAACTCGTATAAATGAAACCCCAGGCGCTTGATGTAATATTTTTTGCGCTTATGCGCGAACGCATACGCGGCATAGGCATCGGTCGAGGCCAGGCTGTTGGAAGAAAACACCACTTCCAGTTCGGGGTTTTCACGCCGCAGCGATTTAAACAGCTTGCGTGCGGTCCGACTCAGCACCAGGTACGGCGATTGAATGACTATCGAACGTTTCGCACCGGAGATCATTCGGTGCAATTGCTCGGTGATATCGGCATGGTTGGTCGACGGCCGCAGGAACGGCTTTCGCGGCGGATCGGAAAAATACGCGATATTGGCCACCGGCCACAGACTGCCGATGATGGATTGGGTAATGAAGGCGGGATCGTCCGCACGCGCCGCGACCGCCCGAAAGCGCTCCGGCACCGCGTAGGCAGCATCGGCGAACCCGTCGCGTTGCAGCAAACGGTCGGCGACATCGGACAAATGCTCCAGCGGCAAGGTGACTTCGCTCTGCCAGAACCACTCGAAAGATTCCTCCATCTGGCTGACTACCGGCCCGCTGACCAGCACATCGCGGTCCTTGAACACATACAGGCTGTCGTAATCGAAATACCGGTCCGAGATATTGCGGCCGCCGGTGATTCCCAACTGCCCGTCAACCAGCAGCAGCTTGTTATGCATACGCTGATTGAAACGCCTGAAACAACAGGCGATACCGCTGACAAACTCGCCGGTCGATGTACGCGCTTCGTTAAACGTAGGGTTATACACCCGAACTTCCAGATTGCGGTGGGCAACGACCAGGCTGGTCAGCGCATTCAGATCGGACACCGAAAACAACTGATCGAACAACAGCCTGACTTTGACGCCGCGGCGGGCAGCCGTCACCAGTTCCTGCATGACCAGCCGGCCGCTGTCGTCGCCGCTGAAAATGAAGTACTGGGCCTCAATGGTTTGCCGCGCGGCCCGAATCAAATGCAGGCGCAGGGCCAGCGCATCGGCGCCGGTCTCAAGCAGCCCGATGTGATGCCGGCCAAGCGTCATATCCTGTTCGGAAAGCGCGACCAGCGACGACCGCAGCGCGCAGCGATTCACTTGGTCCGACGGACAGCTCAGGGCCGCCTGCCGCTCCTGCGCGACCAGCGTATCGACCTGCTGACGTAACTGCGGATTGATGCCGCAGGCGCTCAGCAAGACCAGCCATAGCGGCGGGCCGAACCAGGTTCGACAATTTGGAAACATCACACCCCGTTGCGGTTCTCTGTTCTTTTTAAACGCTATTCAGTGCGTTTTGCCGCAAACGAACCAATCGTTTGCGCGTTAGTCACTATGATACAACGACTGTCAGCCGAACATGTATCAGGGTCACCGGTAACACTGTCAGTTGGGAGTCAACCGTCATTTGATGAATACCACCGATTTGCATCAATCGCCCGTCACCAGGCCCGCCGGGCTTCACCCCGGTAAACCCATCATCCGCTTTCTTCTGCTGTTGCTGGCACTGATCGCCGCACACACCGCCGGCGCAGCGGACCGGTATCAGGTCCGGTTTTCCGATGACCTGCGCGAAGTGGTCGTCAAAGCCTGCTTCGACGGGGACGCACCGGACCGACTCTATGTGGATGACGACGCCAACCGTTTCGTTCGCTGGTTCCGTATCAACACAAAACGACAGCGGCCTAATTTCCGCCGGAGCCGGCTGCAACTGCCGCGCATGGCACCGAATAGCTGCCTGTCCTATGCGGTCGACCTGAAGTCCGCATCGGACGAAAACAACTGGCGGCTGGCACTACTGCGGGAGAAAACCCTGCTGGCCAGCACACCGCTTTGGTTCTGGCTGCCTTCGCGGCCGCGGGAGACCGTGATCGACGTGGAACTGCCGGACGGATTCGACATATCGGCACCCTGGCAGCGGATATCGGACAACGGCACAATCAGACGATACCGGCCAGACAAGTCACCGCGTTCGTGGGGTTCCAAGGTTGCGGTCGGCGATATACGCGTCGAACGCATTTCGATACCGGGCAGTACGCTGCGGGTGGCCACGGTCGGCAGCTTCAGCGAGCGGCAGCGGCGCGACGCTCACTTCTGGGTCGAGGAAGCCGCCCGTTCGGTGGTGCAGGTGCACGGCAGCTTTCCGCAGCCCAGCCCGCAGATTCTGGTGGTTGCAATCGGCCGGCAGCGGGAAGCGGTGCCATGGGCCCAGGTGACCCGGGGCGGCGGCGTTGCCGCACATTTCTATATCGACCAGACGCGCGACCTCAGCGAATTTCGCGACGACTGGACGCCAACCCACGAACTCAGCCATATGCTGATTCCGTATGTCAGCAGCCGTGACCGCTGGCTGTCCGAGGGTCTGGCGTCGTACTACCAAAATACGCTGCGGGCACGGGACGGACGGCTGCCGGAAGATCTCGCGTGGCAAAAACTGCACGACGGCTTTCGGCGCGGCGTCAACGGCACCCGTGGCCAGCCGCTGAACCGGGCTTCGCGCAATATGGGCGCGAACGGCGGGTATATGCGGGTCTACTGGAGCGGTGCGGCCATTCTGCTGATGGCCGATATTCACCTGCGGCGGGCGACCGGCGGCCGACAGAACCTGGATACCGCGCTGGCAAAACTGTATGACTGCTGCATGCAAAACACGCGAACCTGGCGCGCGTCCACTTTGCTGCAAAAATTGGATGAACTGACCGGCACTCGAGTATTTTCAGAGGTCTACCGCAACGAAGCCACGTCCCCCGAGTTCCCCGATATCTTTGCCTTCTATGACGAGCTGGGATTGCAGACCCGGCGTAACCGGGTCGCGGTCGTGGAACGGACGCCGTGGGGCCGAATCCGCACCAATATCATGAGCAACTGACCGCCGGCAGGCTACTAGGCACGGGACGTCAGCCGAATGCCTCGCACGCGCACTTCGGGTTGCGGCACTTCGGGTTGCGGCACGGCGACGGTACCGACCAGCGAACCCACCGGCGCTATACGATGCAGTGCCCATTTCTGGCCGCTGACCGGATCGGACAAAACCTGTCCGGATGCATTCGGTTCCGCTGATACCCGCAGTCGGTCAATGTTGCCGGCCAGCCCACAGCCGATAGCCTTCAACACGGCCTCCTTGCGGGTCCACATCGCGGTAAACACCCGGTTTTGCTCCTTTGAAGATGCTCCCTGAACGGCATCTGCCTCGCCCGCGGAAAAATACCGTCTGGCCACCGCCAGCGGATCGCGGCGCGACCGCAGCATTTCGATATCGACGCCAACCGGCATATCGGATGCCACTGCCAGAGCCTGCCAGCCGCCGCTGTTGGATGTGTTGAATCGAATGCGATCGCCATGCCGGTTTCTATCCAGTTCCGGCCGCCCCCGGCGGCGGCGAATAATGTGAACTGCCTTGCCCGGCAACCGCAGATACGCACCAAGGATCATGCGGGTAAAAAAGCGGCCGGTCATGCGGCGCGTACGGGTCAACACGCTGATCGGTAAATTCGCCGTGCCGTCATGCGCCGCGGGCATCAGCCTTTGCGCCAGATCGTCCAGCGACCACAGCCACAGATGCACTTCGCCGGCCGCCGGCCGGTTGTGTTCGGCCAGCGGCAGTTGGTAAGTTTCGAATTCGACAGTATGATCCTCAGTCATGAATGATTCCGATCGAGCTACCAAGCGTATCTGCCTTTGGTCCGGGCCGCGCAATGTGTCGACCGCATTGATGTATTCGTTCGCTCAGCGGCCGGATACCCAGGCCGTCGATGAACCGCTGTACGCCCATTATCTCAGAGTTTCCGGCGCCATCCATCCCGGTCGCGATACCGTGCTCGAAGCAATGGACAACGACGGACGGCGCGTGGTTGAGGAAGTGATACTCGGTCCCTGCCGTCGCCCGGTGCTGTTCTGCAAGCAGATGGCGCACCACCTGCGCGACCTGGATTGGGCTTTTCTGGACAGCACCGTCAACGTCATTCTGATCCGGGATCCGGTCGAAGTGCTGCCCACCTTGTCGGTGCAAATTCCGAATCCCGGGCTGGCCGATACCGGCTATGAGGTACAGGCGAGGCTGTTGGAGCGTTTCTCCGCCGACGGCCCGGTGCCGGTGCTGGACGCCAGGGAACTGCTGCTGAATCCGCGGCGGGTTTTGGGCACGCTGTGCGATACGATCGGGCTGGATTTCGATGAAAACATGCTGAGCTGGCCTGCCGGTGCCCGAGAATTCGACGGCGTCTGGGCCGAATGGTGGTACCACAATGTGCACCGATCGACCGGCTTTATCGCATACCGGCCGAAAACCGACCCGTTTCCGGATACGCTGCAACCGCTGCTGGCGCAATGCCGCCCGTTCTACGAAAAACTCTATTCAGCAGCCATTAAGGCCTGATTCACCATCGGTTAAGCGCTCTTTCCGGATACTGGTGCCAGTTTTCCGATGAGGCAGACCGATGCACAGTTCCATGCCGGCTTTTGCGATCTGCGAAAATCCGATCTTTGTCATCGCCTCGCCGCGCTCGGGCGGTTCGGCGTTTCATTCGGCGCTGATCCGCCATCCTGAATTGTGGGGCAGCGAAGAAGGCGGGTTTCTGCAGCCGATACTGGGTGGCGTGCGCACCGCGTGGGTACAGGGCAACCGATACGGCAAGTATCAGTGGTTGAACGCGCAGAACGTCTGCGAAGCCGAATTCTGGAAATACTCCGGCATGGGTATAAACGCACTGTATACCAGCCGCGCCGGCGGGCGTACCTGGGTGGAAACCACGCCGGACTACAGCCGACACATTTTTTCCGTGGCCGCATTATTTCCGGGGGCACGCTTTGTGTACCTGCACCGCGACGGGCGTCAGGTGGTCGATTCCATTCGCCGGCATTGGGGTTGGTCGCATCTGAAGTCCTGCCGCCTGTGGCAGGAATGCACGCAGCAGGTGATCGAATTCAAAAACCGCTATCCCAGCCGCATGGCCACGGTTCGTTTTGAGCGGCTGTTTGCCAACCCGCAAAAAGCGTTTTCCGACGTCTTTCGCTTTCTAAAGCTGCCGGCGGACACGACCCCGGCACAGGCGTTGCTTCAACAATCCGCCAAGACCAAGAGATCAGCGGCCGGCGAACCGGCACAACAGCCGAAAAATACCCGCTGGAACTGGCTGCAGCGGCAATGGTTCGAACACGCCTGCGGCGCCTTGCAGGGGAAACTCGGCTATCGCTAGGCGTCGACCAATCCGGCGCTTTACAAGCATCCCCGATCACGACACACTAGCGCCCGCACTACCGGGAGATGGGCAGGCTTATGCCATATTCGAAAGACCAGCTACTCGATCCGCGCAACGCCGACATTGTCGTACATGTCGGCGGCCGTCTGTTGCCGCGAAACCAGGCCTGTGTGTCGGTCTTTGACAGCGCAGTGCAGGGCGGCGATGCAGTATGGGAAGGACTGCGCGTCTACAACGGGCGCATCTTCGAGCTGGATGCGCACCTGGACCGCCTGCACGCGTCCGCCAAGGCGCTGGCCTTCGCCGCAGTGCCGTCGAAACAGGATATTCGCAAGGCCATTTTCGACACGCTCGGCGCGAACGGCATGCGCGACCAGGCGCACATACGGCTGACCCTGACCCGTGGCGTCAAGACGACCTCGGGCATGGACCCGCGCTTCAATCAGGCCGGCTGTACGCTGATCGTGCTGGCGGAGTGGAAACCGCCGGTCTACGACGCGTCCGGCATACGCCTGATCACCGCCAGCAACCGTCGCAACAGCCCGCAGTGCCTGGATTCCAAGATCCATCACAATAACCTGTTGAACAATATCATCGCGAAAATCGAGGCCAATGTCGCCGGTGCCGACGACGCACTGATGCTGGATATTCAAGGCTTTGTTTCGGAAACCAATGCAACCAATGTCTTCATGGTCAAACAAGGCCGGCTTGCGACCCCGCATGCCGATAGCTGCCTGCCCGGCATCACGCGCCGGGTGGTGATCGAACTGGCAGCGGACCTGGGCATCGCATGCACCGAGCGAAATCTCTCACTGACGGAAATCTACAACGCGGACGAATTGTTCGTGACCGGTACCATGGGCGAACTGACGCCGGTACTGGAAGTTGACGGGCGGACTGTCGGCAGCGACCAAACGCCGGTATTGAAGCGGCTGCAGCAAGCCCACCGGGAACTGACTGCAAGCTCCGGAACCGATATTCCCGTGTAGGAGGGCCTTTAGGCGCGATATCGGTTCCTGGATGCTCGCGTTCTCGGTTCACCTTCCCATTTCGCGCCTAAAGGCGCTCCTACGGTTTCTTGTGAAACCGCTGGCGACCGCGTGGCCGGTCAGCCAAATACCTTCATCAACAGCAAGACCGCAATTAACAGCATCACCAGCCAGGTCACCGTAGTGCCGACAAACCGGCCGACAGACGTCCCGGTCGAACGGTAAAGCCCTTGTGCGTGAAAAACCCGCGCCGTGGTTAACGCAATGCCCAGGCCGTGCAGCCAGTTGCTGCCGGTACCCATGACCTCCAGCGCGATCAACCCGATCAGCGCATACGGCACGTATTCCACATTATTGCCGTGCGCACGCAGTTTTTTCAGCATTTCGATATTGTCGCCATGCAGCATATCGATCTTGTATTTGGCCCGTATACGTACCACATTGATGGCCAGCAGCACGGCCAGGATCAGGTTCAGTGCAATGTAGAGGCTGGAAACCGGCAGCAGTCCTATGATCTCGGGCATGTTGTTCTCCTATCTGCGTTAATTGGTCACGTTGATTGATCGGGCTCAGCCCGGCCGAAAACGGCGCAGCCATTTTTCCACCAGACTGTAATTCAAATAAACACGGTCCTGCTCGCTGGCATCCTGATAGCGTCCATAATATTTATGTTTCACCCAGGCGTTCAGATCCAGCCGGACACCGTATCGATACAGGTAGTTATTGATCGGATGAAAGCCCGGCTTGCGCACAAATGCAGTACCGAAATCAATAACGCACGGGCGCTGATCTTCGGTAACCAGAATATTGGATTTGGATTTCAGATCGCCGTGGCTCACTCCCCTTTCGTGGATTTGCTGGAGAATCTGCAGAAACTGCCGAAACCAGCCGTCCCGGTCTTTCCACTGTGCCCGGCGGTAAGGCGTGCCGGCCACATATTCCAGCACCAGATAGCGCCGGGCGACCATGCCGTAGCAGACCGGAATACCGTCGACGCCGGCCAGTCGCTGGTAAGCGCCGTACTCGCGCCGCAGGGTCGTCAGCCGGGCACGGTGCAATGCGGCACCGCCCATCGCGCATTTGACCACCGCCTTCCTGCCGTCTCCATCAAACAGCAGGATGGTCCCCTGGTTGCTGGTGGCGAGTATATTCTGCTGCTGCGCCAGGCTTTTCTCGATCCACTGGCGAAAGCCCGGATCAACTATGATGGTCTCCATTACTGTTCTGTCTGGGCCGCGCTTGAAAGACCCATGCATCATAACGCACCACGTTCACCGACAGGAAACCGATATGAACGCAAAATGGCTGATTTTATTCGTGTTGCTGGCCACCTGGTCATGCACCGCACAGCAAACCGATCCGCCAACCGAGCAGGCGCCACCCGGCGATGGCGCGATGACGGCCGACCGTCTGGGCGAGCTGCTTAAATCCGTCGACAGCACCGCGCAGAACCAGGGCTCGGTCTGGCAGTTTGAATTCCAGCAGCGTTCGATGGTGGTCGTTTATGACGAAAATGCCGACCGCATCAGAATTGTCACGCCAATCGCGCCGCAGTCCGCGCTGGACGCCGACACCATGCTGCGCCTGCTTCAGGCCAACTACGACTCGGCGCTGGATGCCCGCTACGCACTGGCGCAGGAGGTCGTCTGGGGCGTTTTCCTGCATCCGCTGTCACCGCTGGACAAGGAGCAACTGGCCAGTGCGATCTTCCAGGTCTACAGCATCGCCGAAACCTTCGGCAGCACCTATACTTCCGGTCTGTTCACCTTCGGCGGCGGCGACAGCGCGGCGCAAAACCGCAAGCTGTTCGAGGAACTGCAAAAGCGCCTTAATCCCAGCACATGATATCGGTGCGTGGGAAGGCGTTTGGCAGCCACCTCGTTCGAATGCACCCAAGCCGTATTGCCAATGTTGGAGCGCCTTCAGGCGCGAATGTCTTTCGTATGATGAAAACCGGAGTTGACTAAACCTCGATCGTCGCGCCTGAAGTCGCTGCTACGAACAGCGGCATTTTTGGGTCAGGGGTTCGTTACGGTAGCCCGGTTTTCCGCGTACTTCAGCGACATCTGAAACCTGTTGGCCGAACCGTCATTCAGAACACGCTGGCTGCAATCTGCTACTATTCCTGCGCTTGGCACCGATAACGCGCTTTGAATAACGCGTAATAAATAACTCGTAACAACAACTCGTCATAACAATGGGAGAAGAGCGATGCTTCGTGTTGGCGCTTATCCTCTGTTTCATTTCCTTATTATTGCCAGCCTGACTATTGCCGGCCTGGCGGCCGGACCACTGTCAGCGGCTCCGTATGAATCGACTTATCGGCCGCTGCCATCCGAAGACTTTTTGATTACCAACGCGGTGGTACTGGACGGTACCGGACAGCGCTTCGACGATGCTTCGGTGCTGGTTCGCGACGGCCGTGTGGCGCGGGTCGGAAATTTCACGATTGCCGACAGTGCCGTACAGCAGATTGATGCCGGCGGCCGCTGGGTCACGCCAGGGATAATCGACGTCCACTCGCATCTGGGCGTCTATCCGAACCCGAGCGTCCAGGCCCACTCGGACGGTAACGAAATCACCGGCCCGATCACGCCGAACGTCTGGGCCGAACACAGTGTCTGGCCGCAGGACCCCGGCTTTCGCCGTGCACTGGCCGGCGGCGTCACCAGCATGCAGATTCTGCCCGGCTCAGCCAACCTGTTCGGCGGCCGCAGCGTGACGGTCAAGAATGTGCCTGCGCTAACCTACCAGGGCATGAAGTTCCCGAATGCCCCGCACGGACTGAAAATGGCCTGCGGCGAGAACCCGAAGCGCGTCTATGGCCGCGGCCGCAACCAGGCGCCGGGCACCCGCATGGGCAATGTGGCGATGTATCGGCAGACCTGGGCCGAGGCGGCAGAGTACCGCGAGGAATGGGCCGAGTACCGGGA
Source organism: Lysobacterales bacterium (assembly GCA_028289465.1). Lineage (GTDB taxonomy): Bacteria > Pseudomonadota > Gammaproteobacteria > Xanthomonadales > SZUA-36 > JANQPM01. The sequence goes on along the minus strand of JANQPM010000035.1, from coordinate 8,620 downwards.
CAAAGTCGACAATGGCGACGAGGAAGCAAGCGCGCCGGCCCGAGACCTGGCGATGGATACGCTGGCCGGCGTTCTGGACGGCGAGATACTGGTTCATATGCACTGCTATCGGGCCGATGAAATGGCAACGATTCTGGACATGGCCGAGGAATTCGGCTATCGGGTCAGCGCGTTTCACCACGGCGTCGAAGCGTATAAAGTCGCCGACCGCCTGGCCGCTGCCGGTGTCTGCGGCGCGCTGTGGGCCGACTGGTGGGGCTTCAAGGCAGAGGCCTATGACGGCATTCAGGAGAATATTGCGCTGGTCGATCGCCCGCAGGGCGGCTGCGCAATCGTTCATTCGGATTCCTCGGAAGGCATTCAGCGGCTGAACCAGGAGGCCGCCAAAGCCATGACCCGGGGCGTCCGCGCCGGGCTGGATATCGGACCCGAGCGTGCGATCCGCTGGATCACCTCAAATGCCGCGAAAGCCCTCGGCATCGCCGATCAGACCGGCAGCCTTGAGACCGGCAAAATGGCCGACCTGGTCATCTGGAACCGGGACCCGTTCAGCGTTTACGCCAAAGCGGACCAGGTGTTTATCGACGGTGCACTGGTGTTCGATCGTTTCGACCAGAGTAAGCAGCCGCTATCGGATTTCGAACTGGGCCAGCCGGCGCTGGCGCCAACGACTTCGGGGGCCAAATAATATGATCGCCCAGACAATACGTATATTCGTAACCGGCATGCTGCTCGCCGCTGCCGGCACCGCCGGTGCGCAGGACCTGCTAATCCGGAACACCACGGTTCATACCGCAACCGAATCGGCCAGTCTAGACGACCGGGATGTGTTGATCCGAGATGGGAAAATCACAGCCATCGGCACCGGCCTGCGGGCAGAAGATGGCGTACAAATCCTAAATGGCGAAGGCAGGCAACTGACGCCCGGCCTGTTCGGCGGGGTAACCGCAATCGGCATCGAGGAAATCAGCCTGGCCGCCGACACGGTGGACAGCAATTTCGAACTGCCACTGTTCCGGCCCGAGTTTCAGGCGCACACCGCGTTCAATCCGTACTCCAGCCTGGTCGCCATCAATCGCTTTGACGGTATTACTCACGCCGTTGTCGCGCCGCAGGCCGCCGGCACTATCCTGGCAGGCCAGGGCCGTGCAGTTCGGCTGGACGGCGGTTTCAGCCCGTATATCGGCCACCCGCTGATGGTTTTCGACCTGGGCTCGGACAGCGCCGAACTCAGCGGCAACAGCCGGGCAGCGCAATACATGCTGCTGGATCAGGCTTTTTCCGAGGCGCGGGCGTCACGCCATGAAAACGGCCCGCATCAGTTGCTGACCACACGCGGCCGCCAGGCGCTGGACCAATTCACCAAAAGCCGCTGGCCGGTATTGTTCGAGGTAGACCGCGCCAGCGATATTCTCGAAGTCCTGCGCTTTGCCGCGCGCAAACGCATCAAGCCGGTCATTCTGGGCGGCGCTGAGGCCTGGATGGTCGCAGACCGCTTACAGCAGGCCGAAGTGCCGGTGATTATGGACCCGCTGGCCAACGCACCTGCCGATTTCGACCGTATCGGCGCGCGTCTGGACAATGCCGCACTGCTGGACCGGGCCGGTGTCACGGTGATGTTCACGATGCTGTCGGACCACACCCACAATGCGCGCAAGGTGCGCCAACTGGCCGGCAACGCGGTGGCCAACGGCATGGACTGGCAGGCCGCGCTGGCGGCCCTGACCCGCAACCCGGCCACGGTATTCGGCTACACCGACACACTGGGTACCATCGAAGTCGGCAGGCAGGCCGATCTAGTGCTGTGGAGCGGCGACCCGCTGGAAGTGACCACCGTGGCCGAACAGGTCATCATGGCAGGCCGCGCGATGCCGATGGAATCGCGCCAAACCAAGCTGCGCGACCGCTATCTGCCGGCCAGTCCGGATCGGCCAAGAGCCTACATCAAGCCCTGAATGACGCGTAGGCTTCAGGTAGGAGCGCCTTCAGGCGCGATTGAGAATGCACCTGGCAATCTCGCGCCTAACGGCGCTCCTACGGGTACCGATCAGGCGCTGCGCGCCTAGCCTCGGTTACGCAGACAACGCCGTATAAAATAGAACGTCGAAAACGCGGCGACGACAACGACGGCGCCGCCGAAAATCAACGCCCAGACACAGGCTTTACCCCCGGGTAAGCACACAGGCGGCGATAATTGCCCCCACGGCAACCGCAAGGCCGAATGCGCTTAATGCGGCTGTAATACAGTCACTCATATTTTTCTCCAATTTTGGCCACTATTCATCTGCCCTGCTGCCGTTAAACCGGCAGACCGGCGGATCGCGGCCTTGGAACCAATCACCGCGTCAGTTGCAAAAGCAGTGGTTCGTCAGCAGTTATCGCATGTTGTCGGACAGCAAATGCCGGGCGGGTCCTTGTAGCACACCGCGCCGTCGATCTGGCCGTTCTCGTCAAAGGTGTAATACTCGAAGTTATTCGGATCCAACGCATGCGGCGGCACCACGCTGGCCTGCGTACCGGCGTCCGGAATCGCATAGCCCAGAACGACCCTGGCAACGCCAGCCGGCGTTTTCTTGATCGTGTGATTCAAGATATTGATGATTTCCTGCGCCCGCTCGTCGATTTCCTGCCGAAGGCGCTCGATGCGGTCGCGCTGCTCGGGCGGCACTTCTGCCCGCCGGGCTCGATACTCTGTATTCATTGCTTACCCCCTGGTTGACTGAATCTGGCCCGCTGCCCGGTACTGCCGATGATTCGGCCGGCCACCAGGTCGCAAGACTTCGATTCTGAAAAATCTCAGACAGAGCGGTCTGAATCGCTCCCCCTTAGTCTCTATTTATTGAACAAATAAGCGTGCTTTGCAACTCAGCCGGCGCGGTCGAACAGCCGCGGGCAGCGGTTTACTGCCAAAGATCCGGCTCCCGGCTTTCGTGCCGCAGCAACCAGGCTTTGCGCTGCAGGCCGCCGGCATAGCCGGTCAGACCGCCGCCCTTGCCGATCACACGATGACACGGAACGATGATCGCGACCGGGTTCTGGCCGTTGGCGGCACCGACGGCACGCACCGCTTTGGGGTGGTTCAAGCGTGAGGCAATCTCGGAATATGAACTGGTCGCACCAAACGGAATCGACAGCAGTTGCTGCCAAACGGACTGCTGAAACGCGGTGCCGCCCATATCCAGCGGCAGATCGAATTCGGTCAGTTCACCATCGAAATAGCGTTCCAACTGCGTCTTGGCTTGCGCGATGACCGGACTGCTCCTGATCGGGTGATCGGTATCCCGAAAATGCACCGATGCCAGCCCGCGGTCGGATGCGGTCAGCTCCAGCAAACCGACCGGAGAATGCAGATAGTCGATATAGGCGTCGCTCATAGTTGATTCCACAATTGCACGGTCAGATATGACCGCCAGGGTTTTGCCCGACTCGCGTCGATCGGCGAGCCGGACCGTTCCAGCGCCTGCTGCACGCCCAGGTCCGAAGCCAGCCAGACGTCCGGATTGGAGCTGCCGCGCATCGACACATAGTCCACGGTCCACGGACCGATGCCTTTGATTGCCAGCCATTGCTGCAGATCCGTTTGCGCCGGCTGATCGCGAAACTGCCGGGACAGATCGCGCAAGGTCCGCTTGCGGGATTCGGGCATGCCGAGAAAAGCCAGCTCATGCTCTGCAACCTGCTCCGGACGCGGAAAAAAGCGCCGCCCGCCCGCTGCCGGTGCACCGAGCTCCGCGACCAGCGCGGTGACCAGCCGCGTGGCCATCTTTACCGAAACCTGCTGCCCGAGCACCGCGCGCACGCCGGCTTCGTATAAATTCCAGATTCCGGGCAGACGCAGGCCCTTCTGATAGGCGAACCCGTTGCTGAACAACGGTTTTAGCTGTGCATCGACGCGCCCGGCGTCGACATTCAGATCTAATATTCGCTGAATGCGTCTGACGATAAACTGCAAATGCCGCCAGTCGTTCAGGTTCAGACGCACCGCGACGTAATGCTCGCCGGGTTCGGGGCTGATTTCGAACTGCCCGGCGGTTTCCCGATATTGAATCGTACGCCCGTAGCGATATCCGTCGCACCATTCCAGGGCGTCCACCGCCCTGGCCTCAAGGAACCGAACGAAATGCGCCCAGCTATACGGCGGGCGATAGTACAGTTTCAGGGTAATCGATTCGCCGGCGAGCGCGCCTTTCTTTCGAATCTGGGTCGGCGCGAGCCCCAGGGTCTTCTTAAAGCAGTCATTAAACCGGCGAATACTTCGAAAACCGCTGGCCAGCGCGATATCGGTCACCGGCAACCCGGTCTGATGCAGCAACTTCTTCGCAAACAGGCATTGCTGGTACAAGGCATAAGATTTCGGTGAAACGCCCAGATAGCGCTGGAACAACTGCCGAAGATAGCGCGATGTAATACCGAGCCGCTCGGACAGCGCTTCCAGCGATTGTCGCTGCAACACACCGCCGTCGATCAGCTTCAGCGCGCGGTTAAACGACGTCTGCGTTCCCAGCCAGGCCGATGAGCCGGGAGAGCTCTCCGGCCGGCAGCGCAGGCACGGGCGGAATCCGGCATTGGCCGCTTCGATCGCGGTGCGGAAATAGCAGACGTTCTTTTCCTGTGCCGGCGGTGCCGGACAGATTGGCCGGCAGTAGATGCCGGTGCTTTTTACGCCGACGAAAAACAGCCCGTCAAAACGAGCGTCCCGGGCCAGCCGGGCCCGTTCGCAGATTTTCGAATCCAGGGTTTCCATTGATACGGCAAACTTCCCAACTACGCAGGAGCGCGTTTACGCAAACATCGGCAGGCATTTGTATCGCGCCTAAAGGCGCTCCTACGTGTTTCGGTCGGTCACTAATCGGATCGTTTCACGACCTGCTGACGGCCTATATTGGCGCAGATCGAAGCACAAAACTAGCCATTTTCGGAACTGGACCCACTGTCAATGGCACTTAGCGGAAGTTGTAGCGTATAGCTGCACCGAGCGCGTCGAAATCGCCGGCGATATCGGCCCTGGCATTGATCGCCCAGTTGCTGTTACCGAGACGGAACAGTGCATTCAGGCCGAGCCAGAGGTCATCGAGGTTTTCTTCGGAATAGTTGATATTGGCGCCGAGTTCTATTTTGTCGTGCACGGCCGAACGGATGCCGATGCGGGCGACAACACCGGAATCGCGATTAGAAAAACCGGCAACGGTTTCCAGTTCAGTTTCTCTGCGGTTATAGCCCAGCTCGGCGATCAGGTCCGTATTTGCCCGCACCGGATAGTGATACCCCACCGAGACGGCCCAATACTCGCTGTCCAGATCCCGGAATTCCCGAATTGCAGACGCGCCGCCTGATCCGAACGACGTGGAGGTCACCAGAATATCGCTGCTACCGTCGAAATAACTGCCGGCAAGATACAGCGCGTCGCTGATCGCCAATTGACCTTCCAATGCCAGCCCGTCGAATTCATCGTCCAGAAAATCGCTATCCTGGCTGTAGTAACCGATTTCCAGATAGTTGTGACTGATGCCGGTTTCGGCAAGCTGCGCGGCCGCGTTGCCGGTAAACACGGCCAGACCGGCCAGCATAAAACCCAAAATACGCATAACATACTCCTTGACATTTAAGTCACTCAAAAGTCAAACAATATGACAGCCGTTGGCACTGAAATATCCGCAGGCGATGAAAATTAGTACGCTGCCGAAAGCAATAAGTTCCTGAGACCCCTATTCGAAGCCGCTCAAAGCCGCTTCCGGCTGCTGAAAAGCCGGATATTGCCTGCAAACTCCACGGGCCGCCTGGAAGCGGCCCGCAATCGCGAAGATAAAAGTCCGGGATTGGCGCTAGAAGCTGGCGCGCAGACCGACACCGTAGATTTTAACGTCGTCTTCCAGGTCCGCGAGAAAGTTGACGCCCCAGATGCGGCCAAACTTGTACAGCAGGTTGAAACGCCCGAAGCCGCCGTCGATATTATCGCCCAGATCGGCATAACCCAGCTTCGCGCCGAGTTCGATATTTTCGGTGGCCGCAAACCGCAGACCAACATTGACCGAATAGCCGTCTTCGTCGGCATTGCCGGCCTCGGTACTGGCGTAAGCCACTTCGACCAGGCCGTGAACCAGATCACCGAGCCCCAGATGAAAACCCAGACCGAGGTCCAGCGATTCGATATCCACATCCAGACTGGCCAGGTCGATATCCGCCTGGGCATAGTCGGCTGTCAGATAAAAATGATCGCCCAGCGACAAGGAGCCCTGCAGCCCGATCCCCTGTTCGGAATCCAGGCCATCCGCGTCGATATGCAGAAAGTCTCCTTCGACATAGGTGTAGCTGATATCGTCCGCCGAAGCCGGGCCTGCCAGCAGCAGACCCGCCGTTAACAGAATGCCGTAAATCGGTTTCATCACATCCTCTCCTTCTCAGTCTAGTTGTTGTTCATATAGTCGATGGCCAATTGCGACAGAGCCCGCACTCCGGTGATCAGCACCGATTCGTCCACATCGAACAGCGGGGAATGGTTGCTCGGCGCGTCCAGCGGATTGACGCCTTCCGGCACCACGCCCAGGTAGAAATACAGGCCCGGTACTTCCCGCGCGAAATAGGAAAAGTCCTCGGCGCCGGTCACCAGTTGCGGCGTGATAACCGGCCGGGCCGCCGCAACGCGTTCCAGCGTCGGCAGCATCGCGTCGTACAGTTCCCCGTCGTTGACCGTCACCGGATAACCGTAATCGAAACTGACATCGGCCTCGGCACCGGCCGACTGCGCGATATGGTTCGCGGTCTGCTCGATGCGGCGGTGAATGTCTTCGCGCATCTCGGGGTCGAACGAGCGGATCGTGCCCCAGAGCTCTACTTCGTCCGGAATGATGTTGTGGCGAATACCGCCGCTGATCTTGCCGACGGTGATGATGGACGGCGCCTTGGTCACATCGAGCTGGCGGCTGGCAATGGTCTGCAGGCCCAGCACGATCTGCGAAGCGGTCACCACAGGATCGACCCCGCCCCACGGCCTGGAACCATGCGTCTGCCGGCCCTTGACGATAACCCGGAACACATCGACTGCGGCCAAGGCCGGGCCCTTGCGGACTGCGATGGTGTCATGCGGCATATTCAGCCCGACGTGCAGGCCGAACACCGCATCGGGCCGGTACTTGTCGAACAGGCCTTCTTTCAGCATCAGTTCGGCACCGCCTTCCTCGCCTTCCGGTGCGCCTTCCTCGGCCGGCTGGAAAATAAACAGCACCTTGCCCTTAAGCTGGGCTTTATGCGCAATCAGCACTTTGGCCGCACCGAGCAGCATCGCCATGTGCGAATCGTGCCCGCAGGCGTGCATCACGCCGACTTCGGCGCCGTTGTAATCGGCGGTCTCCGTCGACGCGAACGGCAGACCGGTTTGCTCGGTGACCGGAAGACCGTCGATATCGGCGCGCAGTGCAACGGTCGGGCCCGGCTGTTCGCCTTCCAACAGTGCAACAACGCCGGTATTGGCAATGCCGGTCTCTACCTGCAAATCCATCGCCTGCAGTATTTCGGCCAGCTTGGCAGCGGTGTTGAACTCGCGATTGCTGAGCTCGGGGTGCTGGTGAAACCAGCGCCGCCATTCGATGACCTGTGGTTCTACCGCCTCGGCTGCGGTATCCAGGCTTTCATAAGCCGGCTGGGCGCCAGCCGCCAGCGCGGTGCCGAGCAAGGTCAGGCCGATACCGGTTAATGCCAGGCGGCCGGTTGAAAAAGATGCGTGCATCGTGTGTCTCCTGTCTTTTGCTGCACCGGCGGGGCGCAAGGCGATTTCCATCAATGCAATTCGTAACCCGCCAGGGCTTCCAGTTCCTCAATGGTCGTATAGCGGCCTTTTTCGTCCTGGCCGATACCGGCCAGCGCGCAGGCTGAATCATGGGTAAAAAATAATCGAATATTGCGGGCCAGCTTGTCTTTTAAAAATGCCTGCTTCTCGTCGATCAGCCGCTCCGGGTACCGGTCATAACCCATGGTCACCGGCAGATGCACCCATGGCCGGCCCGGTATCAGGTCCGCGCAGAAAACCACCCCGCCCCCGGCTGACCGGATCTCGGCCAGCATCAGGCCGGGGGTATGCCCATCGCTCCACTCGAAATGTACCGCGTCGCCGAACAGCGCATGGTAATGGTCATCGACCAGCTCCAGCCGGCCGCTGCCGGCCAATAGACGGTTTAAATGCGGAACGAACGACGCGCGGTCGCGCGGGTGCGGCTTTTGCGCCCGCCGCCAGTGTTCAGCGCCGACCAGGTACCTGGCGTTCGGAAACAGCAATTCCGGTTGCCGGTCTTCGCGCCACGGGGTCAGCAGCCCGCCGGCGTGGTCGAAATGCAGGTGCGACAGCACCACGACGTCGATATCTTCATGGCCGAAACCGGCCGCCTCGAGCGATTCCAGCAGCACATGCCGATCCTCCAGCACGCCGAAGCGCTCTCTGAGCTTCGGCTCGAAAAACGCCCCGATACCGGTTTCAAACAATACCGTCTTGCCGGCCAGTCCTTCTGCCAGCAGCGCCCGGCATGCCAGCGGAATACGGTGCTGCTCGTCCGGCGTTATCCAGCGCGACCACAGCGCACGCGGCACATTGCCGAACATCGCGCCGCCGTCCAGGCGCTGGCTGTTGCCG
>JANQPM010000022.1 GCA_028289465.1 Lysobacterales bacterium | reverse complement strand
GCCGTATTCATCGCGCGCGCCCCTGCAATGGGAAGTGGCAGGCGTAGCCGTGGCCGGTATCGCTGCCGAGCAGCCCGGGCTGCCTGTCCCGGCATTCCGGCTGAGCGTATTCGCAGCGGTCTTCGAAGCGACAGCCCGGTACCGGTTGCGTCGGGTCCGGCACACTTCCGGGAATAGTCGGAAGGCGGGCGATACGCCGGCCGCGCAGGCGCGGCACCGCAGCCAGCAGCCCGGCGGTATACGGGTGGCGGGGATGATGAAACAACGCGTCGACTGGTGCCTCCTCAACGATTTTGCCGCAGTACATCACCAGGGTTCGCTGGCAGGTTTCAGCCACGATGCCCAAGTCGTGGGTGATCAGCACAACCGCGGTGTCCAGCGTTTCCTGCAGCCGCATGATCTGCTCCAGTACCTGTGCCTGGGTGGTCACGTCCAATGCGGTGGTCGGCTCGTCAGCAATCAGCACTTTCGGCTCGCAGGATATCGCCATCGCGATCATCACCCGCTGGCGCATGCCGCCGGACAGCTCGTGCGGATAGTCCCGAATGCGTTTTTCCGGGGACGGTATGCCGACGCGGTGCAGCAGGTCGACCGCGCGTTCGGCGGCTTCCGCCCGCTTCAGTTTTTGATGACGGCGCAAGACTTCGGTCAACTGGCTGCCGACGGTGAAAACCGGGTTCAGCGCGGTCATCGGTTCCTGAAATATCATCGAGATATCTTTGCCGCGGACGCGCCGCCATTCCGGTTCCTGCAACCCGGTCAGCTCCCGCCCGGCCAGCCGCAGGCTGTCGCAGTCGACACGGCCGGCCGGTTTTTCGATCAGGCCCATTAACGCCAATGACGTCACCGACTTGCCGCAGCCCGATTCGCCGACCAGCCCCAGCGTCTCGCCGGGCATCACCTCGAAGCTGATGCCGTCGACCGCGCGGGCCGGACCGGCCTCGGTCGCGAAGCTGACGGCCAGATTGCTGACGCTGAGCACCGGTTCGGTCATGGCCGGCTCCCGGTGGAGCGCGGGTCCAGCGCGTCCTGCAGTGCGTCGGAGAACAGGTTAAAGCCCATGACCAGGATGAACAAAAACAGCGATGCAGTGATGAAATTATAAAATTGCCCGACCAGCACTTCCTGGGTGGATTCGGCGATCATCAGGCCCCAGCTCACGCCGTCCTGTACGCCGAGGCCGAGGAAGCTGAGAATTACCTCGGATTTGATCGCGGATACGAATACGATGGTCGCCTGTACCAGCAGAATATGCGTGGTGTTCGGCAGAATATGGCGGAAGATGATCCGCATTTCATCCAGCCCGATCGCTTTGGCGGCCTCGACAAATTCCTGGTGCTTGAGCTTGATGACCTCGCCCCTGACCAGCCGGCCGGTGGTCGTCCAGAAAGTGGATATCATCGCAATATGCATCGCGTAGGCGCTGCCTTTGAACGCAAACGCGATGGCCGCGACGAACAGATAGAACGGAATCGCATCGAGCACGCCTTTCAGCCACAGCACCAGTTCGTCAATCCAGCGGCCGGAGAAGTAGCCGGCAACCGCACCCAGTACCGCGCCGATCAGGGTGGATAGTACGGCCACAACCAGACCGATTTCGAATGCCGTTCTGACGCTGAATACCGCCCGCTGAAAAATGTCCTGACCCAGACGATTGGTGCCGAGCCAGTGCTCGCGGCCGGCGGATTCCCATTGCCCGCCGCCGGCTGCGCTCCAATCCTGCCCCCAGAAGCCCAGCCACACGCCCAGCGCGATGAAAAAGTAGAGTAGTACGATCAGCAGTCCGGCCAGGCCGTAGTAATCGCGCCGCAGTTTTTGTCCGGCCCGCATCCACGGGCCTTTACCGCTGTGGGTGCCGGCAACGGCGATGGAATCGGAGGCCGGCCGGGTCATTTCAGGTCGATACGCGGGTGGACCGCGCGGTAGAGAATGTCGGTCAGCAGCAAAATCACCACAAACAGCACCGCAGTCAGCCCGACGATGGCTTTGAGAATCGGCTGGTCGCCGGTGGTTATTGCATCGAAGGTGACTTTTCCGACCCCCGGAATACCGAAGTAGCTTTCGATCAGCAGGCTGCCGGATATCACCACCAGCGGAATGGAAAACATGACTCGGGTGATGATCGGAATCATGCTGTTCTTCAGCACATTGCGGTATAGCAGAACGGCCGGCGGCGTACCGTAGGCGCGGGCGGTTCGAACGTGGTCGCGGCTCATTTCTTCGACCAGCACCGCGCGGTAAAAGCGGGTGTTGTAGCCGAGCGTGACAAATACCGTGGCCAGCGTGGGTACGGTGACGTAGCGCGAGTACGAGGCCAGGTCATGCACCTCCCAGCCGCGTACCGGGAACCAGTTGAAGCCGTACGGTGTGGAGAAAATCACCTGAAACGCGATAATCACGATCAGAAAACTGATGCTCATGCCGATTACTGACCCGCCCATGATCAGCTTGTCCAGCCAGCGGCCGCGGTGCCATGCGGCGATCAGGGCCAGTACGATACCGGCGAGGTTGCCGAGCACAAAGCCCGGCAGCACCAGAGCCAGGGTAATCGGAACGGTGCGCTTCAAAATACTGCCGACCCGTTCTCCGGTTGAATCGGAGAAGCCGAAATTCAAGGTTGCCAGTTCCTTCAGGTAACCGGCGTAACGCAGCAAAAACGGGCGATCGTAGCCGAGTTGGTGCCGGACCTGCTCGATCTGTTCGGCGCTCGGATTCTTGCCGAGCAGTTCAAAGGTTCGGTCCGGGCCGTAGTAGACCATCAGCAGAAAGCTGATGAAGGTAACGCCCAGTATCAGAGGAATGCCGTAGAACAGTTTGCGCAGCGAATACTGCAGCAGGGCCATATTTACTCGGCCTCATGCCGGTCGGTCGCGATGTCGACGAAACGGGCGAAATGGCCGCTGAGAAAAGACAGGTCCGGGTACATGGTGGCGTTCTTGGTCCAGAGCAGTACGAAGGTCCGGGACAAACCGGTGATGGAGACGCATTCGTCGATCAGAACCTGGTTCATACGCTGATAGATGGCGGTTCGTTCGGGCGATGCCTGCATTACCGAACTCTGCTCATACAGGCGGTCGAATTCCTCGTTCCTGAAATTGGCACTATTGGAACCCGGCGCTTCGTTTGGCCCGTAAAACAACTGCATGGTATTTTCGGCATCCGGAAAGTCCATATACCACGCGGTGGTAATCAGCATGACCTTGCGCTGTTTCAACGCCCGGTTGAAATCCCCGAACGAGGCATAGGCCAGGGCTTTTATTTTTTCCGGCGGGTAGCCGATATCGCCCATAAATGCGCGAAACTGCTCGAAACTCTGGCGTTCGGCCACGCTGGCCGCAAAGCCGTATTCCAGTTCGGGCAGGTTGTCCGGGGTCCAGCCGTGCTGTTGCAGCAAAGCTTTCGCGCCTTCCACATCGCGGCTGACCGACGATCGGTCCAGGTCGGCATCGAATTCCGGGGTGACCGGCGGGATCACGCCCGGAAACACCTGGGCCAGATCGAAATACAGCGCCCGGTTGCGCGCCGTCCAGTCAAAGGCTTTTACAATCGCGCAGCGCAGGGCCTTGTTGCGCGTGTTTTGCGCCGGGTCCTGGTGATAGCCGATACGCGGATCGTCCATGTTGAAATCGGTATGTACAAAACCGGTCTCCAGCGGCGTCAACAAATGGTATTTTTCGGCGATTTCCGGGCGCGCGCGAATCGGGCTGCGGGATTCCAGCACTGCGCCCAACTGGGTCGTCGGTGCCCGGATATGGTCGACTTCGCCGCTGATAAACGCATTCCACCGGGCCGCCTCTTCCTGAATGAAGTGCACATCAATGCGGTCGCTCAGCGGCGGCACCGACCCGGCCAGTTGCCGGACTCCGGTGAAGCCGTGCTGGTCTTCCCGGTACCCTTCGGCGGCCGGATCGAACGGTTCCCGTCTGAATCGGTCATTGCGTTCCAGCACGGCCTTGACCCCGCTGAAGCTGAGCAGGCGGTACGGGCCGGACCCGACCGGGCGAATTGCGAATTCCCGCCCGTAGTGATCCACGGCTTCTTTGGGCACTACCGCCGCAAAACCCTGGGTCAGCGTATGCGGCAATTGCGGGTAGGGCCGGGTCAGGCGAATCTGGATCGTGTATTTATCCAAAGCCCTGAGGCCGGAAACCTCGGCCGCATAGTCGGCACCGTCCGCTCTCCACTGGTCCAGCCCCTGAATACGGTTTTGCCACAGCCACGCGCCCTGGGCCAGCGTCTGCGGATCGAAATGCCGCTTGATCGAGTACACAAAATCGGCGGCCACCAGCTCGCGGCCCCGGCCGTTCTCAAAGGCCGGGTCGTCAATGAAGTACACGCCGGGTTTGATAGCGATGGTATAAGTCAGGCCGTCCGCGCTGACCTCGGGCATGCCGGTTGCGAGGTTGGGCGTCAGTTCATAGGGTCGGGCCAGATACTTGTAGCGGTACAGCGTGTCATAAAGATTGGTAACCAGGAAGCTGGCGTAAATATTGGCTGACTGGACCGGGTCCAGATTGGTCGGCGCGCCATCCAGCGCATGGCGGTAGATTTTGACAGGGGCGGTATCGTCCGGCTGCCGATCGGTACACCCGGTCTGCAATCCCAGGGCTAGGCCAATGATACCAATGACGATGATAGTGCGACCGCCACTCATGTGGGTGTCCGCCTTTCCTGAAGTCAATCGCCAAGAGTAACCCAGTTAAGGGGATGCGCTCAACCGCGGCCCGGCCCGGTGGCAAAGCCGCCCGGCCGTGCGGCTAGTCCAGAAAGTCCTCGTAATCCGGCAGCGGCGGGTCGCCGTCGTAGATATCGTATTCGCGGCTCTGCAGCCACGCATCGCGCAGGAAGATATACGGGTCGAAGGCTTCTTCCAGCGCCTGTTCCTGGCTCAGCAGACCGGCCCGCGTATGCACCACGTCGAAAATCAGCGGGCGGTACTCGTCTTCCTGACGGGCCAGTTGCGAAATGGGGTCGATATAGTTATTGCCGAAACGGCCGATGCCGTCACGCAGAGTGGAGGGCCCGAAAAACGGCAGCATCAGATAACGGCTGTCGTCCCAGCCCCAGGCGGCCAGGGTCTGGCCGAAGTCTTCGTCGTAGTCCGGAATATCTGCCTTGGTCGCGACATCGAAGAAGCCAAGCAGTCCGACGGTGCTGTTCAGCACAAAGCGGCCGGTACCGATCGCGGATTTCTTGAACTTGCCCTGCAATGCCAGGTTGATGATAGTTGCCGGATAGGATAGGTTATGGAGAAAATTGCCGATGCCTTTTTGCACCGGCTGCGGCGTCACTTTGTCGTAACCCTTCGCAATCGGACGCAGTACCGCCCGGTCGACCGCGGTATTGAATTTATACATGCCGCGGTTGAAAGACTCCCACGGGTCGTTATCGGGATCACTGAGCGGTTTCTGCGTGCTCGCGCAGGCGCTCAAGATCAGCGTGCCGAGCAGCAGCGCCAGACGATATTTTCGGTGAGATCGCATGCCGTTCGTTCCTTCGATGCGTTTCCTTAAATTTATACTAAATGGTTGGCGGCCGAATATCTTTCGACGCAGCCTGAGAATGTGGTTCGCCGTGCACCTGAATGCGAAAAATGTTCTGTGCGCCGCTCAGACGGATCAAGGTCTCCAGCCTGGCCGGCAAACCGCGGACCTCAAGTGTTGATCCGCCGGCCTCGGCGATGGTCGCCCACTCCAGCAACAGCGCCAGTCCGCCGCTGTCGGCAGTACTGATATCGCTTAAATTCACCGTTTTGACGGGGCGCCCTTCGGCGATCAGCCGTTGTCCATGTTGGTAGACGCCGGCTACTCCGTCCAGTGTCAAAGGTCCCGATAGCCGCCATTCGCCCTGATCGGTGACTGTGAGTACGGCCTGTTCTGCCCGGCTAGTTGCCATCGACGCCCACCGACCCGCTGCGCAGGCCGTCGATAACCGCGTCGATGCCGTCCTGCTGTACCTGCGGGCCGATTTGGTTGCGGTAGGTTGTGATGTAGGAAATGCCCTCAACCGAGACGTCGAAAGCGCGCCAGCCCTGATCGGTCTTCCGGAACGCGTAGTCCACCGGGGCGAAGCCGCCGCTGCCCAGCTTCACGCGGGTCCGTACGCGGGTCAGCCGGTCGCTGTTCTTGCCGCTGAGCGGCAGGATTTGAAGCTGATCTTCGGATTCGAAGTCCAGTAGCCCCTGAGAGTAGCGGCGTACCAGCAGATCGCGCATCGCTATGCCGAAAGCATTGATCTGTTCGGCAGACGCCGAGCGCCCATGCCGGCCCAGAACCAGTCGTGCGGCGTAATCCAGGTCGAACAGGTCCATCAATCTGTGGTTGACCAGATGTTCCAGCTCTTCCGGGTGATCGCGGTAATAAGCTTTCTGGTCGTTCAGAATATTCAGGACTTCGCCGGCGGTGCTCTGAATGATTTCTTCAGGGCTTTGTTCCTGTGCGGTGAGCGGCGTGCCGAACAGCCAAACGGCGCAGACCAGTAACCCGAATAAATTTCTCATCCCTCATCTCCCTGTCCTGAGGTATTAAACAAGTACTTGCCGACCAACTGTTCGATGACGATGGCCGACTGGGTAATTAATATTTCATCCCCTTCTTGCAAGACATCGGGGGAGCCGCCAGGTTCCAGGCCGATATAGCGGTCGCCGAGTACGCCGCTGGTCAGAATGGCCGCACTGGTGTCATTCGGCAGTTCGCTGTATCGGCGGGCGATTTTCATTGTGACATGCGCTTCGAAAGTCTGCATATCCAGTTTGATGTCTTCCACTTCGCCGACGGTGACGCCACCGACCTTGACCGGCGCACGCGGTTTCAGATCGCCGATGTTGGTGAAAAGGCCGGTGATCCGGTACACGTCGTTGCCGATTGCATTGCCGAGATTGGTGGCCGATGTCGCCAGCCAGACCAGGGCGGCAATGCCCAGCAGCAGAAATAGGCCGGAGGCCAGTTCAACGTTGTAATTGGCGCGCATGATGGTGCCTCACGATTAAGCAAAAAATGAAGTCAGAATGAAATCGAAAATCAAAACCAGCACCGAGCTGACCACAATGGTATTGGTGGTTGCAGTGCCGACGCCGGCGCCGGTGGGTTTCGAGGTATATCCGTAGTAGACGGCAACCAGGCTGACCAGGCTGCCGAATACCACGCTCTTCAGCACGCCTTGCAGGAAGTCTTCCTGAAAGGTGATGCTGTTCTGCAGCTTGCCCCAGAAAATTCCGGGGTCCAGACCGATCACGCCGATCGCGAATACCACACTGCCCAGAATGGCCATTGCGTTGAACATTCCGGCCAGCAGCGGCATGGAGATCAGCCCGGCCAGAAAGCGGGGTAAGGCGATGCGGTGCACCGGGTCGATGGCCATCAGTTCCATCGCGTCGATTTGGCTGGTCGCGCGCATCAGGCCGATTTCCGCCGTTACCGCGGTGCCGGCGCGGCCGGCGAACAACAGCGCGGTCAGCACCGGACCGAGTTCCCGGAACAGCGATTTGCCGACCAGCAGACTGGCCTGATCCTCGGCGCCGAAGCTCTGCAGCGCGTTGACCGATTGCAATGCCAGCACCATGCCGACGAAGAAACCGCAGATCATAATAATGACCAGCGAGCGGGCGCCGACCAGATAGGTCTGCTGCAATGAGCTGATTGCGAGCCGGTTGCCGGGACGAATGCCGGCAATCATACGCAGCAGAAATTGGCCGCAGCGGCCGATTGCGGCGATCGGATCGGTCAGGCGGCTGAGAAAATGAGAAGCGTTCATGGCTTGCGTTAACCGGTTAATGACCACTGATGTTCGGACTGATAGCGGAACGGAATCGGGCCGTCCACCTCGCCGTTCATGAATTGCCGGACTTTGGGATTGTCGCTGTCAGCCAGGTCTTTCGGGTGGCCGGCGCCGGCGATTTCCCGATCGGCAATGATGATGCAATAGTCGGCCAGCTTCTGCATCTGTACCACGTTGTGGGTCACGATGATACTGGTCAGGCCGAGCGCATCGTTGGTTTCCCGGATCAGCCGGCTGACAGTGGACACGGCGATCGGGTCCAGGCCGGTCAGCGGCTCGTCGTACAGCATCAGGCTTGGATCCAGCGCAACCGCGCGGGCAAACGCGATGCGGCGGGCCATGCCGCCGGACAGTTCGTGCGGCATCAGATTCTCGGTACCGCCGAGACCGACAGCGTTTAGCTTGCTCATGACCAGCCGCCGGATCAGCGCCTCTGGCAGACCGGTGTGTTCGCGTACCGGCGTTGCAATGTTCTCGAACACGGTCAGATCGGTGAATAATGCACCGTTTTGCAGCAGTACGCCGATCTGGCGGCGAAAGGCGAACAGTTCGCTGCGGTTCATTTGATGAATATCCCGGCCGAATATGCGGATCGAGCCGCCATCGGGCCGAAGCTGGCCTGAAATCAGCCGCAGAATAGTGGTTTTGCCGGCCCCGGACGGACCCATGATTGCGACCACGGAACCTTCGGTAATGGTCGCGTTTATCCCGTTCAGAATGGTGCGGGAGCCTCGGCTAAAGCTAAGATTATTCAATTCTACAGCGTTTTGCGGCATTAGCTTGTCTGTATCAGAGGTTCAGGCCCGGAAACTGCTATATGAGGTCGCCAAAGACGGTGTCAAGATGCAGATATTGCCGGAGCGGTACTTCGGCCTGGTAGCATAATCGCGGCGGCGGCCTTATTTAAACACGGGGGCGGGCGGACCGAAAGGCTGGGAATGGCGTATCGGAGGAGCCACAGGCGACCGGTCGGAGCGGGCGCGGTCAGTCATGGAAGCTGGACGCAAGCGCTGAAACAGGTGTCAGGGAAGCCAGGTTTCCGAGTGCAACCGCCCTTTGAGAACCCCAATGCCTGTAGAAGCGCCTTTAGGCGCGAATGTCCATGGTTTGATGAAGGCTGCGGGTAACGATAGACCCGTAACGCATAGGCTCGGATCGCGCCTAAAGGCGATCCTACAGATGGGCTTACTGGATGCGCCAGAAGGCTTCTTCGCTATCGCGAAACCCCAGTGTAGGTAACTTGATGCAGGTGACTTGGCTGGCGGTTTTGCCAGCGGCAAAGAAGCCGGCCGGCACCGTTAAGCACGTCCGGCTTCGCTGGCGTATGAAAGAAGTGGGTGCGAGACTCCTTAGCCAGACTCCTTAGAATATGCAGCAAACGCACAAAAGCGAAGAGGAAGCCTAAGCTTCCTCTTCTTAGAAGTGCTGCTTCGCCAGTCCGCCAGTAATCCCGAGCTTACCTTTGCGACGATCCGACTCGTCTGCTTCGCTGGAACCGTACCCCGGAATGTTTCTGAAGTCGGGTCCCAACCCCGGAGCTCCTCGCTCCGTCTTTTTTATCGACGTCCACATCCCTCTCTCGATTTCAGCGGGCGTCTATCTCAGAGGATAGCGAATCCTCCTCGCTGCCTTCCCCATGGTACGCGACTCTATTCTTTCGAATCTAGCCGGGGGGCCGGCGCGGTCCGTACCACCGAACCGCTTCGCTCTTGGAAATCTTGCTTCGCCGATCGCCTGGTCTGGTCCTCAACGATGCGATTTCCGCGGCGTTGGGTATAAGCTATTCCTCCGCCGTGAAACTGTCAAACAAGCTTGCGACAAAGCGACTGCCACTTAAATAAATTCCTTGGATTCCAGACTCACGAGGCAGGGCTAAACCGTTGAGAATATTTTATTTCGTATTTTTGCGAACGAAGAAATTAATTTATCTTTACGAAAAGATATCTGGTGATTTTCGAGTGCCAAAGGAAATCTCGAGTACTTCCAGATTAATAGACATAAATGTCATTAATGGGAATTGCAGAAATGCTAAAAACGACTGCCTGCCGGGGCCGGCGTTCTGAATCTGAAACACTGGCGGTGTTTTGTTTTCTCCCCGGAAAAGTTTTTTAAATCAATGATTAACGGTGTATTATCCTGTTACGGCGCCAGCCATTCCAGCACTGGCTGAAAATGGCTGGTCTTGCTTCGGCCCGGCTTTAGGCAGCTTTCTTTTTTTGTTGGCACGGGAGCATCAGGCGATCCGTCGGAGCGGGCGCCGTTAGTCATGGGAGCTGGACGCAAGTGCCGAAGCGGGCGTCAGGGAAGCCAGGCTTCCGAGTGAAACCGCCCTTCGAGAACCCCAATGCCTGTGGGAGCACCTTCAGGCGCGATCCGGGTCTATCGTTAACCGGGTTCTATCGTTACCCGCAGCCTTCATCAAACCATGGATTCGCGCCTAGAGGCGCTCCTACACACGGACTTACTGGCTGCGCCAGAAGGCCCCTTCGCTATCGCGAAACCCCGGTGTAGGTGACTTGATGCAGGTGACTTGGTGCGGGTGACTTGGCTGGCGGATTGCCAACCGCAAAGAAGACGGCCAGCAGGTACCGTCAAGCACGTCTGACTCCACCTGCACGCGCTTAACGGCTACGTCAGAGGGCTTCTTCGCCTAGCGAAACCGCAGTGCAGGTGACTTGGTTGGCGGTTTTGCCAGCGGCAAAGAAGCCGGCCAAGAGGCACCGTTAAGCACGTCTGACTCCACCTGCACGCGCTTAACGGCTTCGCCAGAAGGCTTCTTCACTGGCGTGAAGCCGCCATCTGGCTTCGCCTGCGCTACTAGAGGGGGTGGGGCTAGGCTCCTTGATTTCGGCAGCGTTAACGGAATTTCATCTTCGTTATAAGTTTTTTTCATGGTTTTCCGCGGGTATCGGATTAATTTACTTTGTATCGTTGTATGTTGGCCGCCGTATTCTGGCGGCATTTATCATAAGGAGAATAAAATGCGATTTATTACTGCTCTTATCGGGCTGGTTCTGGCTTTGGGTTACGCTGGCCAGGGCGCGGCCGGCGAGGCGCGTGTGGAGGGTGAGTTCGAAGCCAAAGATCCTGCACGCCGCGGCGAACCCGGCGTATTTGCCTATTCGGGCGCATTCGGCCCCTTGTTTTGGGGCGACATACAGCCTCGGTCGGGCCAGGGCGCCAATGCCTGCGCCAGCGGCTCCAGCCAGTCTCCGATTGATTTCCAGATGGCGGAGATCGGTCCGGGTAATGCCGGGGATATTGAAATCCACTATTCGCCGGCAGAACTGAAAATCGAAAACCTGGGCACCACCCTGGAAGTGCCGTATGAAAACGGTAGCTATATCATGCTGGACGGCGATCGTTACGACCTGCTGCAGTTCCACTTTCATACGCCCAGCGAACACACCGTCGAAGGCGCTAGTTACCCGCTGGAAATCCACTTCGTTCATCGGCTGTCGGATACCCAGTTCGCGGTACTCGGCGCGATGGTGACACAGGGCCGCCCCAATCGCGCGCTGTTGAAGCTGGGAGACCAACTGGAGCTGGATCAGCTCATTCCGCGAAATGAAAATGTGGACTTCATCTTCCCGGAACTGGAAATCGATGCCGAAGAGCTGCTGCCGGAAGAACATTCGTTTTACCGCTACAGTGGATCGCTGACCACGCCGCCATGCTCCGAGGTAGTGCTGTGGTCGGTATTTACCCAGCCGATAGAAATGTCCATCGGCCAGATTCGCGTGCTGCGGAATGCGCTTGGCGATCTGCGTTTTTCCGGCCTGGAAGGCCAGAACAACCGGCCAACGCAACCGGTTAACGGCCGCGAAGTCACTATTAACGACTGAACCGGACCGCGACCTGATGGCGGGGGATGCCTGCTGCATCCCCCGTCCAATCTGATATCTGCGGTTTTTACACTTTCATTGTCCTGAACCGTCAAGTTTTCCGCCGCTGTTGCCTCGCGCTAGTTTCCCAGAGTCAATTTCCCTGAAGTTGATTTTCCAGGATTAATTTTCCTGACTTAGTTTCCCCGCGTCGATTTTCCTTATTGCACGGCTATACTTATTAATGCAGATCGGGGGATGACCACCGGGGGCGGTGCCCGTCACCCCGGTGAATTCCATCAGTTTCAGTACAGCGGCGAAACCGCGGCTGCCCGGCAGCCCAGGGGGAAATCGACATGAAAGCGTTTCTGGATCAGATTCGGCAGTGCGAATCGCGTTACTACGGCCACAACGAACAGCGGGAAAAGCGGGCCGAAGTCCTGGAAAAATTACGCAAAGGCGAGGGCGGGGACTGGACCGCCCTGGATGAACCCTCGCGCCTTCGCCGCCGGGTCGGCGGCCTGGGCATCACAGCACCAGCCGAAGAAGGCTTTGTCAGCCTGCCGTCAACCGAGGAGCACCGGCCGGTACCGCGCCTGCTTGAGCGCATTATCGAAACCAACGAATTGCTCAGTTCCAGCTTTTTGCTGGATGGGGCCGGGCTGGCGCGGTCCGTCGGTCGCGTAGTTATCCGCTCGGCGAACAATACCGTGGTCGGTTTCGGCACCGGGTTTCTGGTCTCTCCGCGGCTGGTGATGACCAACAACCATGTGCTGGAGACTGCGCTGGTCGCGTCCAACAGCCTGATTCAGTTCGACTTTCGCGAACGGCGTGACGGCACGGTCAGCCCCAGTTCGGACTTCCGCCTGCGGCCGAACGTCTTCTTCCTGACCAATGTGCACCTGGACTTTACCCTGGTCGCAATCGAACCGGTGAACGCGCAGGGCGACCAGGCCGCTGCGCGCGGCTGGACGCCGCTGATTGCGGAATCCGGCAAGGCGATTGTCGGCGAGCGGGTCAATATTATTCAGCACCCCGGCGGCGAGCCGCAGCAGATCGCGCTGCGTGAAAACGAAATCAGGGACGTGGTGGACGATTTTCTGCACTACTCGGCCGATACCTTGCAGGGGTCTTCCGGGTCGCCGGTGAACAATGACCAGTGGGAACTGGCCGCACTGCATCATGCCGGCGTGCCGGAACGCAACGACAACAACCAGATACTGCTGAACGACGGCAGTGTCTGGGACGGCAGCGACGCGCAGATCGGGAATATTTCCTGGAAGGCCAATGAGGGGGTCAGAATCAGCCGTATCGTCGAACATATCAACGGCCGCCTCAACGGCCTGACCAGCCAGCAGCGCGAGTTATACCAGCAGGCGTTTTCGGCGCCGCCGCCGACCGAGCGCGCACCGGTCCAGGTCGATTCCGGCGCGCCCCTGCAGCACGACGGGCCGGCATTGCGGCTGGACTCCAACGGAAATGCGATATGGACACTGCCGCTTCAAATTCAGATCGGCCTCGGCGACACGCTGGACCTTGCCAAGGTCGACGCTGTCATCGGTGCCGGCGATTCACCGGCCGGTGGCGCGCCGGTCAGCGGCCCCCCGGACATTAATCCTCCGGATATCGACCCCCCGGACATCGACCAGGGAATGCTGCAGCGTGCGCTGTCCAGAATCTCCGAAAACGCCAACCTGCCGTACTACGACGAAGCAGCGGACCAGCAGGCCATCGCGGACTACTATCAGAACTTCCCGGCGAACCTGTCCAAGGCAACCCGTACCCGGCGGCTGATGAATCTGCTGAAAGACACCCATGCGAATGTGCTCGGATATAAAACCGCCAGGCTGGAGCACCTCTATCCGTGGATTGATCTGCACGAAGACCGGCAACTTCGAAGCATCTACTCCGGCAAGGGCTTCTCGCCGCAGGAAGTGATTCGACTGGACCTGGAAGTACAGGCGTTCCGCGAAGCCAGGCTGCGCGAAGTGCTGAAACTGGAGGATTCGCTGACCGAAGAACGCTTCGACGAGATTCTGGACGCAATCGAAAACTCCTCGCCGTTCAACTGCGAGCATGTGGTTCCGCAGTCCTGGTTCGCCAAGGCGCAGCCGATGAAGGCGGATCTGCATCACCTGTTTACCTGCGAATCCGGCTGCAACAGTTTCAGAAGCAATATTCCGTATTTTCAGTTTTCACCGCTGGATGAAGTCATTCGCGAAGACTGCGGCCGCCGGGAAACCGCCGCGCGCCAATTCGAACCGACCGAAGGCAAGGGACCGGTAGCCCGTGCGACGCTGTATTTTCTGCTGCGCTACCCCGGCCTGGTCGGTGACGAAAACCGCGAACTGCAAAAAGACCGGCTGAACATCCTGCTCGACTGGCACCAAAACCACCCGGTGACCGTATACGAATGCCACAGAAACGCCGAGATCGCGAAAATACAAGGCAACCGCAACCCGCTGATCGACCACCCGGACTGGGCGGAGAAAATCAACTTCGGCAAGGGTTTTGGGGATTGACTTTGGGGGTGAATATGCCGGACATGGATGTTCAACAACTATCTGACTGCAAAGCAGCTGGATTTCGAAACTACTGGTAGAGCACCGGAATGAGATTGAACAACCAAAAAAGCGAAAAGTGGTAGCAGGGCGACAGCTCCACCATGAGATTGAACAATCGAAATCAGGGAAAAGTGATGGCCAGTGGCAGATCAATTGCCAGGAACAGATTGGGTCGCGCGCAGCGCGCCCGAAGGGTGCTGACAGGGGTGTTCGGCAACTATCGAACTGCCGACACGCGGATTTTCAGTCCACAAATGACTCAGTCTTAACTATTTGATAGTAAATAGAAATTCCGAAATTTCCCGCACAAATTTTCTTAACTTTTTGAGCTATAAGCTATTGATTTTTGGTTTTTCTGAGCGCTATTTGTACGCAAAAAGCCCTGATTTGACCGCAGAAATCAGTGGTTTTTGCTTGGATTTTTATGTTGTATCTATTGGCGTTCTACACCCTGAAAATGTTCCTCTAGCGCGAACTGCTCTCCCTATTCACTTGTGGTGTTTAGGTTGGCCTCCCGATGACTTCTAACCAGTTCACTGTTCATTAGGAAAGAGCCGCTGTACTCATTACAACTTCAGGCCCAGGGCAACTATTGGTACAGCTAAGTTTACATTTTATTATTATTTTGTAAATAAATTATTGACATTTTTAATTATATAAGTATGATTGTAATCATTAATACTACTTTTATTGATTTTTTGTAAATTTTTGGCGGTAGGAGAACAAGCATGTTGTCAACACCAATCACCTATGCACTGAGAGCACTTTCGACGTTTTACCCGATACAAAAGCCCTTAGTCTTTTCAGGTTCTGGCTCAACACAAAAGCTGGCTGACCTGATTCTTGCCGCCGGGCAAAAGAAACCGTTGCTGGTCACTGACAGTTTTCTTCTGGAAAACGACAAGCTAGATAGCTTGCTTAGGCATTTGCAGGCGCATGGTTGTGAAGTGACAATCTTTAAAGGGTCAATTCCCAATCCTACCTTTGCTGAGGTTGAGGCTGGTCTTAAGCTGAGCCTCGAAGCAGACTGCGATAGCGTTCTTGCTATCGGTGGTGGCTCGGTTATTGATGTCGCAAAGGTCATTGCTGGGGCCAGTACCAATCATCGCAGCTTGAGTAAACTTGCAGGCATCCTCAAGCTCAAAAAAGGGCCGTTACCTTTTTATGCTGTCCCAACCACATCAGGAACCGGGTCAGAGGTAACCAATACTGCGGTCATTGCGGATAGCAAAACACACAAAAAACAGTTTTTTGTTGATCCCAAGTATGTCCCAATTGCTGCGGCACTCGATCCCGAGCTTTTAAAGACACTGCCCCCGCATATGACAGCGGCAGTCGGCATGGATGCTCTGACACATGCGATCGAGGCCTATACATCACGTAATAATTTTGCCGATACAGACCGCGATGCAGCAATGGCAATCAAGCTGCTTTTTGAGTATTTGCCACTTGCTTATGAAGATGGCGAAGATTTAAAAGCCCGGGAAATGGTATCGCAGGCGGCATTTTTAGCCGGATACGCTTTCACCAAATCAAGTCTGGGATACGTGCATGCGATTTCACACCAGGTGAGCGCACACTATGACACACCACATGGTTTGGCCAATGCTGTCATTCTGCCAAGAGTCATGCGGTTTAATAAGTCTTCCTGCGCTAAGCGCTATGCTGATCTGGAAGTAATGCTCGGAGGTAATGTTACTGCGGACAGAGATACCCTGGCCGAACGCTTTACCGCACGCGTTGATCAAATAGCCGAGCAAATCGGTATACCCGAGAATCTTTCAGATCTTCAGGAAAAAGATTTTCCAAAGATTACTAAAGAAGCTTTGTCTGAGGCATGGCGCTCTTACGCCGTTCCCAAGGTCATGCGACGCAAAGACGTCGAAGCAATTTTGCACTCGGTATCCAATGGCCAACGTGACCTGGCTTTCGCATAGAACTGGAGAAAAGAATGTCAGCTATAGCAAAAAACAACTATGAAAGTGAAAACGTGGCAGAGCTTCTAGCAACATTTGCCCAGTATGGATTTCGTAAGACATCGATGGAGGATATCGCCCGGACCGCTGGCGTTTCACGTCAGTCTATTTATAAAAAATTCAGTTCTAAAGAACGATGCTATAGATGGACGATTCATAGCTACCTATCCGGTATGTATGCACGCATCTTTACGGCACTGAACAACGATGACCTCCCGCCATTGCGGACACTTGTTAATGTCTTTGACATTTTTATTGGTGAAGCCATAGAGATTGTTAGCAAGCCTCATGGCACTGAAATTCTTGATGATTGCTTGAAGACCACGCATGCCTCCGAAGAAGATTGGCCGCTTAGGCTAAGAGCAAGACTGGCTGATTTTCTTGAGCGCCATAAATTGGTCTCAACTGAAAGAGCAAAAGGCACAGCTTTTGCTTTGATATCTGCCGGCAAAGGGCTGCTGGTCGAAGAGTCCTCCAGGGACCAGTTCCTTGAGAGCATGACAGTGATCATCAAAAGTGTTGTTTCCCCAAATTATTCAGACAATTACCTAATTTAAAAACTTATTTTGAAGGAATAAGATCATGCACAATGTAGTAGAGACAAATTCCAACCCTCACGAGCAGCTTCATGCGCATTTTGAACTGATGAAAGCCGCTTATAACAATGCACCTGCCCCCGGCTATAAGGAGCGCAAGCAAGTGCTTGTCACGCTCAAAGAATCGCTGATCGCCAATGAGCAGGTGATTTATGATGCGCTGAAAGAAGATTATGGCTATCGCAGTGAGTTTGACTCATTAGTTGCCGATGTACTACCAAGTGTTGCAGGCATTAATTACGCTATTAAAAACCTCAGGAAATGGATGCGGCCATCCAAGCGGCACGCTGGACTCATGCTGGCCCCATCAAGTGTTACCGTGCATTATCAACCATTGGGTGTGGTCGGGGTGATTACGCCCTGGAACTTCCCGGTCTTCCTTGCGCTTGGCCCGGCTATACAAGCACTTGCCGCCGGCAACCGCGTCATGATTAAGATGAGTGAGTTTACGCCACATACCAACCAAGCCCTGCGCGAGGTGATAGAGCCCATCTCAGAGCATGCCGTCATTATTGAAGGCGAGGCTGACGTAGGTGCTGCATTTTCTGCGTTGCCGTTTGATCATTTGATATTTACTGGCTCAACCAATGTTGGGAAAATGGTCGCAAAAGCAGCAGCAGATAACCTAACGCCTATTACGCTCGAAATGGGTGGAAAGTCACCAACAATCATTGATGAGAACATCAATATGGGTGCTGCTGTAGATGCTATCATTATTGGAAAATCTGTTAACTCTGGGCAAATTTGCGTCTCACCGGACTATGTTTTCGTCCCCGAGGCGCGCGAGCAAGAGTTTGTCGATACGTTTAAGAAACGCTACGCCGAATACCACCTCTCAGAAAACAACAAAAACACACAAACCAATATCGTTACCGATAGGCAGTTTGATCGCTTGAACGCCTTTCTAAAAGACGCAGAAGAAAAAGGCGCCAACATTCATCCTGTAAAAGAATATCAAGAAAATGACGGCCGGCTTATCTATCCGCATGTTGTGACCAGCGTCAGCGAAAAAATGCAGGTGATGCAGGAAGAAATCTTCGGCTCAATATTGCCTGTCAAAACCTATCAAGATATTAATGAGGTTATTAGCTACATCAATGCTCGTCCTCGCCCGCTGGCGCTCTACATCATGTCAACGGATGACACACTGATCGACAGTCTTTTGAAAAACACGCATAGCGGCGGCGTATGCATCAATGACTCGGCGATGCATGTTGCTGCAGATGATGCACCATTTGGTGGGGTCGGTCATTCAGGCATGGGTCACTATCACGGCCATGAAGGCTTTTTAACCTTCTCTAAAGCCAAAACTGTTCTGCGCTCCAAGGCATGGTTGCCGAAAAACAGATTCATACTGAAAAACCGAGATCTGGCTTTTAAGGCATTGCGTTTTAGCCTTTTGAGATAAGATCAACCAAGCACGTCTAGGTGCATTATGAAATAACGCTCTGCAATTGAGTGAACTTGAATAACACTGTGTTTTGTTGACATGGCGTTGACACAGACTCTGACTCAGAGTCGTTCAGAATGGAGAAGACCGCTGGAATGGGACTGAACAATCGAAATCAGAGGGAAAGTCGTGGCCAGGGGCAGACCAATTTGTCAGGAACAAATTGAGTCGCGTGCAGCGCGCCCGAAGGGTGCTGAACAGGGAAGTTCAGCAACCATCTAACTGCACAGCAGTTCGATTCCCAAACTATTGGCAGAGCACCGGATAAAAACTAACAACCGAAATCAGAGGAGAAAAATGGTGGCCAGGGGCAGATCAATTTGTCAGGAACAAATTGAGTCGCGCGCAGCGCGCCCGAAGGGTGCTGAACAGGGAAGTTCAGCAACCATCTAACTGCACAGCAGTTCGATTCCGACACTATTGGCAGAGCACCGGATAAAAACTAACAATCGAAATGAGGGGAAAATGGTGGCCAGGGGCAGAATCGAACTGCCGACACGCGGATTTTCAGTCCGCTGCTCTACCAACTGAGCTACCTGGCCGGAGAGCGGGGTATTAAACCGTTGAGTCGGGTCTAAGTCAAGGAATTATTGGCTTATTCGGCCTCGTCCTCGGGCGGCACATAGCCTTCGGGTTTGGCCGAGCCCTGGCCGAAGAAGAACTTCTCCATTTCCTGCTCTAAAAACGCCCGGTGTTCCGGGTTCAGCGGGCTCAGCCGGCCTTCGTTGATCAGCATGGTCTGGTGCGCCAGCCACCGCTGCCAGGCCGGCTGCGAGACCTGCTCGAAAATACGCCGGCCCAGGTCTCCGGGGTAGGGCTGCATCGCCAGCCCGGGGGCATCTTGTTCCAGCAATACGCAGTGCACGGTTCGGCTCATGAGTTCTCCAGATCGTTCAGTAGCTTCTTAATCGGTTGCGGCAGCCCCAGTTGGCGCCACTCCGATGGCGCAAACCATTGTAAATCAGTTCCGGAACGAACGGCGGTTGCGGTCTCCGCACACTCCAGCAGGTAGGGCTGCAGCAGCAGCCGGAAATGGCTGAAGGTGTGTTGAAACGGTGCCAGTACGTGCTCGGATTTTCCGCGCAGGCCGAGCTGTTCGGCACAGTCGTCCGGCCCGATTTCCGGCAGCGACCAGAGCCCGCCCCAGATGCCGGTCGGCGGTCGCCGCTGCAGCAGTATTCGTCCGTGTTTGTCGCGGGCGATGGTGATGGCGGTTTCCCGCTGCGGGATGGGCTTGGCGTTGCGCCGCTCGGGAAGCTGTTCGATGCAGTCGTTTTGCAGTGCGTAGCAGTCATCGCTGACCGGGCAGGCCCCGCACTTCGGTTTTCGGCGCAAACAGACGGTCGCACCGAGGTCCATTTGCGCCTGGGTGTAGTCGGGCGGCCGCCGGCCGGGCAGCAAGGCTTCCGCTGCCTGCCACAATTCGCGCAGGACCGCCGTTTTACCGGGCCAGCCATGAATGCCGCGGTGCCGCGTCAACCAGCGCTTAACATTGCCGTCTAAAATCGCATGCGCCTGGTTGTGCGCCTGAGACAGGATGGCGGCCGCGGTGGAGCGGCCGATGCCGGGCAGCGACTGCAGCGCTTCCAGTGTGTCCGGCAGTTCGTCGTTATATTGATCGCGGCAGATTCGGGCGGCCCGGTGCAGGTTTCTGGCCCGCGCGTAGTAACCGAGGCCGGCCCACAGGCTCAGCACCTCGTCCAGGCTGGCATCGGCCAGGTCTTGAATGCCCGGAAAACGCCGGCAGAAGCGCTCGAAATACGGAATAACGGTGGTCACCTGGGTCTGTTGCAGCATGATCTCGGAAACCCAGACCCGGTACGCGCTGCGCTGCTGCTGCCACGGCAGGTCTTTGCGGCCGTGGCGGTCCCACCAGGCCAGCAGGCGGCCAGAAAATTCGGCCGAAAACTTGGCAGGAAACTCGGCAGCCACAGTCGGTGGGAACCGGCTAGCTGCCGCCGTCGACCGGCAGGATTGCGTGAATAAAAGTGCCGGCGTCAAACGGGCGCAAATCCTTGGCCGATTCGCCGACGCCGATAAAACGGATCGGTACAGTCAGTGCTTCGGCCACCGCGAACAGCACGCCGCCTTTGGCTGTGCCATCCAGCTTGGTCAGCGTCAGTCCGGTCAGGCCGACTGCATCGTGAAATTGCTGCGCCTGGTTCAGTGCGTTCTGCCCGGTGCCGGCATCGACCACCAGCATCACCTCGTGTGGTGCCTGCATATCCAGCTTGCCCATCACGCGCTTAATTTTCTTCAGTTCTTCCATCAGATTGGACTGCGTATGCAGCCGCCCGGCGGTATCGGCAATCAATACGTCGACGCCGCGGGCTCTGGCAGACTCCAGCGCATCGTAGATCACCGATGCCGCATCGGCGCCGGTGGCCTGCGCGATCACCGGCACGTCGTTGCGCTGACCCCAGGATTTCAGTTGTTCGACGGCCGCTGCGCGAAAGGTATCGCCGGCGGCCAGCATCACGCTCAGGCCGTCCTCTTTAAAACGCTGGGCCAGCTTGCCGATGGTGGTGGTTTTGCCGACGCCGTTTACGCCGACCATCAGAATAACGAACGGCCGGCATTCCGGGTCCGGGTTCAGCATCTGCTCGCAGGGTTCGATCAGCGCATAGAGTTCGGCCTGCACGGCCGGCAGAAGTTGTTCGGGCTGCTGTATCGCGCCCTGGTCGATTGCCTGGCGCAGGCCGTCGATGATGGTGCCGGTGGCAGCCACTCCGACGTCGGCCAGCAGCAGGGTTGTCTCCAATTCTTCCAGCAAATCTTCGTCAATCCGGGCAGCGCCGCCGATCAGTTGCTGCAAACGCTGGCCAAGCCCGGTGCGGGTCGCTTCCAGGCGCCGCTCCAGCGGGTCGATGCCGGCTTTTTCCGTCGGCCGAATCTGTACATCGGCGACCTGGCCGGGCTGGTCTTTGTGTTTTTTGAAGATTTTAAACATTCAATGAGTATTCCATTCGCTTCTCCGCCTACGGCGAAACCGCTTATTCCATACAGCGTTTCATCTCGCGCGAATCCCTTCGGGGCGCACTCGGAGTGTACTTCTCTCGCTTCTTCGCCTGCGGCGAAACCGCTCGCTGCGTACGGCGTTTTGCTCCGTGCGAATCCCTTTAGTGTATGTCAGGTCGCGTTCAGGCCGCTTTTTGACAGCTTTCCACGGTGTACACTAGCGGCCGAATATTGCTTTGCTGTACGCGCTCAGCGCCGAGCTTCTAGGATGGTAGCGAGAAGGCCGAAAAACAAGCACGCGCCGGGCCAGGTGCGGATCATTGCCGGGCAATGGCGCGGGCGGCGTTTGCCGGTACCTGATTTGCCCGGCCTGCGGCCGACGGCCGACCGGGCCCGCGAGACCTTGTTCAACTGGTTGGCCCCATGGCTGCCGGGCGCGCGTTGCCTGGATTTGTTTGCCGGTACCGGTGCACTGGGTTTGGAAGCGGCATCCCGCGGCGCGGCATCGGTAACCATCGTGGAGAAAAACGCAGCCGCCTGCGGCGCGATCCGCGAGAGTATTGCGGCGCTGGACGCCACCCAGGTCGAGGCGCTGCAGGCGGATGCGATGGACTGGCTGTCCGGTCACCGGCAACAGCACTTCGATATCGTGTTTGCCGACCCGCCGTTTACGCTGGACCTGGATCAGGCGCTGATTGATGCCGTAGAGCAATATGGCGCGGTCCGGCCGGCCGGTTTTGTGTATCTGGAAATGGTGAAAAGCCGGCCGCTGCCGCTGCTGCCGCCGCATCTTCAATGCTACCGGGACCGCACCGTTGGTAATGTGCGTCTGCTGTTGCTTAGAAATACGCTGCCCGATTGACCGCTTGCGATCCCCAATTGACCCTCTGACGCCCGCCGCTGTAGGAGCGCCTTTAGGCGCGATGACCAACTAATTGTTAACTTGGGGCGTTTAAAAGGTGTTTGCGCCCGCTCCGGTGGGTTGCCCGCGGCTGCGCCGCCAAATGCTTTACTGTGAAAGTATTTCTCGCCGCCCGGGGTCTTGTTATCGCAGCTTTCGCCTACTAGCTGCACCAACTAGACTCCTCAGTCCCCTGGGCGGCCGCGAAGCCGCCCTTTTTTATTCCTGGTTTGCATTGGGACGATCTTCGTACCGGCGGTGCCGGTCGTTTCCCAGCTCATCTCCGGGGCCGTTTCTGAGGAACCACAAGCGACCCGCCGTAGCGGGCACCGTGAAGCATGGCTTCTTCGCATAGCGAAACCGCAGCGCAGGTGACTTGGTCGGCGGTTTTGCCAGCGGCAAAGAAGCCGGCCAGCAGGCACCGTTAAGCACGTCTGACTCCACCTGCACGCGCTAACGGCTGCGC
>JANQPM010000121.1 GCA_028289465.1 Lysobacterales bacterium | reverse complement strand
TAACGCGAGCGGCACCAGAGGGGTCGTGCGTTAGTTGCATGTCGTCTTGCGGTTGCGGTTTTCGTCCGCAGGACGAAAGAAGCGGGCGCGAGACTCCTTAAATAGAGGATAATGGGCGGATGAGCAGCACATCAGAGCCGAAATCGACGGCCTTCGGACCGTTCCGGCTGGATATCGAAAGCCGCGCCCTGTATCGCGGCGAGCAGCGGCTGGATCTGGCCGCGGAGCCGGTTGGAATGTTGTACCGGCTGCTGGCCGACCCCGGTCGCTGGGTCGCCTGGACCGAGATTGCCGGCCATGCGTGGAACGAGCCGGACGTCGCCGACGCGAGGATTCAGGCTGCGGTGCGTGAGCTGCGCCGGGCGCTGGACGACGATGCACACCGGCCGGCCTATATCGAAAGCTCGCCGGACCGCGGTTTGCGTTACATCGGTCCGGTGACGGCTGGTACCACCCGCAATACCGGCTCCCCCCTGACCAGATTCGCACTGCCGATAGCGGTGGCCGCGCTGCTGGCCGCGGCAATCTGGTGGTGGTTCGGCCAGCCACGCCACCAGCCGATCGCCGCCGGCGGCCATGCGCGGTTGCTGGTGCTGCCGGTGCGTAATTTTACCGGTGACCCGAATAACGGTTTCCTGGCCGACGGCATGACACGGGAACTGGCCAGGCTGGCCGCCGGCCTGGACCCCGAGCGCCTTGGTGTGATTGATGCCCGTGCATCGCTCGAACTGAAACAGCGCCCGGTGCCGCCGGCAAAACTGGTCACCGACTACGCGATAGACTATTTGCTCGAATCCAATCTGCGGACCGACAACAGGGCGGTTTTTTTTACCACGCAACTTATCGATGCCCATCGGCAGAAAAGCCTGTGGTCGAATACTTATAAGTACCGCGCATCGGACTATTTGGATCAGCAGGACGAACTGGGCGCAGCCCTTGTCGACCAAATCAGCCGGCACCTTCTGGGCGTGGCCCCGCCGGCCGGCGCAGTGCCGAATCTGCCCGACGGTAAACTGGTCCGGCTGAATTTTCTGAACGCACGCCAGATGGCCATGCAGAAGGACGGTCGGCAACGCACCCGGGCCGCGGCAATCTTCCAGGAAGTCATTCGGCGCGAGCCCGAATTTCTGCCGGCGCGGATCGAACTGGCGGATCTGTGGCTGCTGAGCGCGCACCCCGATGCCGGCAAGCGCGCCCGTGCGCTGATTGACGAGGCCATTGCTATCGGACCCGCATCCATGCCGGCCCGGATCCGCAAGGCGGAACTGCAACTGCATGCTGACTGGGATTTCGCCGCTGCACGCTCGGCTCTGAATGAGCTGGCCGGCAGCCACAGGCTCGATGCCAAGGGTTATCAGTTGCTGGCGGCTGCCAGGGTACTTGGGCGCGATTTTGACGCTGCGCTGGGCGCGCTTGACGAAGCACTGAAGACCGACCCGACATCACTGTCGCTGCATGGCGACAAGGCCTGGTATCTGCATATGTCCGGCGATTTCGAAGGTGCCGTTCGCCAATGTCGGCGGCTGCAGGCATTGGCGCCCGAAGCGCTGAATACCGTGCGCTGCTTTCTGGACCCGTACCGGCAGCTCGGCCGCTGGCAGCAGGCCGCCGATATGGCCAGAAAGGTGCTGGTTCTGGCCGGCGACGAGCCGCAGTCCATCGACGCCGATTCGGCGCAGGCCAGCCTGGCCGCGTTCGACCGGTGGGAGATCAATCAGCTCGGCGAGTCGGCAACCGCCAGCGGTGCCGCGATTTGGCGTGCGCTGGCCCATGCCCGCCGTGGCGATGCGCGCGAGGCCATGAATTGGTTGCAACAGTCCTATCGACAGCATGAACGTTTTCTGCCTTTTGCTGCCGTAATTCCTGAGTTCGCTTTACTGCATGACGATGCCGAATACCGGGCACTGATGAGCCAACTGGGTCTGCAAGGAGAGAGGTGATGGCCGCCAGACAATGGCTGCTGATCGGCCTGCTGGCTGTTGCCGGTGTGCTTTCCAGCACTTCCGTGCTCGACCAGGAGGCCAGCGCGCAATACGAATCCGCATTCAAACGCGCGCTGGTGACCTTTGCGCTGGCGCGCACCTTGAACGGCGTGGTTTCCATGGCCCAGGGAACCGAACTGGCACTACAGCCGGCCGGCGTCGGCCTGACCCTGACCCCGGGCGAACTACTGGACCCGGTCAATGATCTGATCGAACGCTTTTCCTGGATCATGCTGGCCAGTTCGACATCGCTGTACGTACAAAATATTTTTCTCGATATCAGCCGCTGGTGGGGGCTCAGGGTGCTGGTGGTATTGTTTGCGCTGGCCGTGCTAGCAGTGTATCTGAACCCGAACTGGAGGCGTTCGGCGGCGCGACCGTGGATCATGCGGGTCTTTTTGCTGGCGCTGTTTCTGCGCCTGGCCGTACCGCTGGTCCTGCTGGCCAACGATGCGATTTACCGAGTCTTTCTGGAGCCCCGCTACGAAGCGTCCAGCCAGATTATCGAACAGGCCAGCGAGGAACTGGAGCAGTTGGGCAACGAGCAGCAGGAAAGCAAAGATGGCGGCATTCTGGGTTCGGTCAACCGCGCGCTGTCACAAGTAAAAATTAAGCAGCGCCTGGAGCGCTTTAAACAGCGAGCCAGCGAGATTATCGAACAACTGATTACCCTGTCCGCGGTATTTCTACTGCAAACCGTCGTGCTGCCGCTGGCTTTTCTGTGGCTGCTGGTGGTCCTGTTCAAACGCCTGCTGGCGGTGCCGAAACAATCCTAGCAGCAATCAACATTTTCGTCGTGGTATCACCGTGATGCCAGGATTGATCTGGGTATGATCCGGCCCGACCATAGTCAGATCATCGACACCCGGACAATATTCGGATTGTCGTCGTCTACTCAACAGTGATCAGAACCAGCCGCGCTGAGTCCGTGAACGGTAGAGCAGGGCGGCGGGATCAGAAACGCCATCCGACTGGCCGAACTGACCGACAGCCTCAACCCGAATCTGCGGTGAATCCAAGCGCATCGAACTCAGGAACATCAGTGAACACTATCGTTTCAAACAGTGGCAAGTCTGATAAAATCCCGCTCTGACCCATCCCCAAAGCCCCGGTAGCTCAGCTGGATAGAGCGTCCGCCTCCTAAGCGGAAGGTCAGAGGTTCGACTCCTCTCCGGGGCGCCAATAAAACATTTAATATCAAATAGGTTGCATAAGTGCTTAGATACAACTTCGATACTTGAGAAGTAACTGCGCCAAATACGCGACAGTGAAATGATGAAACGCTCACGACTGACCAAGCTGGTCGAGGTGCTGCCCGCGCATTATTATCAAATGCTATCAGTGCTGAGCGGATGCCCAGTGCATACGTTCAAATGTGGGAAGCTACGTTTGGCCGATATCCGTGATGTAGCGGATTATTTAGACCGGCAACGGGAAAAGTACCGAGCCAAAATGTAACAAAGATTTCCATGATTACATGTGCAAATTTGGGCAGACTTCTGCCCCTTTTACTAGTCTCCTTTATTCGCTTTCATCATCATCTACTGTATCCGCTTTGAGCCCATCGTTTAATTGCTTGAATATATGAATTGGTATCGGTAAGCGATAATGTCGGCAAGCTAAAAAAACTATAGGCCAAAAACCGGACTTCACTGCAGAGAGGTTATCGAAATGAGTCATATATTTACACTCTAAAAAAGCTTGGTTTTGGAACTCCTGTGGGCTTTTTTCAATACATAGTCTTGTTAATGTGGCGCCATGTGTTTTGGTGTTTGTGTACAGGAAATCCTCGGAAGTCTCGTCTGGGTACCAAAATTGAAAAGTGCAATGTGGAAGATGTTCCTGCTTGAGTGATTGAATGCTTTTGTAAAGATTATTATCTGAAATAATTGTAGAAATTAAAGCAATCATTGGGTAGAAAACGCTTGCTGCAGTAGCTTCTTCCTTATACGTTGGGTCGTCCAAATCTGGATGATGAATTAGACTAGCATAATCGTGCTTTATGCAGGGATATGGTCCATTGGTTGCCAGTGAGAAATGAGCTCTTTCAATGATTTCATTTAGCCAGTTTTTTGTTGCTCCGTAAGCGCCCTGGTTTTTTGCAAAAAATAGGAAAGCTATCGATATGTCAATAATCTGAGAATCTTTGATCGGTGACAGCAAAGTTGGGTTATTGCGGAACAAATTAAATATGGCTTTTGTATAGCGATGCACTGCCATCAAAAGTTCACGTTTTAGTTCATTGTCTGTATCTCCAATAGCTACCATTTTCCAAAGTAACCAAATTCCAGTCAGTGAAATCCGACCTAAAATATCGAACAGTTTTAAGTTGACATCTAAGTTGCATGACGGTGACACTGTGAAAGAAAGTGCGTGAGTGACGTCAGTGTGCGGAAGTATTAACTCTTCCGCGAAATATGATGTTATTTTTTCATAAGTAATGAGTGTGGAAGTAAATGCCTCAGCAAGCGAGTTCGCGGCTTTGTTTTTCTGTCCAAAGGTTTTCCTCGTAAGTTCCCATGAATGGAGGAGGGCAAGCTCGCTTGCTAAATATGCGGATTCTATATTTTCTGCTTCTCTGGCCCAGGAAAAAAGAACCCATAGGCAGATGTTTATCTGTCTGATCTTCCTTAATTTTGAATGGGCTGTTTGGTCTTGTGAAAATGCAATATTTCTGACTAATTCTGAGAAATAATTGAATGAAGAAGCGGGTTCTTCAATAAGTGCTATAGATTTCCGGAGGTCAGATTGTGCTTCCTTTGGGAGAAGCTCTTCACGCAAGAAGTTTCCCTGAATGAGCGAAGCAAGTTTGCCACTATTCCAAACTTCAAAGTTAATCATATCGGACTTATTTTGTGCAATATAACCTTCCAGATTAGGTCGAATATTTTCCCTAGTTTCACCGCCAAAAACCATGCAGATTACTATCTTTTTATCTCTATATTCATTGGGTAATAAATTAGGAATATAGGTGTCAGTAATTTCATTTAATGATGGGCGCAGTGCTTGGGGTGAGCTTGAATCCCACTCTCCCCTTGTTAGGTCACCAGACTTCACTGACAGCAGATAGACTTTTTCTTCATCACTATCAAGTTTGCCGAAAGCCCCGATATCAACTCCTCCCTGGCGAGTTCCTCTTCCTGGTTTAGAAAAGACGATTAAACCAATTTCACTGAGCAAATCAGGAAGAATTGCATCAAGTTCATCTCTTTCTCTAAGTGTAGTGGCTCGGTAAATTTGTCCATTGATTAAGGGGTAATATACTCCGCGTAATTATGATTAGGTACAGATATGAGTCAACGACAAAGACGGTCTTTTAGCCCGGAGTTTCGATTAGAAGCAGCACAGCTGGTAGTTGATAAAGGCTACACGATTCGGGAGGCAGCGGCGGCGATGAACGTCGGTCATTCTTCAATGGATCGTTGGGTGGCGCAGCTACGCAAAGAGCGCAATGGACAGACGCCACAGCACAAAGCCTTGACACCCGAACAGCAGGAGATTCAGCGCCTCAAGAAACACATTCGACGGATCGAGGAGCACAATACGATATTAAAAAAGGCTACCGCTCTCTTGATGTCGGACGAGCTGAACAAGTAAAGCTGGTTGATCAACTTCGAGAGAGCCATCGTGTGACCGTACTTTGTGAGGCTTTTGAGCTTTGCTATAGCACACTGAAGTATCATCGCCGCCAAGCGCAGCACATTGACCCAGCGGTTGTTGAACTGCACGCTTGCATCAAGACCTGTCACCGTTTAAGTAACGGGTCAGCGGGAGCCAGAACACTGGCCATGATGGTCAGTTTGCAAGGTATCCCGCTCAGCCGTTATCGTGCTGGGCGACTGATGAAGCAACTGGATTTACAGAGTACACAACAGCGTAAACACAAGTACCGCAAGGCCTCACAGCTGCATCTGGCGATTGATAATACCTTGAACCGTGAGTTTGATGTAGAACGTCCTAACCAGGTCTGGTGCAGTGATGTGACCTATGTGTGGACAGGCCGGCACTGGTCTTATCTGGCCGTGGTGTTAGATTTATTTGCAAGAATGCCGGTAGGCTGGGCGCTGTC
Organism: Lysobacterales bacterium; assembly: GCA_028289465.1. GTDB lineage: Bacteria > Pseudomonadota > Gammaproteobacteria > Xanthomonadales > SZUA-36 > JANQPM01. The sequence goes on along the minus strand of JANQPM010000121.1, from coordinate 11,231 downwards.
CCAATCGCCCGACAGTAGGTTGACGGCCAAAGCGTTAAGCCGCGCTTATGAGACCAGAGGCAAACCCCAAGGGATTTTGTTCCACTCGGATCAAGGCAGTCACTACACGAGCACGCACTTTAGGCAACATTTATGGCGCTATCGGATGGAGCAAAGTATGAGTCGCCGTGGCAACTGCTGGGACAATGCGCCAATGGAGCGTTTTTTTAGGAGCTTGAAAGGTGAATGGATACCGGAAATCGGGTATCGTTCGTTTGAGGAAGCGGAACGGATGATTGGCCAGTACATCGCTGGTTATTACAGCCAATACCGCCCTCATCAACAGAATGGTGGCTTGCCGCCAAACCAGGCAGAGGAAAACTATTGGTTAACCTCTAAAACTGTGGACAAAAATACTTAGCCATTACAAAGTGTGTTTAGGTATTGCTGGATTATTAATTTCATTGAGATATCTGTTCACCCCTAAAAACTCTTAATATATAGTCAAGATCGTAAAAATTGACTAGGTCTAGCCTTGGTACCTCCATAGTTGTCCCCATCACTGATAACGGATTTTCAGAACGATGTTGCTCACCATTCGGTCCCTCAACGTATACAATCCATTTCTGTCCATACAGAAGAGTTGATTTAGAAACCATGGACAAAAAAGGAGAACTATTCATGGCTTCCTTGCGTGATCGACTGGTTATATCTGATAAATAGCGTGAGTAAATTTCTCTATGCGGAGTGGGAACTTGTAACTCATTTAGCGGGGGAAGTTTCTTTATATCATCAAAATACTGCTTTGCCGATTTCTCAACATGAACAATTGCTGATTTAGCTAGATCAGTACAACCAGGTTTTGCACTTTCCAAGTATTGACCAACTTCCCCTGGAAACCCAATCAGCAACGGATTGAACAAGAGCTGAGTAAGCTCATTTACAGTTTGATTCTCTTCTGAGATATTGAGTAGAGAGACGACGATACTTGTGGCGCATGCCGCTTCAGTATATAGGTAGCCGACTGCCTTTCTTGCAATGAATACGAAATACTGCTCGTCGTAATTCTGTAATTCTTTTGAGCTAACTTTTAAATAGAGCTTTTCTTTTTCGCAGTTGTGTACTATAGAGTGGACCGCTTTACAAAGTGTTACGTTGCCAGTAATAAACCATCTGGTCATAATTTGGTCTAATATTCCTGTAGATGACGTGCAAAGCTCGTGAATCGTATGCTCAAATGTTGAAATATCTATTGATTTGGGATCTCTGGTCAGAAGTGATTCAAGAAGACCGATTGCTTCTTGTGGATGACTATTCTTTATTAACTTAGCTAAACCGAAGTCTATGTTTTTCAGAGTTCCCCGATTTTTTAGATTTACATGCTGTAGGTGATCTACCAAAGTTTTTATTTGCTGTTCAGGAATTTGGTCGAAACAGAAAGCCAATATTTCGCTTATCGCGTGTAAAGAGTGGTTTCTCTCATGTTTAACTATTTTGTCAATTAGGAAAATTGCTTGATCGGTTAAACTATCATCATTTTTAATCGTCTGGAAGGCAGTGCGTATGATAACACCCAGAACTGATTTATCTTCTTCAGAATCTGCAGTTTCTTCTAACTGAATGAGCACTTTCTTGGGTAAGGAAGAATGTTCCGAAAAATCAACATTTCCTAGTGCTAAAATCGATGATCTACGAATTTTGGAATCAGGATGTTTGCAAAGGCGAATTGCCTTCTCTGTGTAGCTTTTCATATCTATTATGGTGCCTGCAACGATTGTCGGGGCAAGAATTTCGTAATAATGACTAGTGTTGCTAAGGATGAGCTCCAGGGCACTCTCTGGTGTGTCTGGTGATGATGAACAGAAATCGATATATGGTTTATGAAGTGCTCCGGCAGTCATATCGTTACCGGCTTCTTTGGTCAAATGAATAACGCAATCTACGACTTCAACAATATCGCCAGCTATGTCAGGAAGCGCTTTTTCCAGTATGTATCTAGAAGGGAAGAAATTGTGTTGAGAATTTCCACGATTCTCAAGTTTCCTGAATTCCGTTATTGCATTTAGTAAGCCCTCGTTGTGTGAGGAAACCAGTTCCTTGACGAAGGCCTCACGAGTTTGTCTATTTGCAAGCTCAACTTGAGCGATGAAATCTAGAAAGTGGCCGTTTCGTGTAGCCTGTAATAGACCTTCTCTTAGATCAGACATTTCCCCTTGTTCCAGTGATTTGTGGGTTACGGCAATATTTTAGCCATGTAAGCACAATTAAAGCTAATTTGCTCGGCCATTTGCAAAAAGTACGCTGCAGCGGTTCATTTGGTTAGTTGTTTATGGGTAAGTAAATGGTTGATATACAAAGGAAAGTTATTTATCTGTAATGTTAATGGTGTTGCTCCATTCATATGCCTAGGCTGCGGCTATTAGGAGAATACTCGGTGTGATACCTATGGAATTGCAATCACTTATACTCTAGTCAGTAAGCGTAGTCCCCGTGAATTTCCTGTAGGAGCAATATTGAAGCTATCAACCATTAAGAGGTACCGATTTTATCCGACTTGGCAAGTCCTTAGTCGAATTGGAAATCTCAAAATCATGTCGCTCACAATATTTGTTACGGTTATCGGATACCTAATACTTTTTAATTCACAGCTAACCGAGCCACTGATCGTCGACCGTTTCTCTGAAGAAAATGAGCAAATCCCCTGGTCAATAATGCGACTTTATCTGATGTATTTCGGCCTGACGATATTAGCTATGGGCACGTTATTCTGTCCAAATAGTCGGCAACATCCCGAGTATCCACAACACGCATTTTACCAGTATTGAACGTATGCACTGGACACCGCTCGGCGCTGATTGCGTTCAGCAGCTCCCAGGCACTTTGAAGTGCAAGACCTCGGCTATCTGTTTCGTGCTGAGGGCCAAGCTGCCGTACTTTTCGTGCAGTATGGCCGCTGTCTCACTTAAGTTCATAACATTATCTCCAAGCTATGATGCTAGATGAGCTTTAGGGGTCGGAGTAAAGTGTCAGAGTATATGCCAAATCAAATAATCTATCGAAGGTTAGAATGAGGTTCTCCTATAGCTTTACTGGCCATCTTCTAGCGGAATGAATAATGGCCAAAATATCTACATGAAAATCTGTAATTCTATATGTAACTAAATAAGGTGTATTTGGGATGACTAGTTCTCGAGTATCAGCAACTCTACCGGATCTGCCTAACTTTGGGTGCAGTGGTAATTGGCCAACTAAAGACTCGATTTGATCCAAGACTGACTGTGCTGCGATAGGATTTTCTTCGGCAATATAGTCGTAAACCGATTCAATATCCTGAATCGCCTGACGAGTAAATCGAAGCTTCATTTACGGTTGCGGCTAATAGCTTTTCGCCATTCAGACTCATCCGCGAATTCGCCAGCATCAGCTTGTCTGATTCCCTCTTGAATATGCTCAACCTGCCATTGATAAATATCGAAGAGAGTGTCCATGGCTTTATTTAGCACATAGGAACGATCACGTCCCAGTGCTTTTGCCATAGAATCCAGTGCAGCACGTTTTTCGGTTTCGGTTCGGAAGGTTACAACTTCTTTTGCCATTACATATTGATTGCAATATTACAATGTATTTCATTGTAATACGTTTCAATGAATTGTCAATGGAATTCATACGAGTCCGCAGGAAAAATTGTAGTGTGATCCGGGACAATTTTGCGACAGTGACAGCGTGGAGTAAGGCGGTTCAGCATGTCACAAAGTGCTACTAGGCCTGGCGCTGCTGCATTGCATATCATTCCTGGCCTGCTTAGCCAACGTTCTCCTATTCTAAGAACACTAAGCTACGTTTCTGTGAGAAAAGGGGCCTTGCTGACCGATACCAATGGTTTGTCGATCACGGTTTTGCCAATAGACTGTCCAGGAGTCTGGCGATCTTCTGTTCTGTTTTATGCTTGATATGGTAATTAAGAAAGCTGATGCCGCTGCGTAATACCATGGGGTAATCCCGCCAGCGAATCTGGTTGGAAAGGACCTGTTTTATGGATCGCGCTTTTTGCTTCGACACTTTGGAAACCATATGGTCATTCATAGCCAGGCCAGCACTAAAGAACAGCAGTGATTGAAAGGCAGCCACAGCCTGTTCGGTTTTCAGACCCAGTGTCTTAAAGCGTACGAGGCACTGTTCAGTTACCGTCATAGACTCGTTATCGTGGTGCGCCACTTCGGTAAAATAAGCCCGCATCAGTTCGGGGTAGTCATAAAAAACCTGGTGTATCCGCAAGAAAGTGCTGATCAACCATTGTTTGGGATCGGTTTCATTGTGATTGGAAATGGCATAGGACTTGATCAAGCGCGCCATCAGATGCCGCATAATGTCATCGCGGCTGGTGAAGTATTCATAGATGGACATGGCGCTGCAGCCCAGTTCGGCAGCAATTTTACGCATGCTGACCGCCTCCAGGCCTTCCCGTTCTGCCACGAGTTCGGCAGCGGTGAGAATTTTATCTTGGTCTAGTTTACCCCTTTGGAAACTCATTGCTCATTTGGCAACTGCGGACTGTGTATAACAATACCGTCCATCCTATTAATGATATTCGATAGTATACGCTTTTGCCGGCATTGAGGGTCTCCATTTTTCGTATCAGTCTGGCTGCGATTTGGGCTTCCCCGGTCTGTTCGGTCCGTTATTACACGGAGCAATATGACTGCCCTTAACGAGCGGTCTCATGAAAGCATGCTGAATTGTGATATCCGATCTGCGCTGAATACGCGGTGGTGGCGTCGTGGGTCAGAATGGACCAAAGAGATCAAGGATGATTATAATTTACTCATCCAGAAAGAAAATAGAAATCATAAGCATTTGATTTATATGAGTATAAGAATACTCAATAAAGAGCGGATCTGCGGTATTCCACTTGCCTGAGGGTGGTTTTCTGCATATACTCAAGCTCTGTTTCCATACACTGTAAGGTTATTGGCCAGAATTATTATTCTGGCAAATTATCGGCAACTTAAAAATTTTAATAACAAACTCTTTAGTAGTTTCATGTTTAATCGAAGATAGCTGGCATATCATAGAATCTCGCGCCCGCTTCTTTCGTAGCGTAGGTGGAGTCAGATGGCGATTTCGCGATAGCGAAGAAGCCTTCTGGCGCAGCCGTTAAACGCGTGCAGGCGAAGCCAGACGCGCTTGACGGTGCCTGCTGGCCGGCTTCTTTGCCGTTGGCAAAACCGCCGGCCAAGTCACCTGCGCTGCGGTTTCACGACAGTGAAGAAGCCTTCTGGCGCAGCCGTTAAACGCGTGTGGATGAAAACCGCAACCGCACGCCCTAACGACTTCCCAGCCTGGCTTCTTTCCTTCGGAAAACCGCCAGACTGTCCAGCCGGGGCTACAGCGTGCAACTGAAGCACGACCCCTTTGGTGCCGCTCGCGTTGCTCCCTCACCCAACCGGGAGAGCAAGCCAGGGGAGGCATGGCGGTTTGCGCAACGTGCAAGAAGCGGTACTTCACGGCGCCCGCTCCGGCGGGTCGCCTGCGGTTCCTACGAACCTAATATGTCAGTGAATCAGTCAATTAATTCGGTAGATATTGCGGAAGGTTGAAATGAAATCGTTCTTGCTAAGAATAGCGGCTGTTTTTTTACTCTGTTTAAGTTTTTATTCCATGGCTGTTGCCCAGGAAATTTACTACACCGTAGCCATCGATACCGATAATGATTCGGCAAGTGGCTGCGATATTAATCTAGCCAGTTTAGCTACCACCCTCAATGGAATAGAAAAACAACTCACCGCGATAGTCGATACCGCAGCAGCCCAGGTTACCCGTGTAGAGCTATCCGAATGTGCCGGCGGTTCATTTGGGCCGGCGAATATCATTGGCGGGAGCTATCCGGTTAATTTAAATGGCGGCCTTAACGGTGCCGATGTGGTGGAAATTCAGGGCTTATTAAGTGAGCTGCAAATTTCCTTTTCCGGCAGCCGCTTCCATCTAATCAGCACCGATATCACAACACAAAGCCAGGATATTTTATCCGCTCTGGGGCAAAGGCCGATTGCCGGCAATGCGGTGCCCATTCCCGCCACGGGCATAAGCGCTCTGATACTGCTTGCCCTGATATTGCTCTTGGTCGGTATGATCTTTATCCGTAAACATCCGTGGCTTTTGAGTATAAGCCTGATCTGCCTGGCCGGTATCGCCCTGGCAGCCCATTTCAGTGCCGACGGCAACTTGGATGACTGGGCTGGTGAAACTCCTATCGGTACCGATCCCAGCGGCGATGCAAGCCCCGATACTTCCCGGGCGGATGTCAGGGCACTGTTCCTGGCCTTTGAGGTGAACTCGGCCTTTTTCCGCATCGATATCGAAGATATTGAGAATTCGCGGCCCGAGGCGGATGCAGCGTCCGGCAGTACATTGGAAGATACTGCTGTCACTATCACGCTCAGTGGCAGCGATTTAGATGGCGATGCTCTGACTTTTTCCATAGACACAGCACCTGCGAACGGCAGTTTAGGCGTGATCACGCCGGTGGATGCCACCAGCGCCACGGTTCAGTACATTCCCGATGCTGATTTCGCCGGCGCTGATAATTTTACTTATACAGCCAATGATGGCGCGGATACTTCTGTCCCGGCTAGCTTTAACATTGCCGTGAATGCCGTTAACGATCAGCCGGAGCTGAGCCTGGCGGGTGATCAAAATGTATTGGAAGACAGCGGTGCGCAAGTGGTCAACGGCTTTGCTGCCGCACTGCCTGGCGGGGGTGCGGATGAATTGGCCCAGACCTTTATGTTCACTGTCAGCAACGATAATAATGCTCTGTTTTCGGTCCAGCCGGCCATTGATGCCGCCGGCCAACTGACTTATACACCTGCAGATAATGTCAATGGTGCAGCCCTGGTGACAGTTACTGTGCAGGACAGTGGCGGTGTTGCCAATGGCGGTGTGGATACTTCCACGGCTGCAATGTTCACCATTAATGTGGGTGCTGAAGACGATCCGCCGGTGGCTGCCACAGATTCGGCCACAGTAACCGAGGATGACCTGGCCACCGCCATTGATGTGCTGGCCAACGATACGGATGTGGATGGCGGCCCCATCAGCATCGCCAGTGTGATTCAGCCGGCCAACGGCACTGTGGTGAACAATGGCACGGGTTTGACGTACCAGCCCAATCCGGATTACTGCAACGACGGCACCCCTACCGATGATTTCAGCTACACGCTCACCCCGGGTAGCAGCACTACCACGGTGACGGTGACCGTCACTTGCGTGGATGATCCGCCAGTGGCTGTCACGGATTCGCCCACGGTAACCGAGGATGATCCGGCCACTATCATTGATGTGCTGGCCAACGATACGGATGTGGACGCTGGCCCCATCAGCATCGCCAGTGTGACTCAGCCGGCCAATGGCACGGTGGTAAACAATGGCACGGATCTGACGTACCAGCCCGATCCGGATTACTGCAACGATGCCACCCCCACCGATGATTTCAGCTACACACTCGCGCCGGGTGGCAGCAGTACCATGGTGATGGTGACTGTCACTTGCGAGAACGATCCGCCCGAGATTACATCAGACGGCGGTGGCGCTGCGGCGATGGTGAACGCCGCGGAGAACCAAACCGCGGTGACCGACTTGCAGTCGACCGATCCCGATGGCGACACCGAAGGAGCGGGGTTGACCTACTCACTCACCGGGGGCACCGACCAGGCCCTATTCACCTTGGTTCCGGGCACCGGCGTCTTGACGTTCACGGCAGCGCCGGACTCCGAGAATCCCCTCGATGCTGACGGGATGAATGACTACGAAGTCCAGGTCACGGTGACCGACTCGGGTGGCTTGACCGACGTCCAGGACCTCTCGGTCACCGTCACCGATATCAATGAGGCGCCGGTGATCACCTCCGACGGTGGCGGACCTACGGCCACGGTGATGGTGCCGGAGAGCGTCCTATGGGCCGCGGCCCTGGGCGGTACGAATACCTCATCGGGCAACGACGTGGCGGTGGACGCGGCGGGCGATGTTTACACCATCGGGAGATTCAGCGGAACCGTGGACTTCGATCCGGGCCCGGGTACTTCCAACCTGACTTCGGCCGGCTCCGATGATGTCTTTGTCTCCAAGCTGGACGCCGCGGGGAACTTTGTCTGGGCCGCGGCTCTGCGCGGTACGTTTAATGAACTGGGCTCAGGCGTGGCGGTGGATGGGGCGGGCAACGTCTACACCATCGGGAGATTCAGCGGAACCGTGGACTTCGATCCGGGCCCGGGTACCTCCAACCTGACCTCGGCCGGCTCCGATGATATCTTTGTCTCCAAGCTGGACAGTTCGGGGAACTTTGTCTGGGCCGTGGCCCTGGGCGACACGGGCAACGACGAAGGCCATGGGCTGGCGGTGGATGGCGCGGGCAACGTCTACATTGTCGGGGAGTTTGAGGGAACGGTGGACTTCGATCCGGGTGCGGGCACCTTCAACCTGACCTCGGCCGGCCTCAACGACGTGTTCGTCTCCAAACTGGACGGCTCGGGCGGTTTGGTCTGGGCGAGGGCTCTCGGCGGTACGGATTTCGACCGCGGCAATGACGTGGCGGTGGACGGGGCGGGCAATGTCTACACCACCGGCATTTTCCGGGGAACGGCGGACTTCGATCCGGGTGCGGGCACCTTCAACCTGACCTCGGCCGGCTCCACTGACGTCTTTGTCTCCAAGCTGGACAGCGCGGGCGACTTTGTCTGGGCCGTGGCCGTGGGCGGTACGAGTTCTGACGAAGGCAATGGCTTGGCGGTGGATGGGGCGGGCAACGTCTACACCACTGGGGCCTTCCGGAACACGGTGGACTTCGATCCGGGTGCGGGCGTCTTCAACCTGACTTCGGCCGGCCTCATCGACGTGTTCGCCTCCAAGTTGGACAGCTCGGGGGGCTTGGTCTGGGCCGCGGCTTTGGGCGGTGTGGGTCTCGACCGAGGCCTTAACGTGGCGGTGGATGGAGCTGGCAATGTCTACACCACCGGGGGGTTCCGGGGAACCGCGGACTTCGATCCGGGTGCGGGCACGTTCAACCTGATTTCGGCCGGTTTGGATGACATATTTATCTCCAAGCTAGATGCTTCGGGGAACTTCGTCTCCGCCGTTGCCATGGGCAGTACGAGTACCGACGTAGGCATTGGCGTGGCGGTGGATGGGGCGGGCAACGTGCACACTACCGGGAGTTTCCGGAACACGGTGGACTTCGATCCGGGCGCAGGAACCTTCAACCTGACCTCGGCCGGTGGCGGCGATGCGTTTGTCTCCAAGCTGGGAACCGGCACTTTCGTCACTGACGTTGAGTCCACAGATCCCGAAGGCGACACAGAGGGTGCAGGTTTGACCTACGCGATCACCGGGGGTGCCGACCAGGCGCTATTCACCATCGACCCCAACACCGGTGTCCTGACCTTCAACGCGCCTCCTGACTTCGAAAACCCACTCGACGCCGATGGGATGAACGACTACGAGGTCCAGGTGACGGTCACCGACAGCGGCGGTCTGACCGACGTGCAGGACATCACGGTGGTGGTGGCCGACGTCAACTTCGCGCCGACGATTACATCGGACGGCGGCGGGGACACGGCGTCGATCGACGTCAGTTCCGGCACCACGGCGGTGACCGACTTGCAGTCGACCGATCCGGACGGGGACACCGAGGGAGCGGGCCTGACCTATTCACTCACGACCACGATCGGCGGCGTCGACAACGGTTTCTTCACCCTGGTGCCGGCCACCGGCGTGCTCACGTTCACCTCCGCACCGTCGATCGGCACTCCCCAGGACGACGACGGGAACAACGACTACGAAGTCGAAGTCACGGTGGCCGACTCGGGCGGCCTGACCGACGTACAGAACATCACCGTCACGGTGATCGACCTGCCGCCGGTGGGCGGACCGGACGCCTTCGACTTCGTTGGCAACACGCTGCTCCTGGTGGACAAGGCGGCCACCGGCAATCCCGAGATCATCGCCACGACGACCTCGACCCTGGGTGTGCTCGACAACGACGCCGATCCCGATGATCCGATCTCGGTGACCGGGGTCTTCGCCAACATGGTCGACTGCGCCGACATCACCGCGCCGTTCACCGACTGCCCGACCGCCAACGGCGGCAGGGTGACGATGGAGTCGACGGGGCAGTTCAGCTACACACCCGCGCCCGGCGACGCCGCGGCCACCGACATGTTCGGCTACAAGCTGACCGGCGGCGCTACCACGGTGGACGTCGTCGTCACCCTGACGCGCAAGAACCGCGTCTGGTATGTGAAGAACGACAACGCCAGCGGCACCGACGACGGCAGCTCGACCGATCCCTTCGACACCCTGGCCGAGGCCGAGGCCGCGTCGTTGGCCGGCGACACCATCTACGTCTTCGAGGGCGATGGCACCGACACCGGCCAGAACGCGGGCATCGCGCTCAAGGACATGCAGCGCTTCCTGGGCGAGGGGGTGGACTTGACGGTGCCAGACACCGTCAACGGCGTCGCCGGGCCGACGCTTTTCGATTCGGCCGCCAACAATCCGGCGGCGGTCGCGCACGATTTCTTTACCGCGGTTCTGGTGGAGGCCACGGCTGGCGACCGTACCGGGATCGAGATCCGCGGCCTCGAGCTCTCGGCCGACTTCAACGCTATCGACGTCACCGCCTCGGGGGCGTTCGCGGTCGGGGTGACGATCACGGACAACCACTTCGGCACAGCGAACGTCGGGGCGGTGGAGCTGAACCCCGGATCGAGCGGCAACTTCATCGCCACGGTCGAGGACAACACCTTCTCGACCAGCTTGGTAGGTTCGTCGATCGGTCACGCCATCGACTTGACGACGACAGCGGCCGCGGGAACCGTCGAGGTGGCGGTCAACCGCAACACCGACATCACCGCATTGATGGGTGACGGTATCCGCCTCGACGGCTCGGCCGGCGGCACCCTTTTTGTGACTGGCCTGGCCGACAACACGGTCCACGGCAACACCGGCGGCACCGGGGTGATCGTGCGCAGCGCTACTTTCGACGCCGATCCGTCGGACGCCGACTTCGACCCGGTGGCCGGCGGCACGACGACGATCGGCTCGATGGCCAACCCGGTGGGGACTTCCGGGGTGCTCCTGGGCGATGGGGCGGCGCGCGTCAGCGGCAACCTGGCGTTCACCCGGCTCGACGTGTTCAACTCGTCCGGCGTCAGCCTGCTGGCGGCCGGGTCGGCAGGAGCGCCGCCCGCCGGCGGTTT
>JANQPM010000061.1 GCA_028289465.1 Lysobacterales bacterium | reverse complement strand
ATCGTCGCCTGTCAGCGCCCGTTCCACAATACAACCGTGGTTTCCAGAGCCGTTCGGTGCCTACCGTCCCTAGGTGTGTCCACGGTAGTTTCGAACAGGGATACCGGTGCTTGCCGGAATGGGGTTCTGCCAATGGTCTCGGTCAGCACCAGGCCGATTCTGACCGCGATGACCGGTTGACCGTTGACAGGCCCCGCCGGGATCTGCCAGCGGTCCACGCTGTCGTCCCCGTCAATGTCTTGCCCGAGCAGAATCTGGAAATCCTGCACGCCGTCGATCACAGTTTGCCGGTTGACCTGGGTGGTCGTGGCAGCCGGCGTGCTGCCATAGCGGCAAGTCCAGCGCAGCCGTCCGTCCGCGCTGCGTTCGAATGATTCATTTAACCAATAGAAGGCGGCTCTGCCGGCTTCATCCGTCGCCGGGTTCAAACTGCCGTAGCAGTTGCTGTCGGACATGCGTTGCATGCTGAGCCGGCTGCCGGCGGCAGTTTGTCCGGTATCATCGGTCAGCGGCGGCAGCTCTTCTCCGCTCCACGGGTCGTCGACAAACCCGGCCTGCGCAACGGCCCGATGCAGAAACTGCAGTGCATAAAGACCGGTCTCCTGCCTGTCGCCGAAGGCCCGTTGCGTATTGAAGGTCCGCTGACTGCTGAAAAATAACTGAATCAGGCCCAGCAGCAATACGCCGTTAATGGCCAGCGCCAGCATCAATTCCAGCAGCGTGATGCCGGTGCTGTGAACGGGCACCCCTGATCGGATCATGCTTCCAGACCTGAATAGACCACCATTTCCCGTCCGTCCCGTTCGGTCCACCAGATTTTGATCACCGGCGCGCCGCCGCCGTCGCACCGGTAGCTGCGGGTATTGCCGTCCGCCGGGCTGCTGTCGTGGCAGACAATGCCCTTGGCACCCGGCAGCAGGCGGTTCAATCGAACCAGCCAGTTCCGGTACCCGCCACGCGCAATAGCGCCCGGGTCGCAGCGCATGCGAACAGCACAATGCGATGCTGCATCGGCCTCCATCAACATAAATGCTCCAGCGGCCTGGGCAGCGGGATTGGCCAGTATCTGCCCTTTCAGGTCCTGTGCCATTTGCAGGGCTGCAGCATAGTTGCCTGCATAGCGGTTCATCAGCAGCGACTGAGCCTGCAGCGCTGCGATGCCGAGCATGCCGATGGCGAAGATCACCAGTGCGATCAGCACTTCCAGCACGCTGAACCCTGCGGCAGTTTTTCGGATGGTGGATATATATTCGGTCATACGGGAATTGTGATGAGCCACCGGCCCTGCGGCAAGCGCAGATTTCCGGCGGTTGTGTAGGAAATCATCCGCCCGAAATGTCGGTTAATTCGCAGGCTGCGGTGTTGTTCAAAACGCTGATCTTCCCTATACTTAGCGCCCCCAAGTGCCGGCATAGCTCAGCTGGTAGAGCAACGCATTCGTAATGCGTAGGTCGGGTGTTCGAGTCACCCTGCCGGCACCACTTCACAACTTTTGTGTACAGACTAATTTCTTGAAAGGTAAAGCGGTTTCTGGCCAGCCTTTTTCGGCGGCATGGGAAAGGTACTGCAAAAGCCAGTCTCAGAACCGTTTGTAGGGATTTCTAGCCGGTTTTTCATAGATTCCATGGGGCTGTCAAAAATGGGGCTGTCAAAAATCTAATCGAGGGGCCTGGTTTTTCGTCAAAGGCGGCTTCGGCCGCAGGTTCTCTTTGTGATTTTTCGCATGCCGGAAACCGGTCTTGTTCGAGTTGAGCGATTTTGTCGTCATAGAAAGGAGTCTCGCCTGTGACTCCTATGAAGTCGTGCGCTCGTTCCATGATCCGAGCCAGTAGGCCGCCGCTTTTGTGTTCCACCGGTCATTTTAATGACCCCCCTGTCAGTCTGTGTTTTCGTGTCATTTTCCATCGACTCCGGAAGCTTAGCGGGGAAAAGGCTCTGGTCGGGTGGGTTTGCGATGGTGCCTGTGCAGCGCAATCATCGGCATTACAAAGCTCCTGTAATCAATACAATAGAGCAAATCCAGCGCGCACAATCTGAATGGAAACATGCCGCTGCTGTTAAAAACCGCTGCTTCAAGTTTCACGCTTTCATTTCCCAAGCGATTCCCCATTACATGAAAAGCACGGTGGGCTATAGTGCCTGACGAAAGCAGAAGAAAGATCGTCAGGTTATGAAGACCTTAGCCAATGAATTGAAAATCCTCATCGACGGATATGATGACAATCCCGCCATCAGCAGCGCGCAGCGTGCGATTTGGCGCAAGGTTGGCAGGAACGCGAGCATCCGGCAAGCACTGTTGTGTAACGAGGGCGAAGGCTGCCTCAGGCTGTTGGAGGGTGACGGCGGGCCGGGTTTTGACGGGGAACCGGTCGTGGACATCCCCCGGGGCCGAAGCCGGAAAATCTTCGAATACGGTACCGTTCACACGTTTCCGACCGATGAGGACCTGGACCGTATTTGCGCGTTTTTTGCGCAGGATTTCTACCCGTCGGCGAATTTTCTGCTTAAGGGCTGCTTCGAACAACATTGCGCGAGCGAGGCCGGTTTCAAACAGGGCGGGCATGAGTGTATGCGCGATATTCTTTGCCCGGTCAACAATTCCCAGCAGTTTGCAGCCTTTCAATGGAGTTTTAAACCGGACATCGCAAAACTCTACACGTTACCGTGGCTGAATGAAAAGGCACAGGCACAAGGCTACGAGACACTTGAGCAATTCGAGGGGCTGGTCGAACACATGATGGCCAGCAACATCTATCTGTTGAGCATCGCGGATAGTGATTTTCAGGCGTTCGTTGCCGAAGAGCAAGAGCGTCAGCGCCTGGTGCAGGAGGGCACCGCAGAAGAGCGCGGACGGTACTGGTTTTTGAAGCGAGAATGGTTGAGCCTGCTGCGCAAAACGGATGCCATGGCCGAACAGGTTGAAAGCGAGCGGCTGAAACATGCCGAAGTTCAGCGGCAGTGGCTTTCGCTGTTTGGCTCGCTGGAGCTGGAACTGGAAGAATTGAACTGCCGCAGGTCATACCTGGAACGTGCAATCCTTCTGAAAAAGGCGCGTCCCGGTGCCGCTGAGACGGACATCACCGAGCAGTTGGCAGAACAAGAGCGCGAACAGTCGCGCAAGATTTCAGAATTGCGCCGGCAGGTGACGATGGCCCCGTTGCTGGACAAGAGCTCAATGGAAGGAACGACGGTATCTCCTGGCCAACTCGATGAGGAACAGGAGGCCTGCAAGCGCCTGATGCGCAAGATCAGAATGCTCTTGCATACCGACCGCCTGGAGACAGATCCAGCGTATCAAAAGCTGGGCGAAGCAGAACGTCAGCAACTGCATGAAATGCTGCTGGAAGCCGTAAGTATCAAACCTTATGAGCTTGGTATCCCAAAAAAATTTGCCAGGTATGACATGCGCACACAGCAGGGGTTGCGCCATGTTCTCAGGCAGATCGAGAGTATCCTGCAATTAAGCGAGGTCGATATCACGGTGAGTGCCGATATCAAGGGCGACAGTTTGCAGGACAAGCTTCGCTGGCTTTCGTCGGAAATCAGCATACTGACCTCGATCCTATTGAATGATGATGCCCGTTTGCAGAGCTTTGCCGAGGACGAGGAAAACCAGCGCAAGCAATCGGTCATCGAAAACGAAAGCGTTCACGAGAGAATCCGCGCCGATTACACGACCCAGATTGAAGAAACCCGGAAGACAATCGCGTGCCTGCTGGAAGAATATCGGGGTCTGTTCAGCAACGCAGAAGACCTATAAGCGAAAAGGTGACTGGGAAATGCAGCGCAGGAATAAGTTGTCAATTCGGCAGAGACTGCAAATCAGCAGAATCTATCTTATTCCGATGAATATTTTTTGCCGGGTGCGGTATTTCACCTATTTCATCGACAACACCGATCATCTTTTCAGGATCAGTGACCGGATTTCGAACGGGAAGGTAAAACAGAAGCGAATGTTCATGATCGCATGTTTCTGCGATCATTGGATCGCGAGCACTGCCCTTAAGCGGCTGCACCGCCCTGGTCTGATCGCCCGGCTGCTTTTTTATTCTGAGATAGACGCCAGCACCGTATTCAAGCGGTTTGGCAGAAAAACCGACTTCTCCAAAATCGAAGGATATCTGATCCACTTCGTCAAAACCCATCTCAACAGTGAGTCTGAGGTCTGGGTGGTCAGAGATATTCTTGAGAAGATCAGTGACACCCGGTTTCTGGAATATGTCCTGAAAAAAGCACAAGACCCTACGATCGCACGCGTTGCCGCAGAACGGCTGGACAGCGTAGATAGCTGGGTGCGCATGGCCAAGCTGGAGACCGAAGGGTACCCTGTGGTGAATTGCCTGAATAACGTGGATGACCCTGCCCGGGTTCTGGAGGTCATCCAGCACCATCGCGATGCCCAAGTCCTGGGTAGATACGACATCGGCAAGATCTGTGAATCTCAAATGGAGAAGTTCAAATCCCCGGATGACCTCGTGGCGCTGCTCGAGATTTCCGATGACACCGGTCTGCAGAAATATGCTGTAGAAGAATTAGCGTCACAACGTGCGGATTCACATCTTGAGTGTCTGGCACAAAGTGAAAGCTCCTATCTGGAAATGATGGCTATCGACGCGCTTTCCGATGAGGGCAGGCAGCGAGACATTCTTGCCGCCAAACGCGCTGAGGTGCTGGCGCGCGAGGAAAATCTGGAAACAGAGACTATTCCACTTCGTTACGAGGATGAGGCGGCATTTGACAGCTTCCTTGCCGGGTTGCGGAAGCTTGAACGCGATCTTCGCCGCGCCAAGGAATTTCTCGAAGACGGGGAAGCCAAGCAGATGGCGCTCTTCAAGCATGGCATTCGTATTCGGGAGCTTTTCGACTGGGCCAACAGGCTGCAGAACACGGTGAACTTCAGCGACTCAGAGCGCAACATTCTGGCGCATTACTGGAACACCGGCGCTGATACCGCCATAAGCGCCGGCGACGCGCTGACTACGACATATCACCACAAAGACAGAATGCTCGATGTCTTGGCCAATCAAGCGAGTGAAGAAATGAACAAGCGCGTGAACAGAGTTTTTGCATCATCTGAGTAGCCTTTGATGCATCTCATCTGTGGAATACGTCCACCGGATCAGAGTACAAGGATCAAAAGCCATGAGCGGTAGAATCCACTATCTCAAGGAATTCCTGGAAACCTGTCTTGCAAAAGTCCCGGCAGGTTCGATGACCACCGCGTCGCTGCTGCGTTTCTGGCTGGATCTTCCGGCGCCGAACGCGTTGGCCGATATGCTGCCGGAGTGCGACACCGTGCAGCTCCGGGACGGTCTTGACGCTATTATCGAGAGCGCCTTGCCTGATGGGAACCGGTGGATTCTGCGCTATATTGCAGAGGTGCCCGATCTGGGCAGCCTGAATCTTTCAGCTTTCCTGCGCGATTGCATCGCCGAGGCGGGTGGCGCGCTGGCGGAGCTTCTGGCGGAATGCGGCATAAGCGCGGATAGCGTCCCGCAACCGCGGGAACCTGAGCAGAGAAATCCCGCTCTCATACGCATTCAGCAAGATGCTGCCCATGCGCCGAAGTATTTGATTCGTTATGGGCGGGATCTTCTCGAATGCGCCCGGCGGGACGAATTCGCGGGTCTCATCCGACGCCGGGTACCGTTTGAGCAACTGCAGAACGTGCTGCGCAAAAGCCGAAAGGGAAACGCCATCATCACCGGACCGGCCGGTGCCGGCAAGACGGCTTTGGTGGAGTTCCTGGCCAATGCGCGGGTCAGGAATGAACTCGGTGGGCTGCTCGGGCAGGCGAAATTGTTTGAGATCCACCTGAGCAAGCTTCTCGCCGGCACACAATATCGCGGCATGTTCGAAGAGCGTCTGGAACAGGTCATCGCCGAAGCCGTGGATCGCAGGCCTGTCATTCTGTTCATTGACGAGATTCATCTGCTGTGGGGCGCCGGGCGCACGTCTGAAAGCGCCATGGATGCCTCAAACATTCTAAAACCGCATCTGGCGAGAAGCGATCTTCGGGTGATCGGCGCGACAACCTCCGGTGAGTATCGGAACTATATCTTGCGCGATCCGGCTCTGGCGCGGCGTTTTGAAGAGATCAGGCTCACCGCGCCGGATACTGATCTGACCTTGCGGATGGTCGAGCGGCAACGCCGCAAACTGGAAGAAGCTCACCAGGTCAGCTTTGAAACCGGCTGCGTTCCGGAAGCCGTAGCGCTGACCGACCGCCGCCTGCCGAACCGGCAGCAGCCGGACAAGGCGATTGATCTGCTCGACACCATTGCGGCGAAGATCTCGGCCAGAGGCGGCATCCGGGTCCGGCAAAAAGATATCAGGGCCGCGTTCGCGCGCGAGGGCCGGCAAAGCGGCCGGTTGGAGGACGTCGCCTCGGAAGCGGGTATGCTGTCCGAGCGGCTCAACCAGGGTGTGCTGGGGCAAACAGCTGCGGTTGGGACGGTGGCCCGGGCGCTTGCAATGCGCCGGGTGCTGGACCGCCCGTCAAGCTCGGCGCCGCTTTCGTTTCTCTTCGCCGGTGGGAGCGGCGTCGGCAAGAGTTCTCTTGCAAAGCATATTGCGAAGGTATTCTTTGGCAGCGAACGGCAATGCCTGCATCTTGACCTGGGCGGATACAATACGCCCTTCCATGTTTCCAAGATTCTGGGCGCGCCGGGCTTGTCGGGCGCCGGAGGCGAGGGGCTGCTGCCGGCCTTTCTGGACGCGCATCCCGAAGGGGTGCTGCTGTTTGACGAGATCGAAAAAGCGCATCCCGATATCATGGACATGGCCCTTGGACTGCTTGATCACGGTACGGTCACGACAGCGGGCGGCTATGGCCTGAACGCCAGCGGCTGCGTTTTCATCGCCACGACAAATGCGCTGCAATCAGATGAGCTTCAGCCGAATCCCATCGGATTTCACCAGACCCCGGTGAAAACGGCGCCGCTGGATGCCCTGGCGGGGCATTTCAGGGCCGAATTTCTGAACCGCTTCAATGAAATTCTGGTATTTGAAAACCTGGACAAGGATACGCTGGCACAGATCGTTCGCAATGATCTGGCAGCCTACGGGCAGATTGCGAATAAAGCGGACAAAGAGGTTCTGGTTCAAACCATCCTGCGGCAAATGGGATCGCGGCGCGACGCCCGGGCAGCGAAACGCGCGACGCGAAGAGCCGTGGAAACTTTGCTGATAACCCCGCCTCATTCGGCGGCGGCATCAGACGTGGGGCAATAAGGGCATGGAAAAAGAGGGAAGAACCGTAGTCGCGCGCAAGGCGCCGCATGCGCTGGATGCGGTCAGGCCGCCCCTTTCCAAGGTGCTGCTGAAACACAGCCGGATGTCAACCTATGCGCTGGAATTCTGCCCACTTAAAAACCTCGGCTGGCGTCTTGCTGCCCGTCCGTCATATCTGGCCTTATCGGCCAACCAACAGTGGATCGCCATTCACACTTATCGGGGCCTCGATATCTGGGATGTTCGCCGGCAGCATTTTGTCAGACGCATTCCGATCGAGCAGGACATACAAGGCGCATCAGCCGTTTTTCTGCAATCGGACACGGCTTTGCTGACCCACGTCAAAGAAAACAAACTGCGGCTCTTTGAGCTTGAAACGGGCACGCCCGGTCTGCATACGGCGTCATTCGAGGCAAAATTGGCGTCCGAGCCCGCGCTGCCGATTGCCCCGGACCGCGTGGTCGTGACCACCGATGACGGCATGATTTACTGCCTGAATGTGCCGTCCCTGGCAATCGTCTGGCAAACGCCTTTTCCGCTGGCGAGTCCTGATGTCAACAGTGGAAGATACTATTTAGAGGCAGAGTTATATGCAGAAGAAAACCAGCTTTTGGTTTGGGGTCGTAACGGCGGATATGCCGAATTAAATCCGTCGGACGGTTCGCTGCTCTTTCAGCAGGAATTGCCGAAACTCAGCTATTGCGGCTGGCTGGATGCCGACACAGTCATGCTGGAAACAGATAACCGTCACGAACCCGGTTTGGGCTATACCCGCGACCATTGGGAGCAAACACTCCGGCCTCGTTCTGGGCCGCCCCGGCTACTGCGGGAAAAAGTACCATATCGAATCTGTGCACATTTTGGCGCGCCGGGCCGGTATCTTGCTGTAAAGCCCGATGAAGCGGCCAACAGAGCGACAAGCGCGACGATCCGGTCATGGCAAAACGGCCGGGTGCTGATGGATGTGGGCCGGTTTTCTTTCAGTCTGCACAAGTCGCTGTTGGATTGGAAGCCGATACGATCGGCAATCGGCACTCAGGACACGGAGGCGTTCAGGGCACGGCTGGATGCATTTAGCGCAACCTTTCTGCGTGAGAGTTTTAGCACGCTACAAGCTTATAACTTGAGTCATGCGGGCGCCTGTACGGAAAAGGTCTTGGCAAGTGTGGGTTACCGACGACCACAAGATACAAAACCCGGCTTCTATCTTGAGTGTTACGATCTCGAAAACGGTCGCTGCTTTTTTAACAAGCGGCTCTATAGGGGCTACCTTTCGAGCGGCCTCCAGACCGTGCTGTCGCCGGATGGCCGTTACCTCGCATTGAAATGGGGTACAGTCGAACTCTTTGACGTGGTTCGCGGGGAGTCGATAGCCGAGGGTCCGCATCGATTTGGTCTGGGTCTTCTAGGGTGGACTGACATTTCATTCGTCGGGTTCGATGCGGCGTCTGAACACTTTATTTGCAGCAACGGCAAAGTCACGAATATCTTGCGCCTGGACCCTTTCGAAACACTCGCCTCCCTGCCTTATGGACAGGTCCAGCAATACGGTTCTCCCATTCTGTTTTCCCCAGACGGAAAACTGCTGGTTTCGGTCGACGGTGGCGCGCTGGCGGCTTGCAATGTCGCAGACGGACAGCTTTTCGGGCTTTCGGGATTGGACGCACGCGTTGACCGTTACGGGTTCAGCCCCGATGGGCGGTGGATTTTCTATGTCGAGTGCGGAAGAATGGTGCTGTGCAACGGCGGGACGTTAGCGGTGGAAAATGAAGCACCGCTTCCGCTTGCGGATGTCGACAGCATTCACTTCAGTCCGGACGGCCGGGAAGTTTGGCTCACGGGCAGGATGGATACGGAAGACGGGAGTTATGCCACAATCGCCATGACCCTGCCCGGTTTGGACGTGCGTCTGAATATAGAGACCCCAGCGGATGGCGACATGACGCACGGAGTCGGTTTCATCAATGGCGGCAAGCGGTTCGTGGTCCGGCCAGGCCAGGGCCCGACCGAATTCCGGGATACGGAAAACGGAAATCTGTGCGCGCATTTTCACGGTATGGAAGCCAACCCCGCCTGGTTTCTGCATGACGGTTCTAACGCCTTCTGGGCCGGGGACACCTCTCATATCGGCGTGTTGAAGAAAGACGCCGACACCCCCGACGACCCGGGCAAGCCGGTCTTGGGGCCGGAGCGGGAGGCGTTTGTCAAAGACCACAACAAGCGCGAACTCGTCATGGCCGGCGTCACCGGCAGCCCGGCCTATCAGGAATACCTGGCCGTCAAAGAACAGCACGGGCGTGGAGATACTCTGCTGATCGCGGGTGCCCGCCCGCTGCTTTTGGAGGATAAGACATGAGGAAAGCGCTGACGAAAATCGCGATTCTATTTCACGATTGTCTCCTGCCCTGGCTTGAGCCCTACACGCCTGCCAGACGCTGGAAACGGATTCGCGGATCGGTGGATGAGCGGGTGTTGTATGATTTCGCGTTGAAGGATCAGAGCGATCGTTTTGACAAGATGAAGCTTGCAGGACTGTTGCACCGCCCGACATTCGAAGCGGCATCATCGGTTCCCGGTGATCTGTGCCTGAAAGCGGCCGAACGTCTTGCGGATATCCCCTGTCTTTGGCACGAAGAAAAGACCGCTAGAATTCTCACGGCGTTGCTGGTCCGATGCGGACGTTCCGATGGTGTGCTGAGAGCTCATATTCTCGATCGGATCGCCAGCGAAGACCTGCTCGGATCAATAAAAATCAGATGCGCTCCGGAATTGATCGCACAGGCCATGGAGCTGTTCCCCGAACCATTGCTGCAAGAACTTCTCGAAGGCCGCCACAGAGCTCTGCGTCTGAAAGCCTCCAGGATGCTGAATAAACCGGCCGAAGATGTTTGGCGGCTGGTCTTGAAAAGCGCCGACGAACCGGTTTGGAGAGATGGCGATGATCAGGACATCGCCTGGGTGATCGATGAGCTGAAATCGCCGGATGTTCTATTGTATATCGCGGTTTTTGCCGATCGCGAGGCGACACGGCGGCTTGCGGCCAACCGGCTGCGATATTGGAACCGTCTCCCCCACGCCGAGGCAGTATTTGCCGTCCTTGTCGAACAAAACTCTGACGAAGAGATTCTGGAAAACGCCATTTCGGCCGTGCACAACGAGACGCTGTTGGAGACCTGGTACGACCGGACAGAATCGGTGGGTCTGCGGGCAAAGGTTTTGCTGCAAATGCCCGCCACGGCGGCGCGCGAACAACTGCTCGCCCGGTTTGAAGCGGACAATGAGAATTTCGCGGTCGACATGGAAGTCGACATGCAGTGCGTCAACTGCGACGGTCAGGGTGAATACCGGATCGGCAAGGAACTGAACGACTGTATGTCGTGCTCCGGCCGGGGGCATTACGAGACAACCCGGCGTTATTCAGTGCGTGACTGGCTGGATGAGCAAGAAGAAAGATCCGGCGAACCCGCAAACCCGGATGCAAACGACAAGAAGGCCGGCCCGAATGCGGCGGCCGAGACCAGATTCCAAAACAGCATCGACACTGTCTACCGCAGCCTGATCCGTCTTTGCGATAGCATACCAACCGCGAAAAACCTGTTTGAGCGAATTCGTCGGGAAAAGAACACCATCGCAGCAGCGAACGACAGTCCGGAGCTTCTGCTTGACGCCGCACTTCTGCGTTTGGACCAGGGCAAGGACATTCAGGATCTGCTCGCCAGGAATTCCTCGCACATCCGGAACTTGTCCCGCAGCGCGGCTCAAAAGATCAAGCTGTGCCCGACATGCGGGGCTGAAGTTTCCTGGCAGCAGCGGTTTGAAGACAGGCGCGAAAAAGTCGAAGTCATGGACGAGAGACTGTCGCACGGAGACGTTTCCTATTTTCCGAAATATAAAACCGAATGGAAAACTGTGCAAAAAGAGTCGGAAGTGCTTTATTGCGCCTCATGTGACGACATCGTCATTTCTTTCAGCCAGTGAGCGTTAAAGAAGAAGAACGAAGTTACAATAACCCGATTCAAGATGCCTGGAAATTGCCATCGAACGCGAACGGCAGCCATGTGGTGAATACACCACACAGGCCCGACGCCAATTCGGTTTCGGGAGTTCTGATAAGCAAGTAAATGAATGGTACAACTCAATATAGCCCCCTTCATTCGGTTGTCGCCATCATCGGCGAGCGAGGGTCGCAAAAACTCGAAATAGTGACGGCAATTTGTGAGCGGCTCAGTAGTCCATTCGAAAAAGCCATATCGAGTGGCACAGCTATTCGCGGTGGCAGGATCGAGGACCGCTATATATCGGTATTTGACGTTCCCCCGGTGCGCGAGAACCCTGACGTATTTGCCAAGTGCGTCGGTATGGCTGATCTATGTGTTGTAGTACTCGACCCTCAGCGGGGTATGGATAAAGAAATAAAAGAACAGATGTTTGTGCTGCATTGGCTTGATATCGACAATATCTATTTTGCAGTTGTTAAGACCGAAGGCGCGAACGGGCAACAACTGGATGATTTTGATCAGGAAATATACGATTTTATCTGGAACCACTGTATCGACAGCGAACATTATATTCTCAGCGTATCGAAAACGGACGTTTCGGATATTTTCGATCTATTCAGCAGTGACGAGCAAGCCGAAGAAGTCGGCGATACCGGCCAGAAGTTCCGCCTGGATATTTTTGATGCCCCGGTATCGGCAGCGGGCAATGCCATTCTATGGGGGAAGGTCAGATCCGGTTCTGCTGAAATTGGGGACGAAGTGGAAATACAAGCCAACGGTCGCCGCCAGATAACACAGATCCGTAAAGCAAGTAGTTTTGGCAGGAACCTGAAAGCGATCAAGCCCGGGGGGATCATCGCCCTGGAGCTGGCCGATCATCCGGAATTCCTGACAGGAAACGCATGCACCGTTTCAAGCCCGGGCCATATATCCTACCGCTCTTATTTCGACCGGGTGGTGACCATCATTTTTCCGCAGGAGAAAGTCGGTGAAAAGATAGAGCTCTGGGATGGAAAAGTGCTTGATATCTGTTTCAGGTTTGGTGCGACAACCGCGAAGGTGATTTTTCCGCACGTCGGGGATACATTGACAAATGGCGATGACGCCTTGCTGGTTGGGTTTTCATTTTCGGTGCCTGTTCCGGTTGTCAGAGATGACCGGTTTTTCATTCTCCACAGTGGCAATATTGTCGGGATGGGAAGAATTTGCTAGCCCCAGGCGCCATTATTTCGCGCGGCCAGGGTTCCACCGAATGCAACAGGCAGCGGCACCTGCTGCATTCGGTGGAGGATGCCGTTTAATCAGCTACCGTCGGGTACCCGAATCTTGCCGCTGCCGGTGCGGTTATTATGGGTGCATTGCATTTTCCGGATGTTGGTGCCGATGCGGGCGGCTTTTTTGCAGATCACACCGGCGGCTTTCATGCCGTAGTTCTCAATCAGATTTTCCGCCAGTTGTTCGGCGCGTGTCATCTGCGATGCGCTCAACGCCTGCTCGGCATCTTTCAGGGCCTGGCGGTATTCGCGTACCCGGGCTTCCGATGCGGTTTTCAGCCAGGCGTATGCGGCAACATTGTCTTGCTCGGTACCGGTGCCAAGGTGATACATATTGCCGACCACAAACTGCGCATATTTGTCTCCCCATTTGGCGGCTTTTTGATACAGGGCGAAGGCGTGGTCGTATTGCCGCTCCTGGACTGCATTGGAAGCGTCGATAAGGGTTTGGTTTAGTTCCTGCTCGGTAATGGTCGCCGCGTGCGTGGTGCCGGCAGCGGCAAGCAGGGTGGTCAACAGAACGTATAAGCGAATTTGCATGGTAATAACTCCTGTCTATCGGTGTTGTCCAAGTTCCCTGCAAATTCACCGGTCTGTGCCGGTTTCGGCGCTGTCGGTCCATGTGCCCGGATTTTGTCCGGATTGGTATCCGCTTGCGGATATTGCGCGTGAGGGCCGGAGCGCCTTTTATCTAAGGACAGTTAAGATAGGAAAATCGTCGCGCGCGGCCAGCGCATTGCGGCACATTGAGATGTAATGTAACGACTTACGCTGCCATTGGGACTTTTTGATACACCGACTGCCGCAATCGGTGCCGCCTGTACCACTGCAAACGATCGGGCTACAGATGATCGGGGTTCGAATTGGCGGCGAACCAGTTGCTGGCACAGAGTTCTACCGGTGAGTGCCGCGGTGCCGGCCAAAGGGAATTAACGCAGTCACCGGCCCGGACCGGCAGTACCGGTTTGCGGTTGACCCGTAGCTTGCGCGGCGCCAGCGGCAGTGTGGGCAGGCGATACATTTCGATTGACGATACCGGTTCGGTGCCGGATATGAAAACGAATTGGTCGGATTCGGGATCGTGGCTGACGCCGCGCCATAAGCGGGCTTTCTGCGGCAGTTCGATCAGACGTTCTTTCGAGCCGTCAAAGCCCAGCTTCCAGACGCTTGGCGGATGGCCCACCTGGTAGCGGTTGATCGCGATAATGCCGTCGTCCACCGGTGTCCACAGGCCCGGATACAGAAAGCTCCGCGGCATGATATGACGTATTCCTCCGGCTTCATCGAGGCGGTAAATCCCGCCGTCGTCCAGCACATAAACGGAGCCGTCAACCCGCGAGATCTCAACGTCTTCGATTCCGAAGCGGGTCACTTCTTCCGGCGCGCGGGCGATGCCGAGTTCCTGGCGCCACAGTTCCCACGCGCCGCTGCGGTTGGCAACGAAATACAGCCATTTGCCGGACTGCGACCATTCGATATCGGAGATGCGGGTGTCCTCGCCGAGGCTCAGCCATGCAATCTGGCCGGTCTCGGCGTTGATCAGTGCGCCGGCGGCCGCGTGCGGGCTGGCCCACAGCGCTGCGATCATCTGGCCGTCCGGCGATATGCGCGTGCGGTGAAAGTTGCCGTCTTCAACCACCGCGACCGGCCGGGCGCGGTCGGCATGCAGAGCGGTCCAGATGGCGGAGCCGGCCGGGTGGCTGGTACTAAACGCGATTCTTCCTCCCCGGGTATCGAGATCGCGCGGCAGATCGCCGGCTGCCTGCAGCCGGTCCAGGCGATAATCGCCGCTCAGCGCGAGCTGCCAGGCCGCGGTATTCATCGGCGAGCGTTCAGCGGTCAGCCAGTCTGATGCGATATCGACCGAAGACAGGTCGGTCAGCTCATACGGGGTAAACTCCCCGGTCTCGATATTGATCGCGACCAGTTGGTTATATTTCTGCCAATGCGCGGACATGAACAATATGCTGCTGTCGCCGGACCAGGCGATGTCCCGGGGCAGCAGCCCTTGAGTGTTGATGATCCGTTCCTGGCCGGTTTCCAGATCGATCAGCGGTAGCAGGCTGAAGCCGTCGTGGCTGCGCCGGACTACAGCCAGGTAGCGCCCATCCGGCGAGAATGCCGGCTGTGAATCGAACAGCGTCGAATCGCCGGGGTAGCTGGCGCGCAGTTGTTGGCCGGTGGCCAGTTCATGCAGCAGGATACTGGTCTGGCGCGCACGGCCCAGCGGTCTCGGGATAGCCAGCCACTCGCCGTCGGGCGACCAGGCCACTGCGCCGGTGACGCCGCGCGGACAGATGTCCTGCACGATTCGAATGTCACCGTCGCGCAGATTCGTCAGCCGCAGCTGGCAGTGGTGCTCGCTCCAGGACCAGTAGGCGATAGACTGGCTGTCGGGCGACCAGGCCGGCAGAACTTCGTGGCTGTTCGGCGTTTCGATCAGGTTGATTTCCGAACCGTTTTCCAGATCGCGCAGAACCAGGTCGTACTGTCCGGCGCGTTCGTACTGATAGGCCAGTTGGCGCCCGTCCGGCGATACCGCCGGATTGAGGAGCCGCACCGATGCGGTCAGCACCTGATCCGGCGCGTGCATTGCGACCGGGTCCGGGTCGGCAGTTCGGCCCTGCGGCGCTCTGTCGTTCAACGTTGCGAACAGCACAAAAGTCATGGTGCACAGCAACAGCGTCGACACGGCCAAAATCAGCCGGTTTCCGGCGGGCGGCCCCGGCGTTGCCGCCGGCGTCGAAATGACTGCCGCCTCGAAACGCAGGCTGTAACCTTTTCTCGGAATGGTCCGGATCAGCCGCTCGCTGTCGTTGTCGCCCAGCGCTTTGCGGATCTGCCAGATGGCCTGCGAAACGCCCTTCTGGCCGACGAACTCATTGCCGTCCCAGATACGGTCGATCAGGGTTCGGCGGCTCACCGGTTCACCGGCATGGCGGGCCAGTTGGCCCAGCACCTGAATGGCCTTCGGCGGCAGCTGCGATTCGGATTCCCCATGGGTAACGATACCGTTGACCGGATCGACCCGGCGGCCGCGAATGCGGTACGGCAGTTCGTTGAAATTCGGATCGGGTTTCAAGCTTGGTCTCGCGTGGCGTAGCCGGCCACCTTTGCCTCCGGTAGTGACTACGTAGCTCCTCGTAGTGCCCAGTATAGACGCTGTCACGGAAGAATGTGAAATCGGCACTCAGGCCGGGTCAGGTGAAGCGGTACACAGGTAGTTGCGGCCGGTGGCAGTGCCGGCCGCACATTCGGGAATGGGCTCAATAAAGCATGCGGCAGCGGATCGTTGCGTCGATCTCGCGTATGGACCGGATTAACCCGGACACTTCCGGAGCCTCGACATCCATTACGACATAGCCGATTTCACCTTCGGTCTGCAGATATTGGGCGGCGATGTTCACCCGATGGGTCGAAAAAACCTGGTTGATGCGCTGCAGTACGCCCGGCTCATTGTGATGAATGTGCAATATTCGCCGCACACCGGCATGGTCAGGCAGCGCGACTTGCGGAAAATTGACTGCCGACATGGTAGAACCGTTATCGCTGTATTTGATCAGCTTGCTGGCGACTTCCAGCGCGATGTTCTGCTGCGCCTCCTGGGTGCTGCCGCCGATGTGCGGCGTGATGATGACCTGGTCCATGCCGCGCAGCGGTGAACGAAAGGTGTCCTGATTCGATTTCGGTTCGGTCGGAAAAACATCGAGCGCGGCGCCGCCGATATGACCGGATTCAAGCGCATTTTTCAGCGCGTCGATATCGACCACCGTGCCGCGCGATGCATTGATCAGAAACGCGCCGGGTTTCATCGCGGCCAGTTCCGTTGTGCCGATCAGGTTCCGCGTCTGGGCGGTCTCCGGCACATGCAGGCTGACGACATCGGCTTCCGAGAGCAGGGTATTCAGCGCACCGCGGGTCTCGGCATTGCCGAGCGGCAGTTTGTTCTCGATGTCGAAAAAGGCAACTTTCATGCCGAGGCTTTCGGCCAGAATGCCGAGCTGTGAACCGATGTGCCCGTAGCCGACGATACCGAGGATTTTGCCGCGGATTTCACGGCTGTCGGTTGCGGATTTCAGCCACTCGCCGCGATGCGCCGCAGCATTGCGCTGCGGTATGCCTCGCATCAGCATTATGATCTCCGCCAATGCCAGTTCGGCGACGCTGCGGGTGTTGGAAAACGGCGCATTGAATACCGGAATGCCGAGCCGCTGGGCCGCAGCCAGATCCACCTGGTTCGTGCCGATACAGAAACACCCGATGCCGGTCAGCCGGCCGGCGCTTTGCAAGATGTCTTCGGTCAGCTGCGTTCGCGAGCGGATGCCGAGAAAGTGTGTCCCTTGCAGCGCCTGTTTCAGCGCATCGCCGGACAGGGAAGCGCTTTGCTCCGTGATGTTGCAGTAGCCGGCCTGGTTAAGTTCCTGCGTCGCGCGCGGGTGCACGCCTTCCAGCAACAGGAAACGAATTTTTGCTTTATCCAGCGAATGGGTGGCTTGCGCTTCGGTCATCATCCCAGCATGCTATCCGTTTTACAGGCCGGCGGGCGGTTTATCGGCCGGTGATCCCAGAAAGGCGCATTTTGGACGCTTAAGACAGAGCTGGCAACTACGATCATGAGTGGGTGGAACCTTGAACAACTGCAGCGGGCCATACCGTCGCTTGAACTGACAGCCGAACCGGATGTGCTGGCTTCCCATGGACGGGACTGGACGCGCTTCTGGTCGCCGCAGCCGGCTGCGGTCGTTTTTCCGCGGGAGGTTCAGCAGATCCAGGCTCTGGTGCGTTTCGCGGTCGAACGGCGGTTGCCGCTAGTGCCGTCCGGTGGCCGTACCGGCCTGTCGGGCGGCGCGGTTGCGGCTCACGGCGAGTTGCTGGTTTCTTTCGATCGAATGTGCCGTATTGTGGATTTCAGTGCAGCGGACCGGACCGTTACCGTCGAAGCGGGCGTGGTCACAGCCGAGGTGCAGCGGGTTGCTGCAGACAACGGACTGCACTACCCAGTGGCGTTTGCCGCTGATGGGTCGAGCCAGATCGGCGGCAATATCGCAACCAATGCCGGCGGCGTGAAGGTTCTGCGTTACGGTTTGACGCGCGACTGGGTCACCGGTCTCAAGGTGGTTACCGGTGCGGGCGAACTGCTGTCGCTGAATCGCGGCCTGATCAAGGACGCCAGCGGCTACGATCTGCGCCATTTGTTTATCGGTTCGGAGGGTACGCTGGGCATGATCGTCGAAGCGACGCTGCAACTGACCGGGCCGCCGCCGGCACAATCGGTGATGCTATTGGGCCTGGACCGGCTGGACGCGCTGATGCAGGTTTTCGACCTGGCCCGCCTGCACCTGACACTGTCTGCGTTTGAGTTTTTCACGGACAGAGCGCTGGCCCGGGTAGCGGACGCCCATGGGCTGTCGCTGCCGATGGACAGCCGCTGTCCGCTGTATTGCCTGCTGGAATTCGATAACCCCGGGGGAGCGGGCGAAGCGGATGCGCTACGGGTGTTCGAACAAGCGCTGGAAAACGGCTGGGTAGCGGACGGCGTGATCAGCCAGAGCGATGCACAGGCCCGGGACCTGTGGCGTTACCGAGAGGGAATTTCGGAAAGCATCGCGTCGGCCACGCCGTATAAAAACGACTTGTCGGTGCGCATTTCCCAGGTGCCGGATTTCCTCGCCAAGCTGGATCTGCTGATTGAGAGGGAATACCCGGATTTCGAGGTAATTTGGTTTGGCCATATCGGTGATGGTAATCTACATATGAATGTCCTCAAGCCACCGCAGATGGCGGTGGAGGCATTTGAAGCCGCCTGTGAGCGGGTGAATCAACTGGTGTTTGATTTGGTCAAACGGTTTGGGGGCAGTATTTCAGCCGAACACGGACTGGGCTTACTCAAGCAACCGTGGTTGCCTTATTGTCGCAGCGATACGGAAATCGCACTGATGCGGCAACTCAAGCATGCTTTCGACCCGGCCGGGATCATGAATCCCGGCAAACTACTGGGTATTGAGCGGAGCGACGGTGCTTAAAGGGGTCAACGCCGCGGCGGCGATGGCCGTGGCAAGTGTAATGTTGATGCAATAGGTAACTTGCTCGGCTGATCGGCAATACAACGCACCCCGGTCACACAGTAAGCTGATCACTCGCATTCACTGGACGAGTCGGACGTTCGAGCCTGAATATCCGAGTGGTCAAAAATCTCAGGGCGAAGGTCTTTGGCCTTTACCTGGCCGCGAGTGAGATATTCGATCCGTATGGCACATCTTGGGGGAACGGGTCGAACTCCGTGGACTAGCTGTGAGATGAACTGGCGGGTGACACCGAGTTGCCTGGCCAGATCAGCTTGGGAACCGATGATGCTTATAGCTTGCAAGATGGCATCCACGCTCGCGATTGAACCATAGCTTTACCTGTTAATCAAGCATTACTTAATAAAAAGAACTTGACTAACGTTTAAAAGTAAGCAATGCTTGACATTATGACGATAGGCGAAAGAATTCGTGAAGCGTTAACTCACGCTGGTATGACCCAGAGCCGCCTTGCCGAGATCGCCGGCGTTACCGTGCAGGCTGTCGGGCAGTGGCTGAAGACCTCCAGGGTGGATAAGCGGCACTTTCCAACCATCGCGAAGGCAACCGGCGTTCGCATGGAATGGCTGCTGGCCGGAGACGGACCCATGCTGTCTTCCGAGGTTCGAGAGCATACGCCGCCATATGAATCGACGCCGGAATACGGCAGCGAGCGCTCGGTGCCGCTGATCGCCTGGGACATGGCAAAGGAATGGTCCGTGGCTATCAAACAAGCCGGGTCAGCCAGGCCCCGGATGATTCCGTGCATCAAGCCGATCAGCCATCATGCGTTTGCATTGCAAGTCCCCAGTCGGTCAATGAATTCCGCCAGCGGTCTCAGTGTCCCGGAAGGCTATATCATCGTTGTCGATCCTGAACGGGGCCGGAAGGCGAGCCCGGGCGATTTGGTGGTGGCGCAAATCGAAGGCCAGCAGGGCGTTACGTTCAAGCAGCTCGCCCAGGAGGACGGGCGCACCTATTTGCGCCCGCTGAACCCCCAGCACCCGTCGGTCTTCGAACCGTTCCAAATCATCGGCAAGGTGGTTCAGGTGATGCTGGATTTATAGACCTGACCGTCGGGCGGCCTGCAATATTTTCGGCAGGTGGCACTCCAGTGGCCAAGTTAGGGCGGTCCCGAATCCGATAGAAGCCATCGCAGCCATGCCCGCGGGAGCGCATGGTTTTCCGCCTTCGGTGAATTGCGTACAATGCCGTTTGATTCCACTGTCGTTTGACTTTGCTGGGGCCTTAGTTATGCCGATTGACAAAAAGCTGCTGGAGATCCTCTGCTGTCCGGTGAGCAAAACACCGCTGCAGCCACTGCCCAAAGACCGCCTGGCCAAGCTAAACCGCGCGATCGAAGAGAACCAGGTTCAATATGTCGACGGTGCGCAGGTCAAGCTGCCGCTGACCGAGGCGCTGATTACCGAAGACGGCAAGGTGATCTACGTGATTGACGACAGTATTCCGATTCTGCTGGAGGACCAGGGCATCGGGACGACCCAGCTCAACGATTTCTAGCCCGCCGAATGCTTATTCCCACTCCGCCGCCGTACGAAATCGCCGAAGACGTCGCTACTGCACTGCGCGAGGATATCGGCGATGGCGACCGCACCGCGAGCCTGATCGCCGCTGACGCGGTTTTTGCGACGCGGGTAATCGTCCGCGAAGCGGCGGTTATCGCCGGCCGGCCGTGGTTTGACGAAGTATTTCGCCAGGTAGACCGCAGCGTCGATATTCGATGGTCGGTCGAAGACGGCGACAGCGTTGAATCGAACCAGGAACTCTGCCGCTTAGAGGGTCCGGCCAGAAGTATCCTGACCGGCGAGCGTAACGGACTGAATTTCCTGCAGACCTTGTCGGCGACGGCAACCCGGGCGCGGCGCTATGTCGATGCGGTGGCGGGCACCGGCGTGCATATTCTGGATACGCGAAAGACACTGCCGGGCCTGCGTCTGGCACAGAAATACGCAGCCCGCTGCGGTGGCGCGATGAACCACCGTTTCGGTCTCTACGATGCGATTCTGATCAAGGAAAACCATATCTCGGCGGCGGGTTCCATTCGTGCTGCGGTCGAACAGGCGCGTGCCGACCACCAGGGCATCTTTCTGGAAGTGGAAGTGGAGCGCATCGAGCAGCTTGCCGAAGCCCACGCAGCCGGTGCGGAGCGCGTGTTACTGGACAATTTTTCCGTTAACGGTCTCAGAGAGGCGGCGCGGCGGTTTCGCGACAAGATTGCACTCGAGGCATCGGGTGGCGTGAATTTGGAGACGGTCGCGGAAATCGCCGCAACCGGCGTCCACTACATTTCTACCGGCGATATCACCAAGTCCATTCGCGCGGTGGATTTATCCATGCGTTTTCTCGACTAAGCCGATCGGCATTGGTCCGCGTAGCGGCACCTTTACACGGGATGTTCGATTGACAGTGATCGCAGCTTTGGTTAAACCGGGCTTGTATCACGCGGAAGCTATTCCGCAAGGGATATTCCACAAAGGATATTCGGGCCCAATGGCACTCTTACGGCAGGCCATGCGGTTGCCGAATCTGCAACCAAACGAGTACCCGAACCCGCCCAGTCCGTGTAGTGCGGTGAATGTGAGTGAAAGCGGACATGCATAGCGGTGATACCCGCGAACCCAAGCTATATAGTCTGGGTGTACTTGAGTCTGTTTCGATTTGATCGAAGTCCGGTAAGCGACAGCATCATAAGCCCAACCCTGATATACCGGCTGCAACAACACGGTATACCACCCAACCTCACTCGGTGACTAGCCGAAGTGCGCTTCGGGGGATCTCGCCCCACTATCGTTTCATTCTGACGCGTTCAGCCGGTTCCGTTTTTCTTCACCATCGGAGGACCCCTTTATGCCAGCTTTCTTAACTGATTTTGCCGAATACCGAAATTAAACCATAACTTTATTATGATTTCAATCACTACTTTATTTTATCGCCGGCATCGATGCTGCGACGTCCGCAGGCGGTAGGGCAGTCCGGGCCGGCAGCCGGCCGGTTCAATCGATATCCAGCATCACCTGAATGACTTTTCCCAGCACCTCGAAGGTATCGAAAATCGGTGGATGCTGAGGGTTCAGCGGGCGCAGGCAGATGCGCCCGTCTTCCATTGCCAGTTGCTTGAACACGATTTCCTGCTGGTCACTGATGCGGGCGACCACGAGATCTCCCTGCGTGGCTGCCCTACGCGGGTCCGGGTCTATCACGATGATATAACCTTCAGGAACGCTTAGACCGGTAGGCGCGGTCATCGAGCGGCCTATCACCTCCAGCGCGTAAGCGTTTCCGCTATGTGGCGCAACGCAAGCGATCATCCGCCTGACCTCGTCGGACAGATTCGTTTCGTCCGGTGCCCAGGCGCTGGCTTCGGACCAGGAAATCAGCGGAACCGCGCCGTGCAGAATGCCATGACCGGCGGTACCGGTCTCGCCGTTCGGGCGGTCCGTGAGCTCCAGCCAGGCCATTGGCCCATGACCGGTCAGCAGCCACTCCAGCCGGACCCGGGTAGCCTTGGCGATCAACGGCAGACGGTTTTTACCGACTCGCGAGGTACTGATCCACTGGCCGACCGCCTGAATGGTCACGCCGGTCTGCTCAGCCAGCCGGGCATTGTTCAGACCGGAGTACTCCAGGGCCGCGCGGATTCTTCCACCGATGGTTGTGGTGTCAAGCATTGCTTAATTGTGGCCCTGTCGCCGCCGCAGTGCAAGTCGGTGTTGCAAAACTGCTGCACGGCGGCGGGCTCGCCAACGGGTTAGCTCGCGTTATATCGCCGGGTTATATCGCCGGTTGATACTGCCCGGCTGCGAAGGAAGTGCAGGCGAGCCGCCCTGGCTGTTGTGCATACGGTGGATTTGGTAGAGTATGCCGTTTTCCGGGCTGGCTGTTCAGTCGACGATCATATTTGCTGGGTAGGGTCATGCAACAACCTTTAGTCGGGATCATCATGGGTTCGCAATCGGATTGGAGCACCATGGAACACACGGCCGAGACCTTGGCGCATCTGCGTATCGCCCACGAGGTTGAAGTGGTTTCCGCGCACCGCACGCCGGACAAGATGTTTCGCTATGCTGATAATGCCGCCGAACGCGGCCTGGAAGTCATCATTGCCGGCGCTGGCGGGGCCGCCCACCTTCCCGGCATGGTCGCGGCTAAAACCACGCTGCCAGTACTCGGCGTACCGGTCAAATCTTCCGCTATGAACGGTCTGGATTCGCTGCTTTCCATCGTGCAGATGCCGGCCGGCATTCCGGTCGGAACCCTGGCCATCGGCAAAGCCGGGGCTATCAATGCCGCATTGCACGCGGCTGCGATACTGGGTATTAAATACCCGGAAATTCGCCGCGCGCTCGGCGAATATCGCGAACAGAGAACGCAGGCCGTGCTTGACGCTCCAGACCCGAAAAGCTGATGCGTATCGGTATTCTGGGTGGCGGGCAACTGGCCCGAATGATGGCTGCAGCCGGGCAGCGCCTGGACCTTGAATGCACCGTGCTCGACCCGGCAGCGGATGCCTGCGCCGGATCGCTGGCAGCGCATATTGTCGCCGACTACGATGACAGGACTGCGCTGGACGCGCTGGCATCGCAGGTCGATATCGCGACCTTCGATTTCGAAAACGTTCCGGTGTCCGCGGCTCGGCATCTCGAACGGCATTGCCCGTTTTATCCGCCGGTACCGGCGCTGGCTGCCGGCCAGGACCGCCTGGTTGAAAAGCGTCTGCTGCGCGAGCTGGGCATTCACACACCGGATTTCCACCCGGTCGGCAGCCGCACCGAACTGCTGGCCGCGGTTGAACAGACCGGGTATCCCGCTGTCTTGAAAACCCGGCGTATGGGTTACGACGGCAAAGGACAGGTGCTGCTAGGCCAGCCGGAGGACCTTGAACGGGCCTGGCAGCGGCTCGGCGATTATTCGCTGATCCTGGAGTCCTTCGTTCCGTTTGACGCCGAATGTTCCATCATTGCGGTCAGGGACGGCGGGGCCGATGTCCGCTACTGGCCGCTGAGCCGCAACCTGCATCGCAGCGGCGTGCTGGCGATCAGCCGCTCGCCTTATTTTTCCGACGACTTGCAGCGCCGGGCCGAATCGCTTATCGCCAAGCTGCTGGACCGCCTCGACTACATCGGCACGCTGACGCTGGAGCTGTTCTTGTGCCGTGGCGAGTTGCTGGCTAACGAGATTGCACCCCGGGTTCACAATTCCGGACACTGGACCATCGAGGGCTCAAGCTGCTCCCAGTTCGAAAATCACCTGCGTGCGATCGCCGGCCTGCCGCTCGGCGATACGGCTGCGACCGAGCATTGCATGATGCTGAACTGGATCGGCTCAATGCCGGTGGCGGAGCAGTGCATGGAAGGCAGCGGTATTCACTGGCATGACTATGGCAAGAGCGCCAGGCCGGGACGCAAGCTGGGCCATACGACCATCGCTGCGCCGTCGGCCGTGGTATTGCGCGAACGTTTTCAGTCCGTGGCCGAATTGCTTGACCCCGAGGTTCGCGTGGCCGCAGAAAATACGTTTGCGGAAAAAACATTTTCTGAAACAGTTGGTTAGGTCGTTTTTGTAGCATTCGCGCCTGAAGGCGCTCCTAGATATTCAGGCGGAATTTTCAGGTCACCCGGACTTTCAGGTTATCTGTTCTTTCAGGGCTTCGCACACCGTGGCCACGATTCGTTCGGCCTGATCGCTGTCGATGATCAATGGCGGCAGCAGGCGAATCACCGACTCGCGGGTTACGTTGATCAGCAGGCCGTTGTCCAGCGCATAGGATTTTATCGCGCCCGCCGGCCGGTCGAGTTCGATACCGATCATCAGGCCGCGGCCGCGGATATCAACCACCGCCGGATGCTGCGCCAGCCGCTGCCGGAATGCGGCCAGCATTGCCTCGCCGGTTGCTGCCGCCTGTGATGCGATATCATCCCGTCGCATGATGTCCAGTACCGCGCAGGCGGTGCGGCAGGCCAGCGGGTTGCCGCCAAAGGTTGAGCCGTGACGGCCGGGCGAGAACAGATCGGCCACGGCCTCGGTGGCCAGACAGGCGGCAATCGGAATGCCGTTGGCCAGTGCCTTCGCGGTCGTAATGATATCCGCTGTAATGTCATCCAGTTGATGAGCGTACCAGGCCCCGGTACGGCACAGGCCGCTCTGGATTTCGTCCAGGATCAGCAGCCAGCCCTGTTGGTCGCACAGCGCTCTGACCGCTTGCAGATAACCGGCCGGCGGTACGCACACACCGGCCTCCCCCTGAATCGGTTCCAGCATCACCGCAGTGACTTCGTTGGCGTTGCCGGCCAGCCGGGTCAACGCATCGATATCGCCGAACGGAACGCGCAGAAAGCCGCTGACCAGGGGTTCGAAACCGGCCTGGACTTTTCGGCTGTCGGTTGCAGACAGCGCGGCCATCGTGCGGCCATGGAAACTTTTTTCGGCGACGACGACCTGGGGCCGGGAGAATTCCCGTTGATGGCCGTGAAGGCGGGCCAGCTTAAGCGCGCACTCGACTGCCTCGGCGCCGGAGTTCGCGATAAAAGAGCGCGGAATACCGCTGACGCTTGCGAGGCGTTCGGCCAGTGCCTCCTGCCAAGGTATTCGTGCCAGATTGGCGGTATGCATCAGCGTACCTGCCTGTTCGCTGATCACTGCCGTCAGTTCGGGGTGCGAATGGCCGAGCGAGCAGACACCCAGACCGCTAATCGCATCCAGATAGCGGCGCTCCTGCTCATCCCACAGCCAGGCGCCTTCGCCGCGCACAAAGGCCAGCGGCAGCCTGGCATAGGTGTTCATCAGGAATTCGTTCATATTCTCAGCCCATACCGACGGATCAGCGCATATTGCTTTCCACAAACGGCCAGTTAACCAGTTGCCAGAATGCGTCGATGTAGCCCGCCCGCGCATTGCGGTAGTCGATGTAGTACGCATGTTCCCAGACATCGCAGGTCAGCAGTGCGCGATCATCGCTGGTCAGCGGCGTTCCGGCGTTACCGGTGGTGGTAATCGTCAGACGTCCGTCCGGTTCCTGCACCAGCCAGGCCCAGCCGCTGCCGAAAGCGCTGCCGGCAAGACGGCTGAAGCGCGTCTTGAAAGCGTCGAAACCACCGAAAGCCTGATCGATCGCCTGCGCCAGTTTGCCGTCGGGGCGGCCGCCGCCGTTCGGGCTGAGGCAGCTCCAGTAGAAACTGTGATTCCAGATTTGCGCCGCGTTATTGAACATGCTGCCGCCGGCGTTGCGCACGATACGCTCCAGTGAGCTGTCTTCGAATTCGCTGCCGGGCAACGCAGCGTTGAGTTTATTGACATAGCCCTGGTGGTGTTTACCGTAGTGGTATTCCAGGGTTTCCCGCGAGATATGCGGCTCCAGTGCATCCATGGCATACGGCAGTTCGGGTAATTCAATGGCCATTCGGCTCTCCTGATACGGCGGATTGGGACTCAATACGAAGCCAGAAAGTCTAGCGGTCTGCCGGGTGGAAGGCAATCGCCGGCGGCGGGCGGTGAAAAATACACCGGTGGCGCTTTTTTGCAGGTAAGATGGCTGAATGCCGATGCCATCCGCCGAAACAAACGTTGCCGTTGAGCTGAGCCTGTTCGCCAGCCGTATCACGGCGATTTGCGAAGAGATGGGAGCCTGCCTCGGTGCGGCGGCGCTGTCGCCGAATATCCGCGACCGGTTGGATTATTCCTGTGCGTTGTTCGACCGTGACGGCGCACTGCTGGGGCAGGCCACCCACATTCCGGTTCACCTCGGCAGTATGGCGTTCGCGATGACCGACCTGACCGCCGGCTTCGACTGGCGGCCCGGCGATGTACTGATCGTCAACGACCCCTTTCTCGGCGGCACGCATCTGCCGGATGTGACCATGATCGCGCCGGTTTTCCTGGATCGGGAACTATGCGGCTTTGCAGCCAACCGCGCCCATCACGCGGACATCGGTGCGGAGAGCCCGGGATCCATGCCGATCAGCCGCTCCCTGGAAGAAGAAGGCCTGGTCATAGCGCCGTCCTGGCTCTATCGGGCGGGGCAGCGTCAGAACCCGCTCTGGAAGCGATTGATGGCGGTGCTGAAAAATGCCCAGCAGGGCGCCGGCGATCTCAATGCCCAGCTTGCCGCGGCACGCCGGGGTGTGCAGCAGCTGGAATCCCTGATCCGTACTACCGGCATGGACACCTTTGAGCGCCGGTGCAGTCAATTGCAGAACTACGCGGAGCAGATAGCCGTCAAGCTGCTGACCGGCCTGCCGGCGGCCCGGGTCAGTTTCGAGGACCTGATGGACGATGACGGCCAGGGTGGAGTGGATATTCCGATTCGGGTGACCGTGACCACCGGCCGCCGGAACATTGTCGTCGACTTCGGCGGTACGGCCGGGCAGGTCGCCGGCAATATCAATTGTCCGCTGCCGGTGACCGCGGCAGCCGTGTTTTATGTGATCCGTTGTCTGCTGCCGCCGGAACTGCCGACCTGCGCCGGTGCGTTGCGGCCGATTCGTATTCAGGCGCCGCCCGGTTCGCTGGTCAACGCGCGGTACCCGGCAGCGGTGGCGGCCGGCAATGTGGAAACCAGTATGCGTATCGTCGACGTGCTATGCGGTGCGCTGGCCCGCGTGCTGCCGGGTCGCATACCCGCTGCCGGGCAGGGCACGATGAACAATATTGCGATGGGCGCGGCCGCTCCGAGACCCTGGGACTACTACGAGACCCTCGGCGGTGGCGGTGGTGCAAGTGCGGCGGCCGCGGGTCTGAATGCCCGCCAGCAGCATATGACCAACACCCTGAATACACCGGTTGAAGTGCTGGAAAAACACTATCCGCTCAGAGTGGAACGCTACGGTCTGCGGCCGCATTCCGGCGGTGCGGGGCAGCATACCGGAGGCTGCGGCCTGGTCCGGGAATACCGGTTCCTGGAACCGGCACGGGTTACCGTACTTTCCGAACGCCGCCGGCATTCGCCATGGGGTTTGAACGGCGCCGGTGCCGGCTCTCGCGGCATTAACAGCCTTGACGGCCGGCCATTGCCGGCAAAATGCGAGTTGAAAGTCGATCGGGGCCAGAGGTTGCGCGTCGAAACGCCTGGAGGCGGAGGCTGGAATCCTTCAGGTCAGTCCGGTTCGCAGACTGCTGTCGACTGACTTTCCACCGGTTCGCCGAGCAATTCGGTCCACTGGTTGACGATGGTACAGAATAATTCGGCCGTTTTTTCCGTATCGTAGATCGCCGAGTGCGCCTCGCGTGCGTTCCATTGCATTCCGGCTGCCTTGACTGCCCGGGCCAGTACCGTCTGCCCGTAGGCCAGGCCGCCGAGAGTCGCGGTATCAAAGGTACTGAACGGGTGCAGTGGCGACCGCTTGTAACCCGTGCGCTGGATCGCGGCATTGATAAAGGCCAGATCAAACGACGGGTTATGGCCGACCAGAATCGCGCGCTGGCAGCGGGTATCCCGCACTTCTTGCCGAATCGGCTGAAAGATTTTCCGCAGCGCATCGTCTTCCTGCAGTGCCAGGCGCAGCGGGTGGTCAAGCTTGATGCCGGTAATTT
The DNA here is from genome assembly GCA_028289465.1 of Lysobacterales bacterium. GTDB lineage: Bacteria > Pseudomonadota > Gammaproteobacteria > Xanthomonadales > SZUA-36 > JANQPM01. The sequence continues at coordinate 8,003 of JANQPM010000061.1, read as the reverse complement.
CCAGCGCCTTGGGTTCTATGTTCGATCCGGGGTAAGGCTCGACATGGGCAGAAATGGTTTCGGCTACATATAACAAACCCTGATCGTCCATGCGTACGATGCAGGCGGCAATTTCCAGCAATGCATCGGTATTCGCGTTGAATCCCCCGGTTTCCACGTCGATTGCAACGGGCAGGAAACCACGGAAACGGTTGGCGATATCAGGCATAATGGGTCAACACTGAAAAGCGCGAGGATACGGTAAAGCCCGGTCGATTGCCAGAATCGCAGACTTGGCTGGAGCAGGCGCCGAAGCGTCCGATATTTATTATCCAATTCATTACTCAATATTCACGACTCGTTCTTCATCATGGTTAAAACCGACTATCGACCGATGCGATTGCTGTTAGCCCTGTTACTGGTAATGGCGGCCGGCCAAGGTGCCGCGAAAACCGAGCTGGCCAAAGGAATGTTGTGGAAAATCGCCGGCAACGGCCAGGTGAGTTACTTACTGGGTACGGTGCATAGCGAGGATCCGCGTGTGCTGGACTTTTCCGAAACGCTGATCGAGGCACTGGAAGGCAGCGAGGTGTTCGCGATGGAACTGGTGCCGGACCTGCCAACGCTGCAACGGCTGACCGGGCTGATGCATTTTCAGGACGAGAAAACCTTGCGGGGCGCGATTGGCAAGTCGTTGTACGAGAAAGTGGCACTGCGGCTGCAAAGCTACGGCATGCAGCCGCATATGGTCGTCAAAATGAAGCCCTGGGCTGCGGCGATGACGCTGAGCCTGCCGCCGCCCCGGACCGGCATGTTCATGGACTTTATGTTGTCGCTCAGGGCCGCCGGCAACGGCTCCCAGGTCACCGCGCTGGAGACCCTGGACGAACAGGTTGGCTTTCTGGAGGGGATGAGTTTCAGCGATCAGCTGGCGGTGCTGAAGCAGGCAGTGGATGAAGTCGACAGCATTCAGTCCGCACACGATGCGATGATAGACACTTATCTGACCCGCGATCTGAACGAGCTGCGTACGCTGGCGGAAGAACAGATGGCCGAGGTCAGCAGCGGTCTGCGCGAGCATTTCCAGATCGAGGGTCTGGACAAGCGCAACCAGCGCATGGTCAAGCGCCTGGTGCCGCTGCTGAATCAGGGTCAGGTTTTCGTCGCGGTCGGCGCGCTGCATCTTCCGGGAGACCAGGGCCTGATCGCATTGCTGCAAAATGCCGGTTACGAATTGACCGCCGTCGAATAACGCAGCCAGCCGTCGCATGCATCATGCGGCACCGTTTTCAGCCCACCGATTGCTTCGAAGGGACCACCGAACTGTACCCTGCCCGAGACCGGAGAATGCTAACCGATTGCGGTTTGGCGACGTCCAACGATGCAAATGAAAGAATCAAAAACCACCGATTCACAGATTCTCGATTCAGAAACGATTGATCGGGCACTGGCTGGCGACCGCCTCGCGTTCCGGACCTTGGTCCAGCGCTACAGCCATCGGGCCTTCCAACTCGCGTTTCGCATCGCCGGCGACGAAGCAGCGGCGGAGGACATCGTGCAGGAAGCGTTTATCAATGCCTATCGCAAATTGGGGCAATTCAACCGGCGGTCGAGTTTTTTTACCTGGTTGCACCGGATTACGGTCAATGCCGCGCTGGATCATCTGCGGCGGACTTCGCGGCGACCGCAGCACCAGGCGCTGGAGGAGACCCGGGAAGCCGATCTGGTTGCTTCGGTGCCGGACTGTCCCGCCGAAAGCGTGGAAATTCGGCGCCGTACCCGGGTCGCGATGAAACAACTGACAGAAATCGAGCGGGCCGCGTTCACCCTGAAGCATTTCGAAGGTCATTCGATCAAAGAAATCTGCCAGCTGTTAAGCATCAACAGCAGTGCATGCAAACAGGCTATTTTTCGGGCGGTTAAGAAAATGCGGGCCGCATTGGCGCCATTGGTGACGACATGACACGGATTACAGAGCAAGATTTAATTTTATTGTATTACGGCGAACACGATGACCCGGAACTTGCGCGCGCGGTTGCGGAGTCGCCGCGGTGGTCGGCGCGATTCAATGCGCTGGGCGAGGCGCTGGCCGCCGCCGATCAGTACACCGCGCCAGAGCGCCCGAAGGATTATGGCGACCGGGTCTGGCGGCAAATCGCACCGCGCCTGCAGGTGGCCAGCCGGCCGAGTGCCGGATCGCGAAGCCGTCTGTCGCGGTTGATTAACGCGCCGCTGGGAATGGCTGTCAGCCTGCTGTTGGTGGCCGGCCTGGCTTTCTGGGTCGGCAACCGTATCGGCGGCAGCGGCCAGAGCCCGCCATCGCTGATCGCAACCGAACCCGGCCGGCTGCTGCAAGTGCGCGTATCACGCCACCTGAACGATGCCGATCGCCTGCTGACCCGGCTCAGCAACGATGTCGCCGACGGTGAGTCGGAAACCGATCTGGCAGCCGACATGCTGTTGACCAACCGACTGTATCGGCGTGCGGCCGAAGCGGCCGGTCATCGCCGCCTGGCCGGTCTGCTCGGCGAGCTGGAAACCTTGCTGCTGGAACTGGCCAATGAGGGTTGGTCGTCCGGCGCAACCGCAGCGAATTCGGCGCGCGCGCTGGACAGCGAGAGTCTGTTATTCAAAGTCCGGGTGACACAGCGGAAACTCGAACGGCCCGGCAGGCTTGCCGAGCCGGACTACCGATTGTAAAGGAGGAGCACCATGCTGCTGAAAAACCGTACCGTATTTATGCTGCTGGCTATTGCACAGGCGATCCTGCTGGCCGTGAGCATCGTTCACGCCGAGATCGACGCGTATGCCGAAGGTCAGCGTGCGCTGCGCGAGCAGAACTGGCAGAAAGCCGCGGAGCAATTCGCCAATGCGAGAAAACAGGACGGTATCGCGGTTGACGCGACCTACTACTGGCAGGCCTATGCGTTGTACAAGCTCGGCCGCGACCGTCAGGCCGAGCGTGTCATCGGCCGCCTGCAGCGCGAATTTCCGGCCAGTGGCTGGCTGGACGACGCCGCTGCGCTGCGGCTGGAAAACGATACCGGCAGCGGCGATGCGCTGAATGACCATCTACTGGACGACGAGCTGCGTCTGTACGCACTGAATTCCCTGGTCGACTCTCACCCCGAGCGGGCATTGCCGCTATTGCACCGGCTGATGCAGACCACCGATTCGGACGAGGTCAGACGGGAAGCGCTGTTCGTGATCGGTATGAGCGATTCTGCCGAGGCGCAGGCTTTTTTATTAAGCGCTGCCCGCGATGGCAGCGATCCCGCACTTCAGCGTGAAGCGATAGAGGTGCTGGCTGTCGGCGGTTCCGACGATGCGGTAAAAGTCTTATCCGAGCTGTACCGGGAAATTCCGGTCGGCGAGATTCGCGAGTCAGTGATAGATGCGCTGACGGTCGCGGACGCGGTGGACGAATTGGCGGCGATCGCAGCGGTCGAGCAAAACGCGGAGCTGCAAAGTATGGTCGTCGAAGCTCTGGGCGTGACCGGCGCATCCGAGGTGTTGATGGCCCTGTATCCAAAGGCTGCCAGCAACGCGGTGAAGAGCGGGATTCTGGAAGCGCTTGGCATTGCTGACCACGTGGATGGCCTGGTCGGTATTCTGAAACAAGAACGAGACCAAGAACTTAGGGCCGCGGCGATCGAAGGCATCGCGATCAGCGGTGCCGATGTCGCCGGCGATCTGCTGAGGCAACTCTATCGCTCAGACGCATCGGTAGAGGAAAAAGAAGCGATTATCGAGGCGATGATGATCCAGGACGATGGGGATAGCCTGACCGAGTTGCTGAAGCGTGAGCCCGATCCTGATATCCAGAACAAAATCGTCGAGGCTCTCGGCGTGGTCGGCGCATCGGCGGTACTGGGAGATCTGTACGCTGAAGCCGGCAACGATGACGTTAAAAACAGCATTCTGGAAGCCCTGGCGATTGCGGACGATATCGAAGGTCTGGCGCGAATTTTACAGCAGGAACAGAACCCCAAACTGCGTGAAGCGGCTATCGAGAGTATCGCGATCATCGGCAGCGGCGAAGCGCGGGAACTGCTGCGCGGCATGTATCGGCCGAGTGCTCCCGGCGAAGAGAAGGAAGCCATCATCGAGGCGATGGTGATTCAGGACGATGCAGAAGGACTGATCAGTCTGCTGCGGCGTGAATCCGATCGCGAACTGAAGCGCAAGATTATCCAGGCGCTTTCCGTGATCGATACCGAAGAGGCGCAGGAATACCTGTTTAGGGCTATGGAGAGCGGGGTTATGGAGAATGGGGCTATGGAGGACACGCAATGAAACCGACGGGCATATTTGCTTCGATGGCATTGCTGGGCGGGCTGTGTTTTTCTGTCAGCGCGCTCGCGCAACGCACGCCGCCGGCCAATGCCGTGCTGGATATCGACACCGCGATCAGCAACCCGGCCGATGCAGCGGGCTTGAGAGACCGGGCGGATTTGTGGATTGCCTACCAGGTCCCGGCTGTCGACGGCCTGACTTCGCCATGCTGCTGGTCGGGCAGCTTGTCCGATCTCGACCGCGGGCTGATCGGTGTCGGCTGCACGCTCGGCCAGCACGAGAACAATTTCGGCACGGTCACCGACCGCGGGTTGAAGACGTTCAGCGTGATTGTATATGCAAGGTGGCAGCAAGGCCGGGTGACCGATTTGCAGGGCGTTGGCCAGCATTGCCCGGTCGATGCGCAGGGCCAGCGCGTCGTCTGGCTGGAACAGGTTGAAGAAAATGCCAGCATTGCCTGGCTGACCCGCCTGATGCACCAGGGCGATGGCGCGAATTCGGTCGCAGATCATGCTGGAATGGCGCTGGCCTGGCATCGTAGCGAGAAGGCCACAGAGGCACTGTACGATACGGCCAGGGAAAGCCCGGAAGCAACGGCCGGGAATGCGGTTTTCTGGCTCGGCCAGCGCGGTGATGCCGCGTTGCCGGCGTTGATCAAACTGCTCGATGAACTGGAGCCTGGCGATATACGCGAAGCGATCAACTTTGCGTTAGGCGAAAACGGCTCTGAACAGGCGGTTGAGACCCTGGTCCGGCTCAGCCGCGACGACCGCGACGATGAACAGCGCGGCGGTGCATTGTTCTGGCTGGCCCAGACCGGAGCCGCTGCGGCATTGCCACGGCTCGACGACGCGGCCCGAACGGATCCGTCCGAGGATGTCAGGGATCAGGCACTGCACGGTTTGGCGGAACTGGAAACCGACGCGGCGGCTGACGTGTTGCTGGGCATCGCCAAAGATCACTCCAGCACCGAAACCCGCAGTCAGGCGCTGTTTTGGCTGGCGCAGTCCTACCCGAAGCAGGCCGCGGGCCATCTGGCAAGGGTTTTCCGCGACGAGAAAAACCAGGATGTGCTTGAACAAGCGATATTTGTCGCTTCCGAGTTGCCTGACGGGCAGGGAAGCGCAATGCTGCTGGCGTTGGTTAAAGGGGATTATTCGCGCGAAGTAAAACGCCACGCGTTGTTCTGGCTGGCGCAGTCCGATGACGAGACGGCTTTGGACGAACTGCAAGCGCTACTGCTGAATGATGCTCGCTGAAGCTTAGAAATACCATCAACGAAAAACGCCGGCTGATGCCGGCGTTTTTGCAAAAGGAAGGTGTCTTACGCCCGCTTCGGCGGGTCGTCTGCGGCTCCTGAGCGTTAGCGCAGGAATTTGGCCGCGCCGAGACTACCCAGACCGAGAATCAGGAAAGTCCAGCCGATTGTCGGCAGCAGGTAAACAGTGGCGATACCCAGCACCAGGAATGCCAGCCCGGCGGCGCCGAGATCGCCGATGCGCTGGCTCAACTCGCCGCTGCGGCCGGTAAATTTGACCAGCAGGTGATCCAGACTGATCTTGCCACCGCCATGGAAAATCAGCGGCAGCAGGATAATCATGAACAGCAAGGGCAATTTGAAGTTGCCGAATCCCTTGTCTGAAATCGCATAGCCCTGCCACAGTTCAGACAAACTGCTCCAATCTGCCGGCCAGTGCACCGCAACGGTCGCAACCACGGTAATGACCAGCAGCGAGACTGCGGCAAAGCGGGTAAACAGTCCGAGCAGCACCAGCACCGAGAAAATGATCTCGCCATAAGTGGCGAAGATCCAGTTCAAATCGGCGCCCAGCGCGCGGAATGGAAATGGAAAGTTATCCTGGATATTGCCAAACCAGTTGCTGCCGTTGTACTTGCTTGTACCGGCTTCCCAGAATTCCCAGAACATGATCAGCCGCAGCGCCAGCGGCCATACCCAGTCGCCGGCCGCGCGCAGGCGGGCGGTCAAATCATCGTATATATCATACAACGCCATCGCTGTGCTCCTGTATTCTCAACCGCGAGTGATTATCGCAGCTTTTTACTTTCTACGAGTTAATGTCTAAGGGTTACTTTCTTAGCGTTACTTTCTTAGGGTTACTTTTCTATGGGGGGCTTTTAAACCCGCGTACCCAATATAATATCGCGCGAGCGGAAAACCTCCATTTGCTGCCGTCCGCCGTCAACTACCACCCCGGGTTGCGGGTGGTCGAGTTCTTCTGCGATCGCATTCAGGCAGTCAAGACCGGTCAAATTTTCATTGCCTTTCAGTTTATGCAGCAGCAATGCGGAGACCGCATTCAGCTCCATGAACTGGACCCGCTCTTCGCGGTTCCGGTAAACCAGCAGATGGGTCGGATTGTCAGGAGCCTCGGTGGGTTGAAAGTCCGGCCGGATTCGGTGCACCGGAAACCGGTAGCTGAACGGCCAGGCCAGCGGCGAAACCAGCGGCCTGCCGGATAGGAGATCACCGTCCGGGTCGTGCGCAGTATCGTCGAAATCGGCCGCGTCCAGGGATAAGGCCAGTTCCACCCATTCGTAGTGGGCCAGTTCGAACAGAAACGGCGGATCGCCAGCCTGGCCGGGTCGCTCATCCTGCAGGTAACGCAGGAACTCGCGCGGCAGCTCGGGAAACAACGGTGTCTGCGACTGATGGTGAACGAAAAACTCCCGCACCAGCTTTAGCCAGTCCGGGTCGTCATACAATTTTCTGATGACCGGGAAATTGCTGGAAAGAAAGCCCTGGATATTATTGAAGAACAGTTCCCGATAGATCGCCATACGGCGATCTTCCACATCGCCGGGCCCCGCAATCTCGTCGGGGTTGCGAATATGGGCCGCAAATTGTTTTTGCAGTCGCGCGAGCTTGTCAGGCGGACTGGATGGCCGGTTCATCTTGCGTCCATTTGGCCTGCAGTTGCCGAATGGTGTTTACTTCGTCCAGCAGTTCCGGCACCGGTGGGAAGTTGAAATCCCGTTCCAGCAACGTTGGGAATGCGCCAAAGGTTTGATACGCGATTTCCAGCAGTTTCCAAACATTCGGAATCACCGCCGCACCGTGCGTATCGACAATCAGATCCTCGGCTTCATTGTAGTGTCCGGCCACATGGCCATAGACAATGCGCTCGCCGGGCATTGCCTTGAGGAATTTTACCGCGTCGTAGCGATGGTTGATGCTGTTGACGTGGATGTTATTGATATCCAGCAGCAGGTCGCAATCGGCCTGTTCGACCACAGCATTAATAAAGTCTATTTCATGCATCTCCTGGCCGGGAGCGGCGTAATAGCTGACATTTTCAATCGCAATACGGCGGTCCAGAATCTCCTGGGTTCGACGAATGCGTGCTGCAACGTAGTGCACGGCCTCTTCGGTAAACGGAATGGGCATTAAATCGTACAGATGGCTGTCATCGGTACAGTAGCTCAAGTGCTCGGTATAGAGCTCGATCTGGTGGTCGTCCAGAAAGCGCTTGACCTTCAGCAGAAAGGTCTCATCCAGCGGGGACGGGCCACCCAGGGACAGGGACAGACCGTGGCAGACAAACGGAAACTGCTCAGTGAATTCGCGAAATTGCCGGCCCAGGCTGCCGCCGACGTTGATCCAGTTCTCCGGCGCCACTTCCATAAAGCTGACCGGTTCCAGATCGTATCGGCGCAGCGGGCCCAGCAGGGCCCGCCGCAATCCGAGTCCAGCGCCGCTAACGGCGAGG
>JANQPM010000055.1 GCA_028289465.1 Lysobacterales bacterium | reverse complement strand
GCCGCCAGGGCGATCCGGGTTCGTCCCGCTTCTACCTGTCGCTGGAAGACAATCTGATGCGTATCTTCGCGCCGCCCAAGCTGTCCGCGATGATGCAGCGGGTCGGCATGAAGGAAGACGAGGCCATTGAGCACCCGTGGGTCAGCCGTGCCATCGAAAACGCCCAGCGCAAGGTAGAAGCGCATAACTTCGATATTCGCAAGCACCTGCTGGAATACGACGATGTCGCGAACGACCAGCGCCGGGTGATTTACCAGCAGCGCAACGAGCTGATGCAGGCCGAAGAGGTTCACGACACTATTACCGATTTCACGGGCGATGTGTTCACCGGCCTGAGCAACCAGTATGTGCCGCCGGGCAGCATTGACGAGCTTTGGGATGTGCCGGGCCTGGAAAAGGCGCTGGAAGGCGAATTCGGCCTGAACGTGCCGGTGCAGCAATGGATGGCCGACGACGACGCGCTGAACGAAGAAGCCCTGAGCGAGAAAGTGCTGGCCAGGGCCAAAGAACACTTCGAGGCCAAAGAAGCGATTACCGGTTCCGAGGTCATGCGGCATTTCGAGAAAGCCCTGATGCTGAATGTGCTGGACCAGCAGTGGAAAGAGCACCTGGCCGCGATGGACTATCTGCGCCAGAGCATCGGCCTGCGCGGCTATGCGCAGAAAAAGCCGACCCAGGAATACAAGCGCGAGTCGTTCGAGATGTTCACTGATATGCTGGACCGCTACAAATTCGAGGTAGTGCGCATTCTCGCGCGGGTGCAGATCCGTGCGGAAGAGGATGTGGAAGCGGTGGAAGAGCAGCGGCGCAGCGATGCCGCGCTGGAATACCAGCACGCAGAGACCAATGCAATGGCCGGCGGTGCCAATCCGCGGCCGGCGGCGCAGCCGGGAACCCCCGGAGCCCCTGAAACCCCGGAAACCTACGTGCGCGAAGGCCGGAAAATCGGCCGCAACGAGCCCTGTCCGTGCGGCTCCGGGAAAAAATACAAGCAGTGCCACGGTAAGCTGAGCTAGCGATTCCGGCGCCGGACACCAGTACATAGGACACCAGCACATCGGATATCGCCATGGCTGATTCGTGGACTTCCGTGGTTGCCGGCGTGGTCCGCGACCGGGCCGGCCGTATTCTGATCAGCCGCCGTCTGCCGGGTAAATCGCTGGCCGGCCTGTGGGAGTTTCCGGGCGGCAAGGTCGATGGAAAAGAATCCGAAGCAGCCGCACTGCAACGCGAACTGGCCGAAGAACTCGGCATTCATGTCTGTACATCCCGGCCGCTGATCACCGTTCATCACCGCTATCCCGATAACGCTGTTCGGTTGATGGTTTTCGAGGTCACCGCGTACCGCGGCCAACCCGACGGCCGGGAGGGGCAGGCGATCGACTGGGTGGATGCCGATGAACTGCGGCATCGCGATATGCCGGCCGCCGACGCACCGGTGATCAATGCCATCCGGCTGCCGCGCCACTATCCGATCACCGGCGATTTCGACTCGCCCCGGCAATTTGCCGAAAGGCTGCAATCGGTCGCTGCCCGGGGGTACCCGCTGATTCAACTGCGCGCCAAATCCTGCGACACCGAACGGCTGCGGCGGATTGTTCAAACCGCACTGCCGATTGCCGGACAGGCCGATGCGAAGCTGCTGCTGAACGGCCCACAGCCGTTGCCCGAAGCCTGCAGCCTGGTCGAGGAATACGGGCTGGCCGGTATTCATCTGACTGCCCGCGAACTGATGCACGCCAAAACGCGCCCGCTGGGCCGGCAGTTCTGGGTCGGCGCGTCCTGCCACAACGAAGCGGAACTGCGGCGCGCGCAAACCGTCGGCGTGGATTTCGTCTGCCTGTCGCCGGTAAATCCGACCGCATCGCATTCGAAAGCCAAACCGCTGGGCTGGAACCGGTTCTCCGAACAGGTCGATACCGTTAACCTGCCGGTCTATGCGCTCGGCGGAATGCAGCCAGCCGATTGCGATCGCGCAATTCGCCACGGTGGCCAGGGCATCGCAGGCATCAGCGCGTATTGGCACGGCCGATCTCCCCTATAGGGGCGCCTTCAGGCGCGATAACCCGGTGGCTACAGATAGCGCCGGATTCCGATCGCCATTCTCAGCGGCTCCTTTTTAGCTGCCCGCAAGGCAACGGACCCGTGCAATAGCCTTGGTTTTCGCGCCTAAAGGCGCGCCTACCGCAGGTCTTTGCGTTGGAAGTTGCACGGCCTGTCAAGCATTGCTAACGGCTTGAAGGGTTTATTGTTTCTGCTACCCTAAACATCGGCCGACGTTAACCGGACCGGCTTCGGCTGGCGGGCAAGTGATGGGTTATTAAAGAGGGAAGGGGGCATGTCACATCATTTCACCGCAGCGGTTTACTTGCTCTTCGCTGTCTTCCTATTGACTGTCATGCCTCGCCAGAGCCTGGCGGTCATGACCGATAACGGTTTTGGCGGTTATACCATTCTGGAATGGCATACCGCCAAAGCACAGGCCCGGCAGGCCTGCATCTCGTTGGTATCGACTTTTGGCGCGGATAGTACCGGCTGCCACGATCGCCCTTGGTTCGCAGAACCGTTTTTCGAGGCCGGCTGGTATAACTATCCCGTGGGTTCGCCCTATTCT